>CALKLP010000040.1 GCA_937991965.1 uncultured Verrucomicrobiales bacterium
ACCAATATCAACCCAAACTTAAGCCTTGCTTAATCAGGTCATCTATCAAAACTGGTGATTCCAAATGGAACTATGAAATATCCTGCACTTATTTTTGATTTTGATGGGACGATCGCCGATACGCTTTCGGAGGCTGCCGACATCTATAATATTCTCGCTAAAGAGCATGGATATAAACAAGTCCAAGCACAAGAGATCCCCGCGTTGCGCCACTGCAGCGTGAAAAAACTAACCAAAGAGCTAGGAGTTTCAAAGCTGCGCTTGCCGTTCTTGTTAAACAAAGGCCGTAAGCTGTTGAAGAAACGGATTCACAAGCTTTCGCCGATCGAAGGAATGATCGAGACCATGCAGGAACTGCGCAAGAATGCGAACAACTTTGGCATCCTGACCTCAAACTCGACCGAGAATGTTGAGCTCTTCCTTGATAATAACGGAATCAGAGACCTCTTCACCTTTATTAGTTCTACTTCGAAGCTAGGCGGGAAGTCCAAGCACATTAACTCGATTTCACGAACATTTTCGATTAACAAACGAGACATGCTTTACATCGGAGATGAGATTCGTGATATTAAGGCTTCGCAAAAAGCAGGCATCGCCATTGCCGCCGCCTCATGGGGTTTTAACTCTAAGGAGTCGCTTGAAATTGCGCGACCAACATACCTCATCGAGAAGCCAAGCGAACTGTTAAAAATCGCATTGTAATCCACATTCTCTTCATTTAAGTAAAAATACCCAAAAATCTCATGGATCAAGAAACGCCAAAACATACGCCGACTAAACAAATAGTACAAGAACCCGTAAGTCCTCCTCAACAAGCGACAATTCACTATGCCCAGCCTGCACCAGTAGCGCAGCCTGCGCGACAATCTGATGTCTCTAAGTTACTCATTGTTTTAATTTTTCTGCTTCTAATGGTTGCCGCAGGGATTCTCTTTTTTAACCTCGGTAAAAACCCTAAAAGCGGATTAGGCTTTGATCCTGAGCTAGAATCTCTCCGTAACCAACTCCAGCAAAAGCGTGGATCGCTTGGCGTTGCAGGCACTGGCTCTAGTGGTTTATCTGCAGAAGGCTTAGCAGGACGTATTTCTGATGATGCCATTACACTAAGCGACCTTCTAGGGAAGTACTCGAACAGCCTTTCCGTAAAAGATGGGCTCGTGGCACAGAAGCAATCCGAAATTGATAACCTGAATAGACTGAACAGTTCGCTTTCCGATCAACTTCTTAACTTGAAAAAGCAACTCCAAGATTCCGACCTGAATTCGGCACTTAAGGCCAAGCTTGAAAATGATCTTGCGGACACGAAACGCCTGTTAGCTGCGGCGAATGAGGAGATCGCTCGTCTGAATGCTCAATTTAGAGAGATGCCTGACGCGCTTGCCTATCAGAGCACTTTGGAGCAACTGGAACGCCTTCGCGCTCAGATTAATGCGGCCCCAAGCCAGTCTGAGTTAATTCGCTTGGAGGAAGAAAATCGTAGACTGCGTGAAGAACTGATGGCCTTGAAAACGAAGTCGAACCGTAGTCGTCTCTTTGCGGAAAATGCTGATATGCTGAGCCCGAATGGTCAGCGCCTCTATGCTAGGTTAGCTGCTCTGGAGGGAAGCACGAACAATGAACGCCTTCAAGTCTATCAAGATATTAAAAATGAACTCAATGCGCGAGTGGTTGATTCGGTTAATTTCGCTTCTGGTTCCTCTACAGTGAATGCGGAGAAATCTTCTGTGATCCAGAAGAGCCTTCTTTCTACCTCAAGCACCGCAGAATACCTTATTGTTGGTTATGCATCTAAGTCAGGAGATGCGGCACTAAACCGTGAATTGTCAGCTAAGCGAGCTACATCCGTAGCCACTCTCACTGATATTCAGCGCGGAGCCACACAAACGGTCAAAGCGGTCTTCCTTGGCCAAACAAATCGCTTTTCCACCACCAATGATTTCTCAAATCAAATATGTGAAATTTGGGAAATTATTCCTGAGTAAATTCCAGTAGAAGTAACATTTTCAACAGATAAAATTATGTCTCAAAAAGTATGGTTAGACGGCGAGCTAGTAGATGAAAGCGAGGCAAAGATCTCAGTTTTCGATCACGGCTTATTGTATGGTGATGGAATTTTCGAGGGTATTCGCTTCTACAGCGGACGTGTGTTTCGTCTAGAAGAGCATATCGAAAGGCTCTTTGACTCCGCGAAAGCGATTCTGATGAAGACCCCTTGGTCGATCGAAGAGGTCTGCCAAGCAACGGTTGATACCTGTAAGGCAAACGGACTAACAGATGGTTATGTTCGCTTAGTCATTACTCGCGGCACTGGCCCACTAGGTCTTAATCCGCATCAGTGTCCGACGCCCTCTATGTTTATCATCGCGTCTGGGATCACGCTCTATCCAGATTCTTGTTATGAGAACGGCTTAGAGGTGGTCACGTGTTCTACGCGTCGTCCTGCACCTGCAGCGCTCAGCCCACAGGTGAAGTCGCTAAACTACCTTAACAATGTCATGGCCAAGGTCGAGGCAATCAAGGCGGGGGCCCAAGAAGGCCTGATGTTGAACGAACAAGGGTATGTCGCGGAATGCACAGGGGATAATATTTTTGTTATCAAGAAAGGGAAAATCAGCACTCCTCCTGTCTCAGACGGGTCGCTAGATGGCATCACACGCCAAGTCATCTTCGAACTCGCAGAAGAGCTCGGCTATGAGTTGCGTGAGCGCACCATGACGCGTTATGACCTCTATACGGCGGATGAAATCTTCCTCACAGGAACGGCTGCAGAAGTGATTCCGATGGTTAAGCTTGATGAGCGCGAGATCGGTGACGGAAAACCAGGTGTGATTTCACAAAAGATGATCACCGCCTTCCGTAAGCTCGCTAATAGTGAAGGTCGCGAGATTGTTTAATATCCCGGTAAAACCATATAAGGGACAAACGGCTTGAGGTTCTGTGTGAACTGCCCTTGTCCCCAGTCAACCTTGATCGCTTCCGCCTTCTGTGCCTTGACCCCGAGGATGCTCAGGAAGTCACCGATGCTAGGCTCGGTGTAATACTGGATCACCTTGGCGTCTTCCAGTTCAGCCTGCGCCTTGAGTGCTGAAATCGCATCTTCGATGTAACCATTCTCGTCCACTAAGCCTACTGTCTTTGCAGTGCTTCCTTGGAAAATACGGCCATCAGCAATTCCGTTCTTGAGCGTTTCCATGGGAATTTCACGAGCCTCTGAGACAATCCCAGCGAATTTCTCATACATCTCATTGACGAGGTCCTGAATATACGCGCGCTCATCCTCTCGCATTTCACGCGCCATACTCATGGTGTCTTTAAAGGCTCCTGACTTAAAGGTCTGATCTTTCACTCCGATTTTATCGAACATATTCTTCGCGTTTACGCCCCCGATGATAACCCCGATGCTCCCCGTGATCGAGGTCTCATTCGCCACGATCACATCTGCGGCACACGCGATGTAATACCCACCTGATGCGGCGACGGTATCCATATACGCCACGATGGGGCGTCCAGTGTCGGAAAACTTCTTGGCGGCATGGTAAATCTTGTCTGAAGCGGTGACTTCACCACCCGGAGTGTTGAGGTAGAGTAGAAGTCCCTTCACCGATTTATCCTCTGTTGCTTGTTCGATTTCACTGATTGCGGTGTCTGCCATCGATGGCTGGTAAGAAGAGTGTTGCCCCGTAATCATTCCTTCAATCGAGACCATTGCTAGTTTCCCATCGGGAGCATCATCTTGGTAATAAACCGTCTCGGTGAAATCATCACTGCCAGATATATTGAAGCTGCTTGCAGAGGAGGAGGCCTTACCTAACGCCCCAATCATCATTGTGCATCCTCCAAAGAAAATTACCATCATCCCTAGAATAAGCCAGACTATCCACCAAGGTTGACTTTTTTTAGCGGAGACTATGTGTTGTTCGGAAATACCATTCGACATAGTGTGAAGTTGAAATAAACCCGCACTTTTTCAAGTTTATTCTAATACCAATGGGCAAATGCATCTGGATGTTTAGAAAAGGTTTTCGCTTCAACGAAGCGAGAGGTAGGCACTAGTGATCTAAGCCATCAATGGTCGCACCTGGTGTGACGTCAGAGAAGATAATGCTGTTTGAAATTTTTGCGCCTGCTCCGATTTTAGCCCCATTCCAAACAACCGAGTTTTCGATGCTAGCATTTTCACCGACTACGACTTCTCTTGATATCCATGAGGTTTCCAGTTTTGCGGATTCGGCAACCACTGCTGAGGGGTTAACCTCCTTGATGTTCTCTGGGCGCATCTTGTCACTGGCATGAGCCTCTAAATACATCTCTCTGGTGCCTAAATCAAACCACTCTCCAGCATCAACAACTACCGCTCCGAGTTTCCCTTCTTTAGCGAGATCGAGAAAAACACGAATGATTGATTCTTTCTTGTTGGGTTCTAGGCGATCGAGGAGTTTTCCCTTGATGGCATAAATCCCCGTGAACTGGTGCGTTCCTTCACCTTTTCCGAGCTTGTTGTGGATATCGATTACGGTGTGCTTATCGATCGCGATGTGCTTGGATGGGCCGTTATTGCGTAAGATCAGTGTAGCCTCATACTCCCCCTTATTGTGAAGTTGTACTAGAGAGGTCAATGGAATAGAGCAGTAAATATCACCATTGTAGACCAGAACATCGTCATCTCCAATCCAGCTTCCAATGTTACAAATGCCACCACCTGTTTCGAGTAATTCAGGCTCGTTAAAGAGAGAGACCGTGGCTTCCTTGTAGAGGCTAGAACGGCTTTCGATTCCGTTTTTCCCGACATAAGTCACGCCTCCAGCTTTCGGGAAATACTCTTCCCAAGTCTCTGCTAAGTGGTGCGTGTTGATCGCGATATCACGAATACCAAGTTCGAGTGCGCGATCCATAGCGTATTGCACCATCGGCTTATGAAAAAGAGGGATGAGAGGCTTAGGTCGCACGTTTGTGAGTGGACGCAAGCGAGTTCCTAAACCCGCTCCTAAGATAAATGCTTTGGTGATCATTTCTGATTATGGTCTTAGAATTTAATGAATTCCCAGAGGAATTTCTAAGTTTTTAGTCGGAGAAAACAATGGCACGATTTCCATCGATGATTGTGCGGTCATACACATGGTAGCGAATACCTCTTGCGAGTGCCGCGCGTTCACAATCACGTCCCATACGGGTGAGATCATGGACGTTATGGAAGTGTTGCACGCGAGAAACTTGTTGCTCGATAATGGGCCCTGCATCCAGATCACTGGTGACATAGTGGCAGGTAGCGCCAATGATTTTAACTCCACGGTTATACGCTTGTCGGTAAGGGTTTGCTCCGATGAACGCCGGGAGGAAACTGTGGTGAATGTTGATGATCTTTCCGGAATAGGCCTCGCAAATCCAAGCCGGCATGATTTGCATGAAACGGGCGAGAACGATCAAATTCACCTTCTCTTGTTTGAGGATGCTATCAACCTCTGCGAAGGCTTCTTCTTTTGATTGTTCCTTAAAGTCCACGTAATGAAAGGTCAGCCCTGCTCGCTCCACGACTTCTTTACAGGCTAGTTGATTCCCAATGATGGAAGTGATTTCGATCGGCAGCTCTCCGTTTTGAGCCCTCCAGATAAGGTCGTTCAGGCAGTGGGAAGTCTTGGTGACGAGAATGGCCGTTCTCGTCTTATGGGGTAAGCGGCGAAAATGCCACTCCGCGGAGATCGACTTGGCTAAGACCGCGAACCCTTCTTCCAGTTCATCAACGCTGACGGTGGCCTGCGATGTGTCGACCTCTAGACGAGCAAAAAATTTCCCGTTTACGGCATCCGCAAACTGGTTAAACTCAATGACATTCGCATTATAACTAGCGATGTAGTTAGCGATTTTTGACACCAAGCCAGGGGAGTCAGGGCAACTCACTTTCAGGATCAAGTCTTTACGAGGTTTAGACATATCAGTTGTTAAGCCAAAAAGGAGAGGGGTTGACAACAAGAAACGAGCGCAGGATTTCGTAATGCACCAGATTCTGATCACGCCTTCGTCTCTCGTAAAATTTCGAATATCAGATACTACGTCTTTCCTGATGGTTAAGGGGAGTTAGAGACATTGTCGCCTTATGATTTCTTCTTGCCCATCTCCGTAAACCCATATAGATACTTATCTTAAGTTCATGATCAATCCTTTACTACCAGCCGAAAAGCAAAGTGTGTATATCAGCACGGGGGGAGTGATTATTACTGCCTTAAAATGAATACTCGTCCGTCTCCCAACGCAGTAGATCGTAAGGATATTGACCGCTATATTAATTTAGCTGAGTCATTAGGACTGCACAGTGTCGCTAACACCACAAAGTGGCAACTATTATTAGATCTCATGCGCAACAGAAGTGGTTGGGTTCCTCTATACAGATTTTGTTGTATAGATTCAGAATTGTCAGGATGGGATCGTGAATGGTGGTATCATGTTCCAATACCTTTTATTTCAGTTGAATGGCTTGAATTATCTACAACAGAAGAGGTGACAAGAGGAGCTATGGTCTACTCTAAAGAGATTGATCATTCAGAATGGATCATAAATTTTTTAGAATCAGCAAAATTTGAATTTGATAGAATAGGTTCCAATATTAGAATATTTGGTTACATCCCCAGAAATTACACAATAAAAGCTACAAAGACAGCTAACAAATAGGTAGACTCAAAAATTACCGCCTTACAGTTTTTGGAGAAATCGGATTTCAACATTACGGTATTTTTGAGTCACCTTTAACGTCATGACTAATGATAAGAAATTTCAGGGTTATGAGGTATAGATTTCCTGACTTCCTTAAGCGATAATCTGCGTTTCGCCCTCACAAGCTTGAATCAAAAGCTCCATGCCTCTGACCATGGTTTCGAGAGTGAGACTAGGTGTTCCCTCGGGTTTGTTCGTGGTTTGTGCCGGTAGGTAGGGGAGATGCACAAAACCCGCAGAGATGTGTGGAGAGTGCTGTTCTAAGTAGTGTCTGATGCTGTAGAACAGGTGATTGCAGACGTAGGTGCCTGCGGAGTTGGAGATTTTGGCAGGGATTTGAGCGGTGGTTACTGACTCTACAATTTCGTAAATCGGGAGGGTCGAGAAGTAGGCCGCGGGGCCATCGGGGGTGATTGTCTCTCCATGCGGTTGATACCCTGCGTGGTCGGGAATACGAAAGTCATCGATGTTGATCGCCACGCGCTCTGGGGCGATGTGGCTGCTGCCTCCATTTTCTCCCAACATGATCACGATGGAAGGGGAGAGTTCCTCGATTTTAGCAATGAGCTGCGCGCTCGCTTGTGTGCAGGCAACGGGCAACTCAATGGTGTGAAAGCGACCAGCGAGAGCTCTGGTGACTTCTTGAGACGGGTTAATGACCTCTCCCCCAAAGGGTTCAAAGGAGGAGATTAACACCGCACTCATGGGATTAGACGCGGTCTAAGATTTGCGCGGCCATCTCAACGGTGTTGACGCGGATTTCTCCTTCTGCGCCCGTTGCGATGTCGCCGGTGCGGTATCCCGCTTTGATCGTTTGGGAAACAGCCTCGTCAATCGCATTTGCGGCCTCCGATTCTCCAAGGGAGTAACGAAGAAGCATGGAGAGTGAGAGGATCTGCGCGATCGGGTTTGCGATGCCTTGACCAGCGATGTCAGGGGCGGATCCACCCGAGGGCTCATACATTCCGTAGTAGAGCCCTTCCTCATTCTTTTCGCCGAGAGAGGCGGAGGGGAGCATCCCGAGGGAGCCTGAAATCATGGCCATCTCGTCTGAGAGAATATCGCCGAAGAGGTTGCCGGTGAAGAGAACATCAAAGTCTGGGGCGCGACGAATGAGTTGCATCGCGGCATTATCGACATAGAGGTGCTCTAGTTCGACTTCTGGGTACTGCTTTGCGACCTCGGTCACGACTTCTCTCCAGAGCACGGATACGGCGAGGACGTTTGCCTTATCGACAGAACAGACGCGCTTATCACGCTCCATCGCGGCGGTAAAAGCGACGTGCGCGATGCGCTCGATTTCTGATTTTTTATACACCATGGTGTCGATCGCGGCTTCTTCGCCATCGCGCATTTCTTTCCCTTTTGGAGAGCCAAAATAGATTCCACCGGTAAGTTCACGCACACAGAGCACATCGAACCCATTCGGAATGAGTGAGTCCTTCACAGGGGAGGCGTGGCTGAGTTCTGGGAGACAGATTCCGGGACGTAAGTTCGCAAAAAGCCCGAAGTGCTTACGGAGCGGGAGGAGAGCGCCACGCTCTGGCTGATCTGCAGGAGGGAGGTTTTCCCACTTAGGCCCACCAACGGACCCGAAGAGAATTGCATCTGCTGCTTCACATCCATTTAAGGTCTCCTCCGGAAGAGGGGACTGAGTGGCATCGTAAGCCGCACCACCTACGAGAAAGGTTTCGGTCTCTGTGGCGAAGCCGAATTTTTGTGAAACGGATTGTAAAACGTCGAGCGCGACATCCATTACTTCTGGACCGATGCCATCACCTGGAAGAACTGCAATTTTATATGTGTTTGCCATGTCAGATGGCATAAGGGAGAATGCGCTCTTAAGAAAAGAAAAATCTGTGAGGAATGAGCTCTGCGCTGCTTGTTATCAAGTTGTTTAGGCAGTTTTGCTAAATTTGACGTCCGTATTCTTCAGATTTTTTCATGAAAACTCCTTGAGCATAAGATCCTTTTTGTTAGAGATAGGTTATGGTGAAACAATTCTCTCTCCTCTGTCTATTCTCGTTCCTCTTTATGGGGTGTACTGATCAACCCTCGGCGATTATCAAACCAAAGGAAAATCCTCGGGTGACGATGGCGAAGGAAATTATTGCTCGTTCCGATAAGTTTACCTTTGCGAATTACCACATCAGTGGGGTTAAGGATTCCGCAACGGCGCAGATGAATATCAACGCAGCAGCTGCTGGTTATGCCTCTAAGCGTAGTGCTTATGGCCGTTCTCCAGGAGGTTACACGTATCTACAAACAAATATGCTAAGTGGAATGTTGAAGCTAGCAAACATGGGGTATTCGATCCGTGTTTCTGAAATCGCTGGTGGTGAGCACAGCAGCCGCTCCCGTCACTATCTGGGAGTCGCCTATGATGTGACGCACATTAATGGTGTGAAAGTCAGCTGGAACAATCCGTTTTACCGTGACTATATGCGTAAGGCGCGTGCTCTTGGCGCCACGGAGGTTCTCGGACCTGGGGACAAGGGACACTCAGGACATTTACACATTTCTTGGCCTCGTCCGTCTGGACAGTAGATCATGAATCGCTTCTTCCTCGGATGGGATCAGCCCTTTGTCACTAAGGCGGTTGATTGGTTGTGGGAGCGTCGTGATCAATTAGCGCAGGCACTCGTCGTAGTGCCTACCATGGAAAGTGGGCGAAAGCTCCGTCAAGTGTTGGCGGAGAAGGGGGCGTGCCTCGCTCCACAAGTGTGCACCGCTGGGATGTATGGGGCGATGGGATATGTGGGGAAGGAGCAACCGCTATTAGAGCAGCTCGTTTGGCAATCGGTCCTTGAGGATTTTAACTGGGCAGAGGCGAGCGAGATTTTTCCGAAGCCTGAGGGAGATTTCTGGGCGCAGTCACTTGCGCAAGAACTCTGTGCCCTACGGGTGCAAACAGGGGAGTACAGTCTTTCGTTCGGCGATGTAACGACCCGCATTGGGAGTGAACATCCTGACCAAGCCCGCTGGCGATTACTAGGGCGATGGGAATATACGTTTGGCCTGCGCATGAAGAAACTTGAGGTGGAAGACTCACACACGATTCGGAATGCGAAGTTCACAGAAGCCGTTCCGCCTTTGGGTGTCGAGCGGGTCATCTTGGTGGGTGTGACCGACCCCACGGCTCATGCTGTGCGAATGGCGAGAACCTTCTCAGGTCAAGGGCTCCCACATGACATTTTAATCGGTGCTCCCGAGAGTGAGGCCGAAGGTTTCGATGACGCAGGGATTCCTATTTCTGAGTATTGGCTGCAGCAGGAGATTGACTGGAAAGGCGGCAATGAAATGATTTTCGCCGCGAACGAACCCCGCGCGATGGCAGAGCAGCTCCGCCAAAACATAGCACAGCGTCAGTCTGGGAGCTCAGTCGCTCTTGGTGTCGGTGACAAAGCCCAAGTCCCCTTAATCCAGAGTGTTTTAGCGAAATCCGAGTTGCATGTGTTTAACCCTGCGGGGAAGAGTTTAGGCGATTGGTCCTTTGTGGGGTGGATGCGGGCATGGATGAGTTTTTGCCAAAGCCAGAAAGTCTCAGATCTCATGATTTTAGCACGCTCGTCGTGGTCGCAGAAATTATTGGCGCCAGAGGCTCCACGCACCTCGATCCAGCAACTCTCTGAGGATTTACAGAAAGTCTGCACTGATGCGAAACCAAATACGGTCGATGATCTTTGGCATTTACGGAAGAGTGACTGGCCCTTTGATGAACGACGTCAGTTCCTCAAAGGGGCGCTCGGCACGGTCTTGGACTTTTTGACAGGTATTTCAGAGATGCTTAAGCAAGCACGGTATGGGTATAATCTGATGGAGCTTAAGAGCTTTTTGGTGACGGTCTTAGGAGAAGAAGAGAGCGAGGAAGCTTTCCAAGCAGAGGCGATTTTCACAAAATTAGAGGAAGAGGCTGCGGTGCTCACTCCAAAGATGAAACTAGATTTTGCCCGTGAGTTTCTACTGCGACTGGAGGCTGCGAGCGTAGGTGAAAGCCGTGAGAAAGTGCATTTGGAAGCCCTGGGGTGGTTAGAGTTAGCCTTTGAGCAGGCACCGGATCTCATGATCACGGGATTGAACGAAGGTGTTCTGCCAAATACTGAGATAGGTGATTCATGGTTGCCTGAGTCTCTACGCAAGGTGCTGGGGATGAAGACGAATCAGGATCGCTTCGCTCATGATATATACTACCTGAAGTCACTCCAAGAGGCGCGGAAGAAACAGGGGACACTGCAGGCGTATTTCTTAAAGTTCGGAGCTCGAGGTGAGCCGATGAAGCCCTCACGCTTACTCCTAAAGGTTTTGCCGGAGCAGTTGGCCGCGCGAGTAAGTCATTGCTTTGCAGGTAAGAGCATGGGACTACAGGCAAAGGCATGGCAACGGGATTGGGTCTTACAGGTTGAGCAGGAGGAGTATGATTCTTCGCTCAGTGCCTCGAAAATCAAGGATTACATCGCGTGTCCGTTCCGCTTTTACCTCAAGCATAAGCTGAAGATGAAACGCTCCCCAGAAAATCTAAGTGAATGGGATCATATGGAATTCGGGACAATCGCGCATAGTGTGTTGGAGGCGATGGGGCGGGATGCTTACGCCTCTAAGCTGCGGGAACCCTTCGAGCTCCATCAATGGCTCACCAAGGCGCTGGATGAAGACATCGCAAGACGTTTCGCGAGTGATATTCCGTTGGCCTTTCGGATTCAGCGGGAGAGCCTCGTGCAACGTCTCTTGTTTTTCGCGCAGGTTGAGTGTGAGCAGCGCACGAAAGAACCCGATTGGGAGGTCGATGCTTGTGAAGAACCGTTTGAGCTTGTGATTGAAGGCGTGACGATCAGTGGCGTGATTGATCGAGTGGATCGACACAAAGGCGGTCAATATCGACTGGTGGATTACAAAACGGGCCGAGTGAGTAATGCCAAAACCGAACACATTAAGACGATTCCGAAAGCAGGAATCCCTGAGCACCTCGCTGGAACAAAGGTCGAGTTTCTAGTAGGTGATAAGGCCTTCTACTGGGCGAACTTACAGCTGCCCATCTACGGATTAGCTTACTTGGAGAAGACGGGACGCCTGCCAGAGCTTGCCTACTGTGCACTCGGCGCATCTGTTAAAGATACGGCATACTCGTTTTGGGAATTCACGGAAGAGCAAGCTGATGATGCCCGTGAGGCGCTGCGTGATATCGTGCTCGCGATTAAGGATCAGAAGTTCACACCGGCGGCAGAGAAAGTGAAGTATGATGATTATGAAGCCTTTGGCTTTGGGCAGCCTTTAATCGAGGGGATAAACTTTGAAGAGACAGAAACAGCATGAAACATGAAGTAATCACCGCCTCAGCAGGCTCGGGGAAGACGTATCGCCTGAGTAATCGGATTATTGCATTGCTTCTTGATGGAGTAGAGCCTGAAAAGATCATTGCGCTTACCTTTACGCGGAAGGCAGCAGGGGAGTTCGCAGGCGCGTTGTTTGAGAAAATCTCAGAGGCGGCGCTGGATGTTGGTAAGGCGGCTCAGGTTTGTGAGGATTTAGGGCGATCGGGGCAGTATGAGTGTGCTGATTTTTTGGCTATTCTGCAGAAGGTTGTGCAGGTGTTGCCGGACTTATATCTGGGGACCTTAGATAGCTTTTTCTCCAGTATGGTGCAGGCCTTTCAGATGGAGCTGGGGCTGAGCAATGGGAGTGGGTTACAGATTCTCGAGGGTGCAGAGTTGGACGAGTTACGCTCGGAGATGATTCGAGAACTGTTACTGAGTAGTGAGATTTCTGAGGAGAATCAACAGGCGTTTTTACAGGACTTTAAGCAAGCGAATTACGGCAAGGAGAAGGTCGAGGTGATTAAGACGATGGTGGAGTTCGTGAAGGATTGGCATCGCACATATCTGGAGCAAGGAGGCGAATTTCGCTGGGGTGAAACGGATGCCTTGACGGAAGGACGGTCTTTGCAAGATTGGAAAAGCCAGAAGGAAGAGCGGATTACAGACTGGAACACGGTGTTTGAGGAACGGAAGTTCGGACATAAATCAGCGGAAAAGGGGTTGATGAAATTTGGCGCGGATCTCGATGGTTTTGCTGGGGCCTCTGGCTTTGATGGTAAAAAAATCATGACCGGTCTTCTAGGCGTGAAAGACGATTTGTTCGCGGGGAATCCAACAAGTTTTAAATTTTACGGGAAGGACATTGATCTCGATCGTGAGCAGTCTGTCCGGATTGGGAAGGTATTACGGGCGATGGGGGATGAGGAGTTACGTGTTCCTGCAGAGAGAGCGCGCGCCATGTATCTGGTTATTTCAGTTTACGAGGCCGTTTACAATCAGCTGGGCCGTCAAGCGGGGAAGTTGGCCTTTGATGATCTGAAGTATTTGCTCGGGCAGTGGCAAAACAATGAAGAAGCGCGCTTACGGCGTGAGGTTATCGATTATCGCCTCGATGCGCGGTATGATCATTGGTTGCTGGATGAGTTTCAGGATACGAGTCAGGATCAATGGGATTCACTGGAGCCCCTACTGGATGAGGTCGGACAAGATCGCTCGGGACAGCGGAGCTTGTTTGTGGTGGGAGATACGAAGCAGGCGATTTATCAATGGCGTGGTGGTGACCCGAAGCTCTTCGGGAATGTTGCGACGCGATACGGGATTGAGCCTGAGGGCATGGCTGTTTCTTGGCGTTCGCAGGAGCCTGTGTTATCACTCGTGAATGCGATCTGTGGGAATGAACCCGTGATGCGTGCGAAGTTTGGGGCGGCGGTCGATAAGTGGGATTGGCAAGATCACCGTAAAGCGGAGGGCCTAGAGGTTAAGTCTGCCTACAGTGAAGTGCGAGAGTGTGAAGACACGGAGGAGAAACAGGAGTATCTCATTTCGCTTTTGGAGGAGTTAGCTCCTGTTGAGCGTGGCTTGTCTTGTGCCCTATTACTGAGAAAAAATGATGATGTTCCCGTGTATGCAGAGCTCTTGCGCAAGGCTGGCTTTCCGGTCGCGGAGGAGGGGAAGGTCTCGCCCGCAACTGATAACCCACTGGGGCTATTAATTTTAGACTGGCTGAAGTGGATGGCGAATCCAAGTGATCAGTATGCGTTGAACCATCTCCTCATGTCTCCGCTAGTGACGGTATGCCCGCAACTTAAGTCAGGACCTGAAAGCCAATGGCAGAGCTGGAATGAAGCGCTGCATTTACAAGGCCTAGTGCCTGCAATTGAAGAGGTGTTTCGTCCGCTACGGGCGACTTTGTCGGCCTTTGCATTGGATCGCATGGAGACGATCTTGGAGTTTCTGCGCTCCTTTAGGAGTGATTTGGCCTCTACGGTGCGCCAGTTAGAGCATTTTGAGGTCTCGGTCGCAGAGACTGCCGACGTGATTCAAGTGATGACGATTCATAAGTCAAAGGGCCTTGGGTTTGAGATCGTAATTCTGCCAGAATTAGCAAATGCATCGATCATTAATGCGGGGCGTTATTCTAAGCTCCTAGTTGAAAACGAATACGGAACATCATATCAAGCTCCTCCTGTGAAGTGGGCACGCCCGATGTTCCCGGAGATTGCAGCGCATGAGGAAAGTTGGCGTATGGAGCAATATTATGACTCGTTCTGCTTACTGTATGTCGCACTGACCCGTGCCAAGAGAGGTCTGTATTGTCTGCTAGATCAAGCGAGTAATCCGCGCGCCGAAGATGGGCTGGGCGGCTGGATCGAAGACTCCCTCTCTCCTTGTAAGACGGATGATGAAGCGGTGCTCTATGAAGCTGGTGACCCGCACTGGGCAACGCAGATCGATAAGATAGAAGCGAGTGGCTCAGAGGAGTTTTCGGATGATGCTATCGACTTGCCGCAGAAGCGAGGGCGATCGACGGGCGGAAGTAAGCTACTGCAACGCAAGGCCTTTGCGGACAACTCTGCTCTTGATCATGGGACGATGGTGCATGAGCTAATGGAATGTATCGACTGGCTCCCCGCGCTGCCAACTCCGTTGCCGGAGGATATCTCTGTAGTGTTGGAGTCAATACCACAAGGGGAGAAATACATCGCGAAATTAAGTCAGCCTGAAGTGCGTGCTCTGTTCGTAAAGCCAGAAGGCAATGCACGACTTTTCCGTGAGCAAGCCTTAGAGTGGATCGGGAGCGACGGGCTATGGAATACGGTACGCCTGGATCGCTTTGTCTTACATTTGGATGAGAGCGGCAAGCTAACGCGCATTCAGCTCATTGACTTTAAGACAGATGCCTCAGGTGACTTACATGCCAAATACCAAGACCAGCTCCAGCGATATGAACTAGGGCTGAAGGCGGTGTATGGAAACGTGCCGATTGAAAGCAATTTAGTGGCTTTGGGTTAAGCTCTGTGTTCGTTACTAAACTTGCACGAGAGCCTTAAGTTCCTCAACCACGGTTGGGTCTTCCAGAGTAGTTATATTCCCTGTGATGTCGCCTGTGCTAACTAACTCTTTGAGGAGGCGGCGCATGATTTTTCCGGAGCGCGTTTTTGGCAGTGCGGTGACGATGTAGAGATCGTCCGGGCGAGCAAGGGCACCAATGAGCGTGGCGACGTGTTTACGCAGAGTGTGGGTGTATTCCTCGTCATTAACAGGGGACTTGAGCACCACGAAGGCAACTACGGCTTCTCCTTTGATCTCGTGCGGTTTTCCCACTACAGCGGCCTCAGCAATGTTATCATGCGCGACGAGGGCGCTCTCAATCTCTGCGGTGCCGAGACGGTGTCCAGAGACATTAAGAACGTCGTCTAGGCGACCAACGATCCAGGTGTTGCCTTCATCATCCTTACGGGCGCCATCGCCGACGGTATAGATTCCGGGGTAGTCGTCCCAATAGGCGGTTTGGAAGCGTTCTGGGTTCTTATAAATTCCGCGTAACATACTCGGCCAAGGCTTACGTACGACGAGTTTTCCGCCCGCATTGGGTGGGCATTCGTTTCCTTCCTCATCGAGGATAGCGGCATCAACGCCGAAAAACGGCAGGGTGGCTGTCCCAGGCATGGTTGGAGTTGCGCCAGGGAGAGGGGAGATCATGATGGCTCCAGTTTCGGTTTGCCACCAGGTATCAACGATGGGGCAACGCTCTCCACCAATGACCTTGTGATACCACATCCATGCTTCTGGGTTGATCGGTTCACCGACCGTTCCTAGAAGGCGGAGGGAGGAAAGATCATGGGCATTTGGGAGGTCGTCTCCGGCCTTGATGAAGGCGCGAATCGCAGTCGGAGCAGTGTAGAAAATAGAGACCTTGTAATCCTCCACCATCTTCCAGAAGCGACCGAAGTCAGGGTAATTCGGCGCGCCTTCATACATGACTTGAGTGACGCCATTTAGGAGAGGGCCGTAACAAATGTAAGAGTGTCCCGTGATCCAGCCTACATCAGCGGTGCACCAGTAGACATCATCGTCCCGCATATCAAAAATATACTTACAGGTCGTATAAGTACCGATCATGTAGCCGCCGGTGGTGTGGAGCACGCCTTTTGGTTTGCCGGTAGAGCCAGATGTGTAGAGAATGAAGAGAGGGTGCTCACTATCGAACCCTTCTGGAGTATGCTCTGCGGAAGCGTCAGCCATGAGCTCATGCCACCAGACATCACGCCCTTCGACCATTGTGACTTCGGATTCGGTGCGTTGCACGATGAAGGAACATTTGACATCAGGGTAGCGCTCGAGAGCGGCATCGACATTGTCTTTTAGTGAGATCGCTTTACCGCGACGGAACCCTCCATCTGCAGTGATGACATACTTCGCGCCGCAATCCTCTAATCGATCGACGATGGCATCGACAGAGAACCCCCCAAAGACAACGGAATGTAAGGCGCCGATCCGCGCACAAGCGAGCATGGAGATGACGGCTTCTGGCACCATCGGGAGGTAAAGCAAGACAGGGTCACCAGCTTTTACGCCTTGGGCTGTGAGGACATTCGCGAATTTACACACTTCACGGTGGAGGTCGGCGTAGGTGAGTGCGATTTTTTCTCCGCACTCGCCCTCCCAGTGGATAGCGACTTTATCTTTTCTGCCATTGGTGAGGTGACGATCGAGGCAATTTTCGGAAATATTGACTTTCGCGCCTTTGAACCACTCCGCGTTTGGCACATTCCACTCGAGAACGGAGTCCCAGGGCTGTTGCCATGACAGGTCGGAAGCTTCACGCGCCCAGAATGTTTCTGGAGAATTAATCGATTCTTCATACATCTCACGGTATTGCTCCATAGAGGAAACTCTCGCTTTCGCGCTGAACTCTGGGCTTGGTAAAAAGTGACGTGTCTCTTCTAATATTTGTTCGATTGATGCGCTCATTAAATTTATCTATGTGTACAATGTTATATACACCTGTTCTATGGTGTTAATGCAAAGAGAAAATCAAATTTTTGACTTAGAGAGACTTAGGCCTTATTTTTTAGAAATTTTTTTTAAGTAAATGATTTTGACATTAGAAGGGCTAGGTCAATAGTGACCATATGTCCGTGGAAACTACACTTATTTTATTTAAGCCTGATGCTGTTGAGAAGAACCTTGTGGGTGAAGTCCTAGGCCGATACCAAGCAGAAGGGTTTATCATACGAGGAATGAAGATGATGATGCTTACACCTGAGTTGTTAGCGGAGCACTACGCTCATATTACAGATCGCCCATTTTACCCACGTTTGATTCAGTTTATGACCAGTGCGCCAGTAATTGCTCTCGCTCTGGAGGGAGATAATGTGATTACTCGAGTTCGTGACCTTTTAGGAGCGACGGACTCTCCAACGGCAGATGAGGGAACGATTCGTCGTGAATTTGGGATTAACTCCATGTTTAATATTTGCCACGCTTCTGATAGTGTGGAGGCAGCAACGGTGGAGCTGAAGCGCTTCTTTAGAGAGGAGGAGGTCTTCTCCTTTAACTCACACGACTACCTCAAGTAAGTCATCCTTTGGCTTAGCTGTTTGCTTATGACGATCCTTTCTGAATCAGTCTGGCGAGAGCGGGCGGAAACGCATTACGAACGGGTTAATCTTTTCGCGATGGCGGCGCGGAAACGTGCTTCGCGTCAGGAGAAGCACCCTGTTTACGATTTCTTGACGCGGTATTACCCTTTTTCCTTAGGGAAATTTGAAAAGTGGGAGCCGGGGATTGGTGTGAAAGTAGAAGGAGCTGACCAGAAGTCATTTAGCTCAACGTATTATCAGTTTGATCAGGAGGGCTGCTGGTTAGATAGCAAGTTCGTGAGCGAGAAGGAGCTCCAACGTCTCTTGTTTTCACGGAATCTCTTAGAACACACGCAGTCCAGAAAGGGAGTATATTCCTGTTTTGGGATGCATGAGTGGGCGATGGTTTACACGGGAGCAGATGTGAGGCACCGAGAGATTGCTCCTCTACGATTATCTCAGGCGGAAATAGATGCGACCGTTCGAGAGCGCCCTTTAGTTTGCACTCACTTTGATGCCTTCCGTTTCTTTTCACCAGAAGCAAAGCCACTGAATAAACATCAGCCGAATTTAGATGACCGGGTTTCACTGGAGCAACCTGCGTGTATTCACGCCAATATGGACCTCTATAAATGGGCGTTCAAGTCTAAGCCTTGGATTGGTAGTGATCTCGTTTGGGAATGCTTCCAGCTAACCCTGAAAGCGCGTGAGATCGATATGCGCGCGAGTCCTTATGATTTGTCTGAATGGGGCTATGATCCCATTCCGATTGAGACGGAGGCAGGACGGGTAGAGTATCAGTCTATGCAAAAGGAACTTGAAGAAAAAGGTCGCATTCTGAGGGCGCAGTTGATCCTTGCCTTAACTGCGGTGACTGGAACTATTAGGGGAATCTCAGACAGGAACGCTGAGGTTTAGGCTCATACATAACAAAGGCCGTGAAAAATCACGACCTTTGCTACTAACATGAAATTTTTTGAGTTCTGCTTAATCTGTTCCGAAGAGCTTCCCGAGGATGCCACCTTCATTAACGTGAGGCAGGCGAATGACGTCATTTGGAATAATGGCAGTGTTACGATGCTCAATGTCCTTGAGATCATATTTTTGCGATTTCTGGTTTCTTTCGACATAAGCGTATCTCTTAGAGTCGAAAGTACTAGGGCCACCTGCTGCTGCGATTGCGGTAACTAAATTCATGCCTTTCATGTAGGGGACATTTTTTGAACCATGTTCTGTAATGAAAGTTACTATTTTGGAATCGATTTCAGTCGCGGCTTCGTAGCTTACATTGATCGTTGGGTTCGTATAGATTTTCTTGATCTTGTAGATGCTTTCGATGTGTTTTGCTAATTGTGCAGGTGTTTTACCAGATGCCTTCACTGTTTTGATCATCGGTAAGTTGATCGTGCCATCTCCATAAACAGAATAAGGACCACTTAGGTCATTTGCGTCTTCGGGGGGAACTCCTTTGATTGTAATAACAATCTGCGAATCACTCTTGATAGCATCAGCTGATGCGACGAGCAGTGAAATGAGGAATATGAATAGAGTTTTCATGGTTATGGAAAGTATTCTGTTTAATAAAGTGAATCCTCTTTGTTAGACCCACGAGAGTTGTTTTCGTTCATGGAAAAGTCCTTTTTTTCGTTTTCGCCGTAAACTTTACTTACAGTCTGTGGTGTTTCATCACCAGAATAGTAAGTGTAGTAACTGGTGTAGTATTGGTATTGGCTATCACTTCTGATATCAACGTTATTCAGAACAACGCCGAGAATGTTTCCGCCTACATTTTCTACGGATTGTTTGACACGCAAGAGTATGTTTCTTGGTAGTTTACGGTGCTGAATAACGATCATAGTTTGATCTGCCTCACTGGAAATTACAGAGGCGTCACTAACACCAAGGATAGGAGGGGAGTCGATCAGGACTAGGTCAAAGCGTTCTTTTACATCGGATATAAGGCCTGACATACGGTTGCTGTTGAGGATTCCCGCAGGATCGGCTTGAACTACACCCGATGACATAAAGTAGAGATTTTCGGTTGGGGTCTGGAGAATTACATCTTCGAGTTGTAGATCGGATGTGAGATAGTTTGACAGCCCGATAGAGTTATTGATGTCAAAGTAGGTGTGGAGTCGTGGTCTACGTAAATCAGCATCAATGATGAGGGTGCTGTAACCACCTTGTGCACATACATAAGCAAGGTTGATTAGTGTTGTGGACTTACCTTCACCAGCTCCTCCAGAGACAACTGTGATACAGTTATCGCCAGGATTACGGCGCTTGTTGAATTCGATGTTAGTTCGCAGTATTCGGTAAGCTTCTGCATCGGGTGAGTTTCCACCTTGTTGGTGAAGGAGTTCGATGTCTTTAGGGATTACGGCAAGAACAGGAAGCTGCAGGTAGCGCTCAACATCGTCTAAGCTCTTGACTGAGGAATCAACAAACTCGAGGAAAAAGGCGAGCCCTATGCCGAGGACTCCTCCAAGAACACCTCCGATGATGAGATTTAATTTATCATTAGGAAAGCTGTGTTTCGAAGGCAGCTTGGCCGTTTCGTGCATAGTGATTGTTATCTTGGGAGATTTAATTTTAATTCCTTGGGCTACTTGCTCTATGTGCATTCTGTCGAGTATAGATTTCGCCTGATCATAATCACGTTTGGCCTCTTCATATTCATGCCCTGCAAGTTGCTCGTTGATTGCTTTCGTCTCGCCTTGCTCAACCACAGATTTCATAGTGTTGATATCACGATTAACTCGCTCTAGATTGGCATCGAGACTCACGCGAAGATCCTGAACTGATGAGTAT
This sequence comes from uncultured Verrucomicrobiales bacterium, assembly GCA_937991965.1. Classification (GTDB taxonomy): domain Bacteria; phylum Verrucomicrobiota; class Verrucomicrobiia; order Verrucomicrobiales; family Akkermansiaceae; genus WTJZ01. Next base: position 20,414 of record CALKLP010000040.1, read on the forward strand.
AAGTCGCCTAGGAGTTGATTGTGGGTTTTAATCGCAGAAACCATTTTAGGGTGGTTTTCACCATAGCCACTCTCGCGAAAGCCAGTTAGTGCTCTATCACTTTCGATATACTGTGTGTATAGCTGAGGGACCAAACTATCTACTACCTTGAGTCCGATCGCTGTTTGAATCAAAGAAGCGTCAGACTTACCTTTGAGAGCAGTGATTTGACTTTCATATTTCTGCTTTTCTTTTTGTAAAGCATCAAGCTCCATGAAAGCCTGCTTGTGTGCAGCCGCTGAATTTTGCCCGATAGAACCATCGCTAGAAATGGAACTCTTAGTGACTCCCGCCGCTCGAGTTAGGTGCGTGAGCATGCTTCGTTTTTCTTCTACGATATCTTGTTGGGTTTGTAGGATTTTATTTAATGATCCTAACATTTCATCTATTCGCTTTGCTTCTTCTTCTTCACGCTGCTTTTTATAAGAATAGGCAATTGTTTGTGCTAACTCTTTACTCTCTTCTTTGTCTTTATGTTCGACTTCGATTTTCACAAGGTCTGTCCCCGCCTCCGGTGTGACTCTGGTTACCGATCGAATGATTGAAATCGCATTCTCTACTTTTTGTGCATTCCACTGCGCGACTAAATCAAGTTCTTCAACAACTTCTGTGAGGGTTCGCTCTGACGTGATTAGCTTGATTTGAGTTTCCATGTAGTATCTACTCGCGGGAATACCTTGAATGGCGGCTCCACCTACATTGGCTAAAGGATCTAACTCCGTTTGAGGATAGTGTACTTCAATTAAGGAATAGCTTTTGTACTTCTTAGGGATGATCTTTGTGATCACTAGAGCGGTAATGAAAACCAGAAGTGTCGTTAGGATGATGATGCCGTAATGGGTTCGAATTACCTGCCAGTAATCTACTGCATGCAAGTTAGCCTCAGAAGCGTCGTTTAAGTTTGTTGGGTGATCGTTCATATACGTAAAAAAACTCTACGGTTTTGACACCGTAGAGTTTTAAATGTTCAGAATTATTTTTAATTAAAACTTATATTCTAGTCCTGCGCTATAACGATTTCTGTCATATTCGTATGGGCTAGAATCATCAGACATTGAGCCTGTGTGGTTATAATTCAACACCGCCGATAGGTTGTCGTTGAATCCATATTTTAAACCAGCGTTGACATTGTAAATGAACGTTGAAGCATCATCAACAGACCCAATTCCTGTTGAGTTTTGTGCTGCACCATCATGATATTCAGAATTTACTATTGACACACCGCCGTAGAATCCAATGCGTTCTGATACTTTATAATCTGCTTTGAATCCAAGTCTGAGGTTAGTGCGAGCAGAGAATACTGCAGCGGCGTTGTAGTCATCTAGGAATAGGCTGACAAAAGTGTCATCTAGGCCGTAGCGAGCATAACCGCTTAAGCTAAGGCGATCCGATGCAGCATGCGTCATTGTAGCGGATCCATAGAAGCCACTTTTAGAATAGCCGTTGTCTCTGTCTACAGTGTTTCCTCCTACTACTACGTCGATACCAGTTCTGTCTGAGAATGAATGCTCAAAACCACCATAGTATGAGATGTTGTCAGAGTTTTCACCTAATCCATAGTTTCCACCAGCTTTTAATATCGTTCTATCATTTAGTTTGTAACGTATTTCCGATCCAAGCGTGATTCTGCTGTAACTTGCGCCGTTATCATATTCCGTTCCTGTGAACGCAATGCTGTGTTTTGTCGCTAAGCGATTTGTCCAGTTAATACCAATCGTGTTGTATGAAGAGTAAGCAAAATATTCACCAGCTCTTCTGTCTTGAGCAATTCCTCTTTCGTAATCTGGCTCTAGTCCAAATGTTAGGTAGTTGTTAGATGTGAGTTTGATACGTTGATTGACAGAGTAACCTAAGTTTAAGCCAGCATTGAATGTTGGTACTGTAGAGTCGTCTCTGATGTCATCGAGGTAGTGGATAGCTCCGAGGTCAGCAGAGAATCCAAGGTAGGCATTGGATCGTTTTTCAGAATAAGCTGCGCGAACATTAGCTCCAATGTAGAGGGAGTCTGTTTTTACACCAGTGTTTTCGCTGTTGATTGGGTTAACGTTGTCGTCAAATCCAACACGAGCTCCTGCAGTGATTTGAAAAAGGGATTCATCAGAGTATGTCGAGTCACCCGAAGTGTTGTATAGTCCTTGAGCGTTGACAGATGTTATCGTCAATAGCGCCAGTAAAGGGTATGTATATTTCATTTTGTGTAATAAATTAAGGTTATGGCTGAGAAGGTGTTAGAGGGGTATCAAAACCTCCTTCTACGAATTCTGTAACGGTTTCAGATCCAGGTCCGGTTGTTGGTGCTGGGTCTTTTGCGAGCTCTTCTAGTTCTGAGAGGTCGGTGTTGCCATTTAGGATGTCATTCAGAGAGGTGTCTTCATCGACAACGAAGGCTGAGCTGGGATCGAAATCAGTTGGGTTAGCTGTGATTGGGCCGTCGGTTCCTCCTGGTAGGCCAACACCACCTTCGTTAGGTTGGAAGTTTGTGTTGAGTGTTCCTGATCCGAGATTGTCTAGTCCGCCCATGTTGAGTGGTTCGCTGGCAGGTGCTTCGTTAGCTGCTCCGCCGTTTTTGCCGTATCCGTTTTTTCCTCCGCCATTTTTACCCCCACTGTAGCTATTTTTGCCACTGAGATACATGAGGTTAGATTTTTTTGAGACTGTTGCTGCACCGTCGGTGAACTGATTTGCTACTTCAGCGATTTCTGTAGCGGCATCGGGAGCAATCGCAATACTGCAATTGACGATGGCATCGAGTTGGTCAGGAGCTGCGACAATAGCGGTTTCAACGATGTTTTTAACGAGGCTTTTGTTTGCTTCGCTTCCAATAATGGATGCTTTGACTACTTCGCAAAGGCAACTTGGGTAGCGCTGTGCATAAGTTCTGACGGTCTTTAGCACGTCAGCTTCTGATTTTTTGAGTTGGGAGATTTCTTTGACGGCTTGCTTGTAGAGTTTTCCACAATCAATGGTGCTGCCACTTTTAGCATCAGCTTGTCCGTAGGCAAGTGTGCTAGCTGCGAGGGTAATGTATAGTAATTTCATGTTAAGGAAATATAAGTTAACTAATATGAAATTAATTATCTCATTATGTCAATGAGTTTTTTTCAACGGGGTGTTTTTTTTACTATTAACCCTTATAATTGATTATTGCTTTTTATTAATTCTTTACGCTTGTTGAATTGTGAGCACGCAAGTTCAGTGATTTTATTTACCCCAAATGTTTCTGTAGCGTAGTGATTAGCTAGGATGTAATTCATTTTTTTCTCTTCGGCATAAGGGACAGTCCATTGCGTTCCTTCACCAGAAAGGAAGTTGCGACCTCCATTTTCATAGATTGTGCGTATTTGAGTCCCGGCGCCACCTGTAATAATGTAAAGATCATCGATTAGTTCTTCTCCCCGGAAGCATGTGAATGGGGAGATGCCCAAAAGGTTGTGTAAATCTTCTGCGAGAGTATCGCGAGATTTCTTAAGTTTTCCTTTCACTCCGATATTAATGTTTTTCCACCCTAAGCAATGTTCAATGTCAGTGAGGTCGAGTGCTTTTGCGAGTAAAACGTTATTCCCGACTTCTGGGTGAATATCTAATGGGATGTGTGAACTATAAACGGCAATGTCATGGTCTAAAAGGAGTTTGCATTTCTCTCGCCATGAATCTGTAAGCATTTCTACCCCTTGCCAATACAAGCCGTGATGCACTATGAGCAAATCTACTTCTTTTTCGACTGCTTCTTTAATGGTGTCTAGGGAGGCATCGACTGCGGATGCGATAACCTCAACCTTGCCGCTATTCTCAACCTGTAGACCATTGTAGGCATTTGGGTAATCGGGAATATTTTTCTGGTCTAGGTATTCATCCAGCCACGCTACTATTTTTAATAATTCGTTTTCCTTCATTATTCATAAAACACTATGAAAACGAGATGGTGGTAGAAAGATATTTTTATCGTTAAGTTCTAAACTAATCCGAAAGATTCCTTGATTTAAGGCTTCGGCTTATTCATGAACTTTTATTAATATGACCTCACTAATGGAACATACGATTGTCAATGAAGCTTCTTTGGAAGGTACTTCTCTGCATACGGGTGAAAAAGTCACACTGACCATTAAGCCTGCTCCAGAAGGGTATGGATTTAAATTTCGCCGCGTTGACCTAGAAGATCAGCCTTTTATCGATGCGGACGTTGATAAGGTGCGGACTGTGGAGCGTGCAACGACACTCGCGGAAGGTTCTGTAAAGGTGCATACAGTGGAGCACGTGATTTCTGCGCTCACCGCGATGGGGGTTGATAATGCGATTATCGAGATGGATGCAAACGAGCCACCAATCGGAGATGGCTCAGCTAAACCATTTGTGGAGCTCATTAAGAAAGCTGGTCTCCAGGAGCAAGCCGCGCCGAGAAAGGTGTGGGAAATCCGTGAGCCGATTCACCTCGATACCGGGAAGGGGCCGATTATTACGATCGTGCCTTCCAAGGAATTCCGTGTGTCGGTAACGAACGTAGGGCCAGAGGGGAGAGTGACGCAATATTTTTCCTCTGCAGTGACGCCGGAAATTTATGAAGCAGAAATCGCGCCTGCGAGAACCTTTACCTTCTATGAAGATGTGAAGCCTCTCTTAGATAAGGGGCTGATCAAGGGCGGAAGCTTAGAAAACGCGGTTGTGATTCGTGGCGAAGAAGTCATGTCCAAGGAGCCGATGCGCTTTCACAATGAGTTCGCTCGTCACAAGGCGCTTGATGTGATCGGCGACCTCATGCTCTGCGGGAAGAGAATTCTCGGTCATGTGATAGCAGTCATGCCCGGTCACGGCCCTAACACCCAGATGGCGAGTAAGCTGAAGAAGGAATACTCCATGATGCGTAGAATGGTGCCTAAGGTAAATATTCCACGTGGAGAGGGGATTCTTGATATTAATGACATTCATAAGATTCTTCCGCACCGCTATCCATTCTTATTACTCGATCGTGTCATCGATTTTGAAGGCGACTTTAAGTGCACAGGAATTAAAAATGTAACCTTCAATGAGCCTTTCTTCCCTGGGCACTTCCCGGATCATCCTGTGATGCCAGGAGTTCTTCAGGTCGAGGCGATGGCGCAATGTGCGTCTATCCTCATGCTCCGTATTCCAGAGAACCAAGGCAAAATCGGTTACTTTATGAGTGCTGATAGTGTGAAATTCCGTAAGCCAGTCCTTCCAGGAGATACCCTATTTATTGAGGCAGAGATCACTAAAATGCGAAAGTCTATCGGTCAGGCAAGTTGTCGTTGCTTGGTAAATGGAGAAATCGTAAGTTCGGGTGAATTAAAGTTTGCATTGATCGATAACTAGTGCTTAAAGTATCTCTCCACAATTAAGAGGCGGGTATAGCATAGTGGTAATGCTTCAGCCTTCCAAGCTGGTCAGGAGGGTTCGATTCCCTCTACCCGCTCCACGCTTTATAGCTTAGAGTCTCACTTTCCCTTGTAGAAAGCTTGCAGTGCTCAGATCTCTTTTCTATCCACGTAGCATGTTACACCAGTCTCTTCTTGCTACTCTTGTTCCTCAGTTTATCGAAGGAGGTATTTTAACATCTGCGGAGGTGTTGCATGGAGGTCTGATTAATGCTACGTATTTGGTCGTCAGCAATGGTGCTGATAAGTTGGTCTTACAAAGAGTCAATACCGCTGTTTTTACGAAGCCAGAACTGGTGATGAGTAACATCCTAAGAGTTACCTCACACCTGAAATCAACTTCTCCAGAAGCAAGGAACTTACACCTAACCCCAAGCTTAGACGGCGCTTCTTTTATTCTGGATGGAGATGGCGGTCTCTGGCGCGCCTTTAATTACCTGGAAGACTGCGCAGGGCATGAACAGGTGGAATCAACGGAACTAGCTTATGAAGCCGGAAAGGCTTTTGGGCAGTTTTTAACGCAATTGAGCGATATGGATGCTAGTGGTCTGTCCGAGACAATTCCTAACTTCCATAATACTCCCATGAGGCTTGAAGCCTTTGATGAGGCCTTATCTCAAGATGTCGCTGGTCGGGCTCACTCTATTAGCGCGGATCTTGATTTGATAGCCTCATATCGTTCATGGGTAAGTGTGCTAGAAGAGTTACGTGCGGCAGGCGTATTGCCGACACGGATAACGCATAACGATACGAAAATTTCTAACGTTCTTTTTGATGCCAAAACCCAGAAGGCTGTTTGCGTAATCGACCTCGATACCGTTATGCCAGGGACCATGCTCTATGATTTTGGGGATCTGGTGCGCACCTCCGTCAATAGTGTTTCTGAGTCGGCTCCAGCAGAAGAGGTTAAGTGCCGTATGGACATCTTTGAAGCGCTCGTGAAGGGGTATCTGGAGGCCGCAGGGAGTGCCCTGAATTCGGCCGAAAAGCAACACCTCGTCTTCTCCGCCAAGCTGATCACCTTTGAACTCGCCCTCCGCTTTTTAACGGACTATCTGCAGGGAGATCCATACTTCCGGATTTCCCACGAAAAGGAGAATTTAGAACGAGCGAGAAATCAACTCCGTCTCGTGCAGATCTTGGAAGAGAACGAGACTGAGATGGAGCAGATCGTAGTGCGATACCTCTAAGCTTGTTTGAGAGTCCCCACAAATCGTTCCATGCGATCCATTGCGATTTCGAGTTGGTCAAAGGCGGTCGCATAACAGCAGCGCAAGAAGCCTTCTCCACATGCGCCAAAGGCCGTTCCGGGAACCGCTGCCACTTGTTCTTTTTCTAAGAGTTGCAGGGCGAACTCATGGCTCGTTAATCCGTATCGGGTGATGTCTGGGAAAACATAGAATGCTCCACCGGGAAGGTGACAGTCTAGTCCCATCTCATTCAGCCGCTTGACGACGTAGTTACGGCGCATTTCGTAGCTTTCTTTCATCTCCAGCACTGCCGGCGTTCCACGCTCGAGAGCCTCAATCGCGGCCGCTTGACTGGTGATCGGAGCACAGAGAGCGGCGTATTGGTGAATCTTCATCATTGCCTCGATCAGTTCGGGGGGAGCACAAGCATACCCCATGCGGAAGCCCGTCATCGCGAAGGCCTTAGAAAACCCGTGAAGTAAGATCGTGCGCTCACGCATGCCGGGCATTTGTAAGATACTCAGCCCTGGGTCTCCCGCGTAAGTGAGTTCACTATAAATTTCATCTGCTAGCACGATTAGGTCATGCTCGACACAGAGTTTCGCGATATCTTCGAGTTCTTCCTTCGTGGCGATTGCTCCCGTTGGGTTGGTGGGGTAGTTTAGGATGAGAACCTTACTCTTAGGCGTGATTGCTTTTCGGATGTCCTCCGCCTGCACGGCGAAGTTGTCCTCCTTCTTTGTTTCAACCACCACGGGCTTGGCATGTGCCATCACGATGCTGGGGCTGTAGGAGACGTAGCAGGGTTCATGGTAAATGACCTCATCATCACGATTACAGAGCGCCCGTAGCGCTAAGTCCATCGCCTCAGAAACTCCGATGGTTACGAGGATTTCTGTTTTTGGGTCATAGTCGGTTTTGAAAAAATCAGAGACATACTTAGAAATCGACTTTCGCAGGCTGAGTAGGCCGAGGTTTGAGGTGTAGGTGGTTTGCCCTTTCTCGAGCGAGTAAATGGCAGCCTCGCGGATGTGCCATGGGGTCTTGAAGTCTGGTTCCCCGACTCCCAAGGAAATAACATCATCACGCCCGATCACGAGCTCAAAGAAATCACGGATTCCCGAGCGTGGAATAGAGCCTACCGTGTCGGAGATTTTATCGGAATAATTCACGGAGTTACAGGTAAGCGTTCTTCTTCATCCTCATCACAGAAGTCGATTCCGTTCATCTTATATGTCTTCAGCGTGAAATGAGTTTGCGTGGAAATGACGCCTTCGATCTTGGAGAGCGTATCGAAAACGAATGTCGCGACTTGGAGGGAGTCATCGACCTCTACCTCCAGCAATAAATCATAAGAACCACTGTAGAGAGAGCAGGAAATGACCTGATCAAATCGGGCAATACGGTGCGCGAGACGATCATATCCACCACCAGGTTCGGGCTTAATCTTCACATCGATCAGCGCCTTGATGCGACGGGATGGGATTTTATCGTTATGAATGACCCATTGGCGTCCACGGATTACGCCTTGCTTTTTCCACTCGGCGACTTGCGCGGAGACCTCATCGACAGAGAGTCCAGTCTGCATCGCGAGCTCCTCCTTCGTGAGCTCACCGTTGTTTTGCATTAGGCGAAATAGTTTTTCCATACTATCTGAATTAACTTGCCAGTAATGCTGTGGCAATCATTAATCTTCACCGCCCGAAAAATTGCTCAAAAAATCCCTCGAAAAGATCGGAGGAGGGGCTTTGAGAATCTTGGAAAAATCGCTCGAGGTGTTCTTGCTGAAGGCGACGGATTTCTTCCATGTCAGTTGAGTGACGTTGGTTACTTGGGCTGTAGGTGTTTCTCATCTGTGGGCGAGGGGAAACCTCTTGGTTGGAGGCTAACTCTGCGCGGTTAATCTCGCTTGGTTCTTCTTGGAGTGCCTTTGCAATAATATGTGCAGGAATGATGTAACTCTTATTACGTCCCGCGTCTGAAATCGCGATGCCAATGAACTTCCCTTGGAGAGAGAAAATCGGAGATCCGCATTCCTCTGGTTCTACTAGGATATCACTTTGAATCACTGTTTGGAAAGTGTCGGTATTGCTGGAAAGGCTGTTGCGTCCGAGCTGATCCATCGTCTCGATGCGGCCACTTTGGTTGCCCTTCGCGCCGATGATCTCTTCCGCGCTGTAACGTTTGCCGTTGCGGATATATTTCACTGAGACCTTGTCGCCAACGCGGACTTTTTTGATTTCGTTTACTAATTCTTGGAAGCCAAGAATACGCTCACCATTAAAGTCTGTGACGACGTCTCCTGCTGATAATCCCATGCGCTCAGCGGCATTTCCTTTCGCAACTTTAGTCAGGATGGCTCCTTCTCCCATTTGCGATAAATCCCCGACAACCCCGAAGAGGGCACTCAGGTTTCTTTCTTCTACACTCACTACCCCCAGTCGGATCACATTGTTGATGTTGTTCTCATTGGAGATCGCGGCTAGAAATTGTCCCAACTCCGCTTTCACAGAATTATTTAAGATTTTTTGAGGTGTTTTGAGACCTGCGACCTTGAGCACCGCGAGATCGTGTTCTTCATACCCGCCGATCAGTTTCACGGGATAAGCATCAATCCCAGGCCTCCATGCCAGTAAGTTGCGCGGGAGAGTGAGATAGGCACTCAGTGGAGCAATCGCTAAACCGTCCTCGATCACCGTCGCATTGAGTAATGGGGTTGTGTTATCATTACGATCGTAGAGCTGGATGTAAGTCTCTCCATGCGTTGCGGCTAGTGGCTGCGCCCATGAGTATAAGTCTTTCGTTTGTTGTGCTAAGAGTGGCTTGTCTCCATCACGAACATAAGGAGAGTCTTGAGTATCTTTTAATCTAGGAGCATCGATCATCTGTTTAGCATCAACCGCACTTCTAGGGATTAAGGTAGTGCTTGTTCTTAAGAATTCTTGCCCACGCTTAATGATGATCTCTGCTTCATCTCCAGCTTGCATGCGTCCCAGAGCGATCATGACATCGTCTCGAGTCGCCACTTGATCTTCTCCGACTTGTAAAATTAAATCTCCTGCTTGTAAATGCGCTTTGTCTGCTGGGCCACCTAGCGTTACGCGGTAGATGATGGGGCGAGGGTCAGTGCGACGAAATGGGTTGCTGGCGGAGGGTGCCCACTCTATACCAATGAGAGGAGTCTCAGGGGTATATAATACATTTGGCAATAATCTTCCCCAGCGTTCTCCCGCTTCCATTCGAGCGAGATCGTCTTTGAATCCACTTACACCCGCGTGCACGTTGAACTTCGCGAGTCCGTTGATTGAGGAGTTGATAGCAATAACTTCCCCTTTGATATTGAAAAGAGGGCCGCCAGAGTCGCCTCCAATTAGAGGGCAGTTTGTGGTTAAGAATCTCCCTGGGTTGTGCGCGCGAATGCGTCCGAAACGGACAGGTGCACTTCGTTTCTCATCATATCCACGTCCATGTCCCATTGCGATCACCCATTCGGTGACCTTTGCGGAGTCAGAATCTCCCATGGGGGTGTAAGGCCAAGTCCGATCTTGATCCACAAAGCGACAGATTGCGGCATCCTTGTAGCGGTTCATACCGAGCACTTTAATCTTATGCTCCGTTCCATCGGCCAAAATGGCGTAAGCAAAATCTTGATTATCGACCACATGCGCAGCCGTTAGAATCAGCCCGTCAGGAGAAACAATGACGCCACTGCCAGACCCAGTAGCTTGTTGATCTTTCTTGGCCCTCAGTTCTATCGCAATGACAGAATCCTTGACCTGATCGACAGTGGACATGACTTGCTTCTCGAGTGAGAGGATCTGCGCGTCAGGTTGTTGAGCGGTAGCTGTGCTAAACAGAGCAGCGCAGAATAACGTTATGTAAGGAATGAGTTTAATGTAACGATTCATCTGGTAATTGAAGCGTAGGATAACCTCAAATTCGTCTAATACCAACTCAAAAAGCGCACGCCTTTTGTGTGTCGTGATCGCGACTGTATTCTTGGCTTCTCAACACGCCCCTAGAATGCTGAGACTTTTTTTGTTTTCAATTTCACGCTTCTCTAATAAACAAGCTACATGTCACTTACCAACGAAGATGAACGCTCAGAGAATGAGGAAGTCATTATTGAAAAAGATAAAGCTGCTCCCAAAAGTGAGGAGAAAAAAGGTGGGCTCTCGGGAATGAAGTCTGCTTTTCTGCTTGTGCTGATTTTGATTGGGTTGTTTTACGCGAAGCCTTATTTGACAGGGGAAAAAGAAATCGCGGAAATTCCGAGTATTGCCTTGGGCGGGGAAGAAGTAGCACTGAAACAAAATACAGATCTCAAAATTCCAACCTTGAGTGACAAAGAGTTACGGAAGTTACTCCAAGAATTTAAGGCAGAATATGTCAAAATTGTCCCCCAAGAGGAAATTCTAGCAACTCAACCCTCAGTCCGCGCGGTAAAGTTCTCTAAGGATCGCACGAAATTACTTCTAGAGCTAGAGCACATCGTTCCTGCTATTGCGGATGAGCAAGTAGCAAAAAGCGTTTCTACTGATCTGATCTTTACCGAGGACGAATTCGGTCGTCTCGTGACATCTGGACGGTTTGAAGGGATTAAGTTGTATCCTGAGAAAAAGTAACAACTTGATTCAGAGTTGACGGAAATACATTTTAGGCTAGGTTTCATCAAGTCACCCATTCTAGTTTGAATCGTTTCCTTTTACTTGTTCTCTGCCTCTGTTTTGCCTCTTGTAATGTGGCAAACATTCCTGACACTATTTCGCAGTTACAGGGGAGTGCTCCCGCTGGTTGGACCGCGACCAAGGAAGCACGCGCTGGGATTGATGCGCAATGGATTCGTCGCTTTAAGGACAAGCAACTTAATCAGCTAGTAAACGAAGGGCTTAAGAATAACGGATCACTACAGGCTAGTGCTGAGAGAGTGAAACAGGCTCAGCAGCGCGCGCGAATCGCAGCTAGTGAGGGACGTCCACAGCTAGGTGCGGGAGTATCAGGTAATCGACAACGCAGTATCTTTTTGGGAATTCCCGGTGGTGGTGGATCGACCTATAATGCCTTTGGCGTAGCACTGGAAGCAAGCTGGGAGATTGACCTATGGGGGCGTATTCGCGCGGGTCGTGATGCCGATATCGCCGCTTTTCAGTCCGAGTCATGGCAACAACGCGCGGCGGAGGCGTCTCTCCAAGCGCAAATTACCAAGGCTTACTTTGCCCTCGTAGAATCAAACCAGCAAATTGAACTAGCACAGCAATCGATCGAGATCGTTACACAAACCCGTGATGCGATTGCGGATCGTTTTAACAGCGCTTTATCGGACGAAGGTGGTTCCGCGGCTCAATATCGAGTGGCGGAGAGTGATATCGCCTCTGCACAGGCTGAGTTAGCACGCTGGAAAGGTCAGCGCGATAGTGCGGCACGTCAATTAGAGCTAATTTTGGGGAGATATCCTAGCGCCTCGATTTCTGCTAAGCAGACTCTACCCGAATTGCCTGCGACTCCTCCTGTAGGGCTGCCCTCCGAGCTATTACTCCGCCGTCCTGATATACTCGCTGCAGAACGACGTTATGTGGAGTCTCTCCAACGTAAGGAAGAAGCGAGTCGTGCCGTTTTTCCAGCTCTCTCATTGACCGGAAGTGCAGGGACGAACACGATGGAGCTTGGTAATATTCTGAATAGCGACTTTGGGGTATGGTCACTCGGAGCTTCTCTGGTGCAACCAATTCTCACAGGTGGGAGACTGCAAGCGGAAAAGGTTCTGAGAAGGTCGGAGGTGAAAGCGCGCTTGATTGAGTTGCAAGATACGGTCTTACGTGGATTTAGTGAAGTTGAAATAGCCCTTGCAGCGGAGAGGTATTTGCGCGAGCGAGTGGTCGCCACTCAACAAGCAGCTCAGTTTGCTCATGAAGCGAGAGAAGCCGCTAAGCTCGATTATCAATCTGGCACCGCGAGTGTGCAAACGCTCTTATCCGCAGAAACCCGTTATATTCAAACTACTTCTGCACTGGTTTCGCTTAAAAGATTGATGCTCGATAATCGGATCGACCTGCACTTAGCCCTCGGTGGCGATTATACCCCAAGCTCTAAATAGATATGAAGAAACTCATTCAACTCATCCTCGTTCTCGTTATTATTGGCGTCGCGCTACTCATTGCCAAACGATTGATCGATACGAGGCCAGAAGCGGTCAAAAAACCTGTGGAACGCAGTCTACCAGTAGTCGAGGTGATTACCGCGAAGCAGACGGAGCCTGAAGTGAGTGTGATTACTCAAGGAGCATTTAGCGCCCCGCGCGAGTCGACGCTTTCAGCGCAGGTGAATGGCGAGATCGTTTATGTTTCCGACCAGTTTGAAGTAGGAGGTATTTTCAAAAAAGGGGAGGCGATTCTTAAACTCGATGACACCGATTATAAAACTACCCTCGTTTCCACCCAAGCGGCGGAATCTCAAGCCCAAGCCGCTATCAAGGATGCAGAGGTGGCGCTAGAAATGGAAAAAGCTCGCGTAGCTCAAGCGAAACGAGATTGGGAAAAGTTAGGGCGCGGTAAGGAGCCGTCGGCTTTGTTACTCCGTAAGCCTCAAATTGCAGCGGCCGAGTCGCGCATTCTCTCTGCGAAAGCAAATCTAGAGCAGACCCGAGCTAATGTCACACAGGCGATGCGTAACCTTGACCGTGCCATGATTAAGGCTCCTTACGATTGCCAGATTTCGATGAAGCAGCTAGATCTCGGTTCGCTAGCAGCGGTGGGAGCGCCATTGTGCACCGTTTTTGAACTTGGAAGCGTGGAGGCACGAGTCCCCATTACGCAAGAGGACGCTGGCTACATCACAGTGGATGGGACAACGGAAGTGACCGCAAGCGCGATGGTAGGCGGAAAGATGAAGGAGTGGACAGGAGTCATCGAGCGGAGTGAAAACCGCATCGATCCACAAACACGGAGCACCTTTATGATTGCCCAGTTTGAGGGGGCTGAGCTGCCTCCAGTGGGGATGTTTGCGAAGATTGAGATTCTAGGTGGAAAGATGGAGCCCGTGATTTCCATTCCACGCATCGCTCTCATTGGGCAGAACAAGGTGATCGTGATCAATGAGGAGAACCAAGTGAACTTCAAGGAAGTGCAAGTCTCCCGAACTTCAGACAAGGAGGTCTTTTTAAGCGGAGGAGTGATCGCTGGAGAGCGAGTGTGTGTGACGGTGCTAAATACTCCAATGGAGGGCATGGAGGTGCAAGTGCTAGCCGAACAAGAATAGCAGTATGGAGAATTTGATTAAATGGTTTAGTAAAAATCACGTTGCGGGGAATTTCCTGATGCTGGGCGTGCTTTTGGCTGGCTTTACGACTTGGTTTGGCATCCGCAAGGAGATCATGCCCGAGGTTGCTATGGATAGCGTGAGCATCCGTATTCCGTATCCTAACGCGACGCCTGAAGAGGTGGAGAGCGGGATTATTATTCCGGTGGAGGAAGCGATTGCTGATATTGACGGAATCGAGGAAATTAGTTCGACCGCGAATCAGTCGATGGGGAATCTGGTAGTGGAGATTAAGTCTGGCTATGATTTACGAGATGTCATGAGCGACATCAAAACGAAGGTGGATGCGGTCGATAATATGGCAGAACAGGCGGAAGAGCCAGTCATCACCGAGATTATTATCAAAAACCAAGTGCTCTCGATCGCACTATCTGCGGATACGGATGAGCGCTCGCTACGGAATCTAGCGGAAAAGGTGCGGGATGAGCTCCTTACCTATACGCCTAAAAAGAAGCAATCATTCCAGTTTCTCCGTCCAGATTCTAAGATTACCCAAGTGGAGCTCTCAGGAGTGCGGCCTTATGAAATATCGATCGAAGTGCCTGAGCAAACACTCCGTGAGCTGAATGTAACACTAGGGCAAATCGCACAAGCGGTGCGCGATAGCTCGCTCGACCTTCCAGGTGGGGCGATTGATACCTCGGCAGGAGAAGTGATTATCCGTGCTAGCGCGAAACGATACACCGCAGAGGAATTCGATTCTATACCAGTGCTGACTAAGCCAGATGGATCTGTGATTTTGCTTTCTGATATCGCGGAGGTGATCGATGGTTTTGAGGATGTGGAGTTGCAGAACTCCTTTGATGGAAAGCCTGCAGTGTTAGTCGATATTTTTCGGGTAGGAGGGCAAGATACGCTCGTGCTGGCAGGAGCCGCTAAGGAGTATGTGGAGAGCTTACGCGATGAATTGCCGGCGGGGGTGAACGTGGAAATCTGGAACGACATGTCGATCATGCTGGAGGGCCGCTTGGATTTGCTGCGCCGCAATGCCTTGATCGGAATTGGCCTTGTTCTGATTGTCCTAGCGCTGTTTTTACGTCCGTCACTGGCTTTACTGGTGGCGATTGGGATTCCGGTTTCCTTTGCGGGGGGGATCTGGATGATGCCCGTGGTTGACATTTCGATCAACATGATCTCGCTCTTTGCCTTCATTCTGGTCTTAGGGGTGGTCGTGGATGACTCGATTGTGGTGGGGGAAAATGTCTACACCAAGATTCAAGAAGGAATGCCGCCGAAGGAAGCCGCTTGGAAAGGCTCTCATGAGGTTGGGGTGATTGTGATTTTTGGGGTCTTGACGACCGCACTCGCCTTTACGCCTATGCTTGGGGTGGATGGTGTTTCTGGGAAATATTGGCGGAACATTCCGTGGATTGTGATTCCGACTCTGCTCTTTTCGCTCGTGCAGTCGAAGCTTGTTTTACCCGCGCATCTGGCGTTTTTGAGCCCTTCTGATCGTGGGAAGCAAACGCGAAATCCACTGATGAAGCTGCAGCGCAAGATCTCGAATGCGTTGGAGTATTTTGTGCAGAAGTTTTACTCGCCCGCACTCGATGTGATGTTGCGCTGGAGGTATGTGGTTTTGGCGTGTTTTATTTTTCTCTTCATTATTACCATCGGGGTGATTGGTGGAAATCGCTTGAAGTTTGTTTTCTTCCCGAAGGTGGAGGGCGATGTCATCGCAGCGAATCTCGAACTCGCTCCGGGAACGCCTTTTGGTCAGACACATCGTGCGATGGATCGGATGGAATCCGCGATGGAGACGCTTAATGCCGAGTTTACGGATAATGAGGGGAATCCGGTTATTCGTCACTTTGTGCGCTCGGATGGAACGACGACATTAGGGTCTGATTTTGCCTTTGGGGCAGCGGCGATTGAGTCTCACATCGGGCAGTTTGTGATTGAAATGGCACCCGCTCTGGAGCGTGAGGTAACGAGTGCGGAGATTTCGGCACGTTGGCGGGAAATCGTGGGGGATATTCCTGGGGCGGTAGAGCTCAGTTTTCAGAGTATCACCGCTGGTGGTGGAAATGCGATTGATATGAACTTGATTGGCCCCGATTTAGCGGAACTTGAGGCAGCCTCTGCAATGGCGCAAGCGGAGTTAGCACAGGTTGTAGGAGCGATTGATATCGCGGATAACAACCGTGAAGGAAAGCGCGAGATTCAGTTCCGAGAGCTGACTCCGTCGGGCAGAGCACTTGGATTTACGCTGGAGGAGGTGATTCGCCAAGTCCGCTGGGCTTTCTACGGTAACGAGGTGCAGCGCTTACAACGCGGTAAGGATGACTTGAAGGTGATGGTTCGTCTGCCCAGGAATGAGCGTGTTTCGGTCGAAAATATGGAGCAACTCCGTCTCCGCTCGCCTATTACTGGTGATGAGATTCCATTAACCCAAGTTGTGATCCCGAACGAGGGCAGGGGCGCTTCCGCCATCACGCGGATTGACCGACAACGCGCGATTAAAATTTCTGCTGATGTAGACCCTGCGCTTGCAAACCAGACCGATGTGCAGAACAAGTTTATAAAAGAAATCCTGCCTCAGGTGATAGAGAAACATCCCTCGGTGCGCTATAGTTTCACTGGCGAGGTGAAGGACCGGAACGACTCGATGTCTCAGATTGGCCTTGGGTATTTGGCTGCTTTATTAGGGATGTATGTGATGATGGCGATTCCGCTTAAGAGTTACTTGAAGCCGTTGATTGTAATGTCGGTGATACCTTTTGGAATTGTTGGTGCTGCGATTGGACATATCGTGATGGGGATCGACATGAGCATTATGTCAATGTGCGGGATTGCGGCTTTGTCTGGGGTAGTGGTGAACGACTCTCTCGTGCTTGTGGACTTTGTCTCACGTTACGAGAAGGAGCATGGGACCCTAGAAGCGGCTCGACGAGCAGGTGCAGCGCGTTTTCGAGCCATTATTTTGACTTCATTGACAACCTTTGTCGGAATTATGCCGATGGTTTTAGAGACGGATATGCAAGCCCGCTTCCTGATCCCGATGGCGGTTTCTCTTGGGTTTGGAATTCTGTTCTCCACCTTTATTACACTCATCCTAGTTCCAAGTGTCTATTTGATTCTTGAGGACTTGAGGTGGAAGAAATTGAAAGTTGAAAGTTGAAAGGGCATATTGGTTTCCAGCTAAGAGTTATGGATGGGGGTGGGGATTCCCGACTTGTTGGCAGGGTGTTTTAGTTTTACTGACCTATCTATTTGGCATGATAGCGTTGCCCTACTTCATCAGTCCTGCTGAAAGCCTTATGTTTTATTTAGCGATTGTGGTTTTGCTGTCTCTTATTTTGCTGGGGATTTGTTACGTCAAAGGAGAACCACCAAAGTTGCGATTGGGAAAACCCGACAAAACTGAGACTGATAAGTAATTTAATTCATGGTAGGGATCTCTTGTGGCATGAGGGAAATGTGAAATATCTCAAATTTTTATCGCCAAGGGATATTATTTTTGTATATGATCATGGACTATGGCTGTAACAAAAAAGACACGTTTTTCACGTCGTGTGCCGGATCATGTCACCGATGAGATCGTAAATGTACTCGTCGGACAGGAAGATCATCTAGGCTTTAATGAATTATTCGAATTAGTCTTTGAAAGACTAAAAGAACGAAACGCAGTGAGTGGGGGGGAAGAAATGCTCCGCCTGCGCGCATGGGAGAAACTCCAGAATTTGGAGACCCGCGGAATGATTGAGAAAAAAGAAAAGAGATATAAAGGCTTAGTTAACTTACCAAAAGCTCACAGCGACCAAGCTGCGAAATAAGTTTTCTCTGACTCAAACGATTTACTACAAGGCTGCCTCGAGAAATCAGGTAGCCTTTTTCTTTACCTTTCGCTTTCTAGTAAGTAAGGCTGTTGGAATAGAGTCCTATTAATTATGTCATTAGCTTCAATATTTCGCTATCTTTGTGTTCTTGCATTGATGTTAGCCATCGCAGTAGTCTACCTGTTACTAGGGTTTCGTGGGATTACCACACCTGAGGGAATGGAGAAAGCCCAACTTGCTCGTGAAATTGCCCGTGGTTCATATAAGACAAAAATGATTCGACCAGTTTCGATTGGGCAATTTGAAACTGCTAAGAAACGGTTGCCTTTTCTCCATGAGGTTTCGCGTGCAGACACGTATAACGCGCCTCTTTATCCTTTAGCTCTGGGTATCGTTTTCAAGGCGTTTAAAGCAGATGATTTCGAGAAATGGAAGATGGAAGAAGGGCAGGAGATTTATGCTCTGGATCGTGTGGTGGTGGGCTTGAATATGGTGTTTTTTATTCTCGCATCCTTCATTGCCTATTTTCTTGCACGGAAAATTTTCGATCCCATGATAGCGGGAATTACCTTTTTCTTGCTTATTACGACAGACTTATTCTGGCGATTTACAGAGACTGGAATGGCTAATAGTCTGATGTTAATGCTCTTTATGGCGGCTCTGTTCTGTATTTATGTGGCGACCGAAAAGTCACTGCAAGAAGGCGAGAATGGATTTCTTTTTGGAACGCTGGGGGGGATCTTCTTGATCTTACTCTGTTTAACGCACTGGATGGCGTTGTGGATCTTGATTGGGTATATTATTTATGCGTTTTTCTTTATTCGCCCTATTGGGGGAATCGCATCTGTAACTGTCATACTAGCGTGTCTTGGCTTTGCCCATCCTGTGTTGCAAAACTACCAGCAAACGGGGCACCCCTTTGGAACTGCATTCTTCACCCTCTATTCGGGCTTGGGTCTAAGCGAGGAAGTGATGATGAGGTCAGGAGGGGCTGGAGACTTTTACGTCCCTATTAAAGCGGTGATTCTTAATTTTGTGGGGAATTTAACCACAGGTTTTGGGCGGATGTTTGAATATTCAGGTTTGGTATATGCTGCTCCGGTATTTTTCCTCAGTTGTTTACATGAGTTTAAGAGTAAGCATATCTCAAATTTTCGTTGGGGGATCTTGATTATTTGGGGGGTAGCTTGTATTGGAATGGCGATATATGGTATAGGTGAAGATGCCTTTTACTCTAATCAACTCCACTACCTTTTCACTCCCATTATGGCGGCTTATGGGATGGCGATGATTGCTATTATTTGGAACCGTACAAAATTCGGCTCCGGTGAAAAGTCTTGGAGATATGGTTATATCTGGATTGTTGCGGCTATAAGCGCGGTGCCTATGCTATTCTCTCTGCCACAAATCGCGCTTAGTGCATTAACTTCTCAAAGGTCTCTTTCGAGTTGGCCTCCGTATTATGCCTCGGGAACGAATCGGATTCTGAGTCGAGCTATTCCGGAGAAGCAGTATATCTTTTCTGATCAGCCTTGGGCAGTTGCATGGTATGCAGATCGTCATGCCATTTGGACTCCGATGAAGCACGACACGATGCGACGCATCGAGGCCATTGCCGATAACCAGAGGTTACCGATAGCCGGTGTGAATGTTACCCCAGTCTCTGTCGGGGCGAAGACTCTCTTTGAAAGTAGCAATTTTTCTGGAGATATGTTCTCTCTGAATTTGAGTAACTGGATGACATTTGCTTCTCGCGGTAAGATAGGTCTTACTGTGCTATCTAAAAAGATGCCTGTAAGTGAAGATATTACCCGTAGATATTCTAATATCGTGCCTTATAACGGGGTATTAATGCTTTACTATTCTGCAGAAAGCGTTGACCTATCTGAGCCAGAAGAACTAGATTGATCCGTATGCATTTAGAAGAAGCCTTTGACCGCATTCAGGAGATTGTTGGTGAGATTGAAAACAAGCAACTCCCTCTCCATGAGATTATGAAACTTCATGAGGAAGGGCAAAAACTCATCAATCATTCTGAGAAATTACTGACAGAGGCCAGAGACCGACTGAAACTTACTGAACTAGAGATTGACTCTGAGGTGAATTCCTCAGAGGCTCAGCCACTAAACAACGACCCGGATGACTCCGGTGAGATCAATCTCTTCTAAAACAATACGATGGCACGCCCCCTACTTGAAGACATTCAGAGTCCTGCGGATATTAAAGGATATTCTGAAGAGGACAGAATTACATTAGCAGAAGAGATTCGAGAAACCCTGATTAATGGCCTCTCAAAAACTGGTGGACATCTGGGGCCAAACCTAGGCGTCGTAGAGCTCTCGATCGCAATGCACACCGTCTTTTCGACCCCGAAAGATAAGTTCACCTTCGATGTCTCTCATCAAGGCTATGTGCACAAAATGCTGACTGGTCGCGCTAAAGATATCCATACTATCCGACAGTATAAGGGGCTCAATGGCTTCTTACTGCGCACGGAATCTGAGCACGATGAGTATGGCGCTGGTCACGCGGGGACAGCTGTTTCAGCAGCACTCGGGATGGCTGCGGCACGGGATTTAAAGGGAGAAGATAACCACGTGGTTGCGGTTGCTGGTGATGCGGCCTTTACCTGTGGGTCAACTCTAGAAGCGATTAACAATATCGCAGTTACGACTAAGAAATTCATTATTGTCCTCAACGATAATGAATGGTCGATTGATAAGAATGTGGGCGCGATAGCGAAGTATTTCAATGCTTTACAGACACATTCAACATACTCTTTTGCACGTGAAAAAGCAGCGGAATTTGTTCAAAAGGTTTTAGGAGATAGTGCTCGTCGCTTAGCGCATAAAATTGAGCATTCGGCGAAAAATATTATATTACCAAAAGTGCTCTTCGAAGATCTTGGAATCACGTATCTAGGACCGATTGATGGTCATGACACGGAGCTTCTTATTAAGACGTTCGAATATCTAAAGACAAAGGACGAGCCACACATTCTTCACATCATTACCGAAAAGGGCAGAGGGTATAAGCCTGCTCTAGATAAGCCGGGAAAATTCCACGGTCTTGGCCCCTATCAAATTCAAGATGGCGCAACGCCTAGCTCTTCCTTACCTACCTATTCTGAGGTGTTCGGACAGACTTTAGTCAATTTCGCCGATAAGAATGAAGAGCTTGTTGCCATTACTGCCGCGATGCCAGGTGGGACAAAGCTAGATGTCTTCAAGGAAAAGCACCCGAAACGATATTACGACGTTGGAATTGCAGAGGAACATGCCGCTCTTTTTGCCTGTGGTCTAGCGACGCAAGGTCTAACTCCATTCCTCGCAATTTACTCGACCTTCATGCAGCGTGCCTATGACATGATCATTCATGACATGGCGCTCCAGAAACTTCCCGTGCGCCTCTGCATGGATCGGGCTGGATTGTCTGGTGATGATGGTCCTACGCACCATGGTCTTTTCGATATTGGCTACCTGCGACATGTTCCAGATCTTATCCATATGCAGCCAAAGGATGAAGACGAGTTCGTGGACATGCTCTGGACAATGGCGCATTACAATGAAGGCGTTTCCGCTATCCGTTATCCACGTGGCACAGGAACTGGAGCAACGATTAAGGAGTCACCCGCATTGCTGGAAATTGGTAAGGCCGAAGTTCTGCAGGAAGGGACCGATGTCCTCTTACTGGGATTAGGAAACCTTTTCGAACTCGCTGAGGAGACAAAAACGAAGCTGGAAGAGCAGGGGTATAGCGTATCACTCGTTAACCCGCGTTTTATTAAGCCTTTAGATGAGGATGTTATCTTACGTCTCGCACGTCAGGCTAAGGTGATCTGCACCTTTGAGGATCATGTTATTATGCATGGTTTTGGCGCCAGTATTATTGAGCTTCTTCATGACAATGATATTACGACGAAGGTCGAGCGTATCGGGTGGCCTGACGAATTTGTCGAGCACGGCAAAGTGGATATTCTACGTAATCTCCACGGGATCAATACCGAGACTGCGCTTAAGAAAGTGCAATCACATCTGTAACATTTTTACGACTGTAAAGATCGCGGCGGAAGCAAGAATGATCATAGAAGAGACTCCAATGATACGGTCGAGAGTAGAGAGTTGAGGGCGTCGTACGGTGTCTGATTTTTTGAATCCCAGATAACCGTATGCGATTCCTGCTAATAGTCCGCCAGCATGGGCCGCGTTATCGATGAACTGATAGCCAACGAGGCCAATGAAACCTGTCATCACAATCCCCGCGATGAGTCTGCGTTTGGCAGGTTTAGGAACGAGCCGTGGGTGAAGAATTTCGAAAATGAGGAGAAAACCGAGCAGGCCCATTAAGCCCCCGGAGGCACCTACTGAAATACCATTTGGCGCCAGGAAAAAGAAGGAGCACCAAGAGCCAACAAGAATTGAGATGAGATAGCAGAGAAGTAAATGTGGCCACTTCGTGAGAATCTCTACTCTACGCCCGATATACCAGAGTCCAGAGGCATTCATGAAGATATGAATGGCGTTACCATGTAGGAAAGGGGCGGTCCAAATGCGCCAGGACTCATCAGTTTGCACGAGGAGTTTCTGCAAGCCCGCGTTGGCAACCGTTTCGTCAAAACCGTGTTGGATTGTTCCAAACATCGGAGAAATCACTTGGAGAACAGTAATTCCTATGATCATTCCTAACATTCCTTTGGTGAAGATACAGGGTTGTTTCGCGGTCCAGAGATCAAAGCGAATTTCAGCGGCCTCTTCACGCAAATTTGCGTTGTGCAGATTTTTCGCGGTCTTTAAGCGCTTCCATGCTTCATAACACGGGACGAGAACGAACATAAGAAAGAGTACTGCCATGAGACCCATCGTATTGCTCTTATAGATTGAGGAGCCGAAGCGGGCGTACTCGCTAAAGGTCAGCGCTGCGAAAATAGCTCCCCCAATGAGTAGCTTTTGGCGTGCACTCTTGAAGCGTGATTCAGCTTGATTGATTCGGCTGGGTTTTAAGACTTCTAGTAATTCAGGCTCCTCCTCGATTAAGACAAAGTAGGGAGAGTCTGGAGTCCATATGTAGTGGACTTTTCCCAGCTCTTGATCAACTGAGAGTGCTTGCTTGAGTTGCGTAAAGTTTGCACATGCGTGAGCCGTGCCTTCCTTCAGAAAACCATAGGGTGCGACATCTGGTTTTTCAGGGAAATGCTCCTCGCGTTGCCAAATCGGTTTTGGGTTTTCTAATGCCGTGCTCATCTTACAAAAAAGGAAGCGATTCTACGCTTCCTTCTTATCTCTATATTTGTTTGGTCGTGATTACTCGCTAGGAGCAACTGCTTCTTTCGCTTCAATGACCTTTTTCTTGGTAGCATCGATTAAGTCACTCCCAGTGCCCTTGACGCTTTCGGTGACATTTGAGGCGCCTTCTGAGGTTTTATCGATTGCACCTTTAACGGCGTCGATCGCTTTGGTTTTCACTTCCGTGACAGGCTCTGTGATGGTTTTAGCTGTATCAGCAGCTTTCTCAGTGGTTGCTTTGATCCCTTCAGTTGCGTTTTGGATCGTATTCTCAACATCTTCTTTAGTATCTTCGATTATTTCAGATCCAGTTTCGATGACGTCAGTCGCTTTTTCCTTAATCTGCGTTTCCTCAGGTGTCACATCAGTCGCTTCTTTGAATTGCTCAGTAAGTGATGGGGTTGATTCTTCTGTTTCACCTTGAGCCGCTTTTTGCTCGGTCTCGGCCTTATCAAGTTGCTCCGCGAGAGAGAGGCCTTCGCCATCAGTTTGCTCTGCGCTTACCCCGGTATTAATCTCACTCGCGGTGTTGTTTCTCGTTTGGAGGATCGCTAACACCAGAGTTGAGGAGAAGAAAAGAATTCCCAACCATACAGTCGCCTTTTGGAGGACATTGGTGGTTTGTGCTCCAAACATTTGGTCTGTCATGCCACCACCAAAGGCTGCACCGAGACCCTCATTTTTTGGGCGTTGCATAAGGCAGACTAAAACCAATAGAACTGCGACAACTACAAGAATGAGAGTTAGGAGAGGGATAAGAATATTGAGGATGCCTGCTAGGATAATCATCGGACGAAGACTTTGATAATATTCTCTACAAGATGTAAAGATAAATATAAACCGAGAATGTGATTTTATTACTGCTTTTTGCGCACAAAGATCAGTGTATTTCGTTTAAATCGCTTTCTCCTTATACTCCTTACTGAATAGGGCAGAGAAAATGAGTAAGCAGGCCGCGATGCAGATGCAGCTATCGGCTACATTAAAGCAAGGGTAACGGTAGGGTTTTTCTGAGAAGAATAAGGGAATAAAGAAATCGAATAAATCAACGACGTAACCTTCTGTCCAGCGGGTGAATAAGGATTCGTCCTTATAGTTTTCTAGGAAAAAGCCCTGTAGCATGCGGTCAGTGAAGTTTCCAATGATTCCTGAAATTACGAGCGCTCCTGCGATCTGCGTAGTGCGGGTCGGGAAGCCACCTTTTTTCCAGAAGTAAAGAATTCCCACTAAGGCTCCGATGAGGATGACGGGGAAAAAGATAGGCGCCCAGTTAGAACCGTTCCCAAGCCCCCAAGCCATTCCTTGGTTGTGGATGCGGTTTAAATAAAAGAATCCTGGAATTACCTCGAGCGGTGAGTCTGAAGTGGCATTATACCCCTTTGCTGGTTCCGCGAAGTAAAAGACTGTCCACCACTTTGAGATTTGATCGATGATATAGAGAGGAAGTGAAATCTTAAGGAAGAAAGGAAGAAACTTAGGGATGTCCATGGAAATTAACTACGCATGAAATCCAGTAAAGGCACGAAAAAATTTGCGATAAAACTGTTCCTGCATAGAACTAGAAAAACGCGATTGACCTCTAACGCATGAGGCCGTAAACACGTTTCATGCAGCCTCTCTACGAAGGAAAAGCCAAGCGACTTTACACCACTGATGACCCACACGTGCTCCGCATGGAGTATAAAGATGAAGCCACCGCCTTCAACGCGGAGAAAAAAGCGGAATTTGAGAACAAGGGTAAGCTAAATAAAGCGATTACCTTATTGCTGTATAAAATGTTAGAGGAACGCGGAATTGAGACACATATTGTCTCGGACATTGATGAGACGAACATCCTCGTGAAAAAGGTCGATATCCTTTTGGTTGAAGTCATCGTGCGTAACATTGCTGCTGGTGGATTCTCAAAGCGCATGGGCGTAGAGGAGGGGACTCCCTTCAAGACCCCGATCGTAGAGTTCTCGTATAAATCCGATGAACTTGGAGACCCACTAATCAATGATGACTATGCTCGTGAACTTGGGCTGGCTACACCTGAGGAATGCGCAGAGCTGAAACGCCAAGCGCTAATTATTAATGAGGTGCAGAAGGAGTTCTTCGCCAAGTGTGGACTGACTCTCGTGGATTTTAAGATTGAGTTTGGGCGCCCATCCAGTGATCCAAGTAAAATCATTCTCGCGGATGAAGTGAGTCCAGATACTTGTCGTCTGTGGGATGTTAAGACTGGTAAGAAGCTGGACAAAGACCGCTTCCGTCAAGACTTGGGGGGCGTGATGGAAGGCTATGCGGAAGTCCTTCACCGCATCGAAAAAGCGGTGTCTTAAGCGAGTAATTGAGATTTGTCTATTCCACTATTGCCCGATTAGAATGTTTCGCGCCTGAATGGTATCTTAAAAATTGTATGTCTTCAAGTTGAGAAGACCGAGCGGGACTGTTTTGGGTAAATATGCGGAGCTGAACTATTTCTTCTAGCACCGCATTTAGCAATAGAATCTACTTGAAGACTATCTTTACGAGGTCAGGAAGAGAGGTGCTTAAGTCTGCAGGGAGATCTAGTGTGAACACCCCGTCTTGATACTTATATTCGAGAGGTTGGCCTGTGCGAAGTAAGGATACAGATATGATATCAGCGACATCAGTGAGTTCGATACGTAATTCATCATTTGGTAAGCTGTACCAAGTATTTCCCTTAACTGTGGTGAAGTTTTCTGTGTTATCCAGCATCGGAAGTGGCGCAGTAACTTGCACATCATAAATCGCTTCTTGAGAATGAGCCATCCATTCCTTCATTTCTGCACACAATTTATAATACCAATCCATCATCTCACCGTTGGGGCGTGGGGTGATGTTTGCTAACAAATTCCCTCCAAGTGCGCGACAGCGGATTAGTTCCGTAAGAAGACGGTTTGCGCTCCAGTGTTCTGTCTCAAAGATTTCATTATAATGCCAATAAGGAGTATGCTCTAGTTCTGTTTTGGCACACATTTCCCACCACCAGCCGGCTTCGTTAGTGAGTTTGACATTGTGTGAGGATCCTTGCTTTAATCCCTCTGGCGTAGCAATATTTCCACGGGCAACAAAGGTATTGGGCTGAAAAGCATGAACCTCTTCTTCAGTCATGAGGATATTTCCATCCCACCAGAAAATATCAACATTGCCATAATTGGTGAGGAGTTCTTTGACCTGCTCGATGGATTCAGCCTCTTCTTGTGCATCTAAGTCTCCTGGTAGTGCAGGCGTATACCCCATGAGGGCTCCGAGTGGAGGAGTCACGTCGACTTTCTCGTGCTTGTAATTGTAGCCAGAAGGAGGCCAAGAGAAGTCCTTTTTCTTATAGGCGAAATGCCAGTTCGGTCCAGAGAAGTAGAAGCCGACTTTAATATTATTCTCGCGACATGCATCTACGTATTGCCTGACCAAATCACGTCCTCCCATTTTCTCGCCTGTATCCCACGCTCCATGCTCAGAGGGCCATAAGCAATAGCCATCATGATGACGAGTGGTCAGCACAGCGTAACCAAAACCAGCTTCTGAGGCCGCCTCCATCCATTTTTTAGGGTCGTAATTTTCAGGGTTCCAAGTATCAGCTCCAGCAAACATTTCTTCCGGTAGGCGCAGGCGGTTAGATTTTTCACGCCCTTCATTCCACACCATGCCCCAAGCGTCTCCTTTATTTTCAGGAAGGCTTGCTAATCCCCAATGAAAAAAGATGCCGAGGCCTGACTTTCTAAACCACTCCCACTCAGGGTGTTTTGCTGAATTAATGACACTCTTTGCAGCTAATTTAAAATGAAGATTATCCTTAACGTATTCTCTCAGCTCTTTCGGAGTTTTCCCTTTCCATACTTTCTTTTGTTCGACATAGGGGGTATCATTATGAATTTGCGTAGGGTCTTCCGCAAAAGATTTTTTCGCATCCTCTGCGAATGACAAGTGGCTTAGATAAGTGAGTAATAGTAAAGATAGAGGGAGTCTGTAAAACATGCAAAAAACTACACCGAATGATCATTTAGTTGCAATGTTTAAAAAATGAAAATTAAACTGGTTTATTATTGGCTTTTCAAGAATTTTTCACGAAGATGGTCTAATCGATCCTTAATTCTCTTCTCTAATCCGTTTTCGGTAGGGGTGTAATAATTCCGTCCTTCTGGCAAATATGCTTGAGGGACGTAGCTCCCCTCATAATCGTGGGCGTATTGGTAAGAAAGCTCTTGGTCGGATTTTCCCGCTTGTTTAGCAAGTTTCTTGCGTGTTTTGGTTCTTAAATGAACAGGGACAGGAAGAGTCTTCCCGGATTTGACATCGCTTAAGGCTGCGTTGATTCCTGCATACGCGGCATTGCTTTTTGGCGCGGTGGCCAGATAAACCGCAGCGTGTGCTAATGGAATTCTCCCCTCTGGCATTCCGATAAAGTCAAAGGCTCTCTGCGCATCTAAGGCGACTCGTAACGCGCCGGAATCAGCAAGTCCGATGTCCTCTGAAGCAGAGATGACAAGTCTACGAGCAATAAAGCGTGGATCTTCGCCAGAATGGAGCATCTTGGCTAGCCAGTAAAGTGCCGCATCTGGATCTGAACCTCGAATGGATTTGATGAGAGCGGAGGCGGTGTCATAATGCTCGTCTCCCTTGGCGTCGTAACGAATCGCTTTTTGCTGAATGGATTCCTCCGCCACGGAGAGATCGATTTCGATGACTCCTTCCATATTCTCAGTAGATGTGAGAACTGCGAGTTCGAGCGCGGAGAGGCATTTTCTTGCATCACCATCGGCCTTCTGTGCGAAGTGACACGCAGCTTCATCTGTGAGTGAGATCGTGTTTTCGGGAAAGGCGCGTTCATCACTTATGGCGCTTTCGAGTAACGAGCAGAGTTCCGGTTCTGTTAGTGATTCGAGTTGGAAGAGTTGTGATCGAGAAAGGAGGGCGTTGTTAAGTGCGTAATAAGGATTTTCTGTCGTTGCGCCAATGAACCGAATGGCTCCTTCTTCCAAATGCGGGAGGAGCACATCCTGTTGATTTTTTGAAAAGCGATGCAACTCATCGACAAATAAAATTGTGCGTTCCCCTCGGAGCTTAGACCAGCTTCTTGCTTGCTCAACCTTCTCGCGAACCGCAGCGGTGTTCGCATCCGTAGCGTTCAGCGTCTCAAAGCGGGCAGTAGTCTCGGCGGCTATGACACGAGCAAGTGTTGTTTTTCCCGTGCCGGGAGGCCCATGAAGAATAAGGGCAGAAAACTGATCTGCTAAGATGGCGCGGCGGAGGAGCTTCCCTTCTGCAAGAATATGTGATTGTCCCACGACTTCAGCTAAGGAGCGTGGGCGCAACCTCGCTGCTAATGGGGTATCAGCAGGGTTTGGAGAAACTTCCGTTGTCCAGAGGTCGGGCATGGAAGGAGTGTACTGCGAGAATGTTCGCAGGAAAGATAAAAACTATCTCAGTTCAATGAAGCGAGACGTGATTTCTCGAACTTCTTTTTGTTAGCAAGCACTCCGTAATACATTTTTCTACAGTGTGAGTGTTTGAGACGGCCTTTGAGCAAGTGTGCGCTACGTTCCCAGTCGCCCATTTTGATGATTTGGATTTCCGCAGGACGGGTATTCCACTTATTCATGAGGGACTTGGAAGGATGGTAAATATCGATTGATCCTGCGCCAACAAGTGCTGATCCGTAGTCGTCGACAACATAAGTGTGAGGAAGGCCTTTGATTTTGAAGAGAGTTCCGAGCGGGTAGAGTGACCAATCTGCTGCAGCGCTGCGCACCTTGCCATACTTGAGGGTCGTTCCCGCAGCACTAAAGTTTTTATAGATCCCTCCCATTTCTTTCTCTGCACAGGAGTAAGCTGTTGTTCTGACGTAACGCTGAGTATCCGTGAGGGCATAGACAGGATAACCATGACGATCCGTTTTAGAGCCTTTGCTCGAAGGGGAGTCGGTTTTGATTGGGGTGTCTGGGAAAAAGGAATTATAAGAACCCGATTTTTTGCTAGTGCTAGTGGAGGATGCAACTGACGAACTGGGGCCTTGAGAACAACCGATTGTTAAAAGGGTGACAAGAACTAGTGGGAATGTGAGACTAAATTTAGTAAGCATAACTTAAAGATAGAGATCCAAATTAATGGATGAACATAGATAAGCGCAATTTTATGATATGCAATGAAAATTTTTACTGTTGCCAAAAAGTCCTGTGCATAAGAAGGGCAGATGATGGTTTTACCTGTTAGGAGCGAGCTGGAAGGTGAACCCTTTTAGATACTCAGTCTCAGGCAGGGAAGGGTAGACGGGGTGGTCTAGGCGTTGTCCGAGATTATCGACGAGGCGTAAGGTCTTCTTTGCATCCACGGCGGAGTCCACGATCATCGCGAGGAATTTCTCTCTGCTGACATGGTGTGAGCAAGAGTAGGTGGAGAGATACCCGTCCTTGTTGAGAAGCTTTAGTGCGCGGAGGTGAATGTCTTTATATCCACGCATAGCGCCATTGAGGGTTTTCTTGTTTTTGGTGAAAGAAGGAGGGTCTAGAATAATAAGGTCGAAGTTCTCCTCACAATTACGTAGGTAGTCGAAAACGTTTTCACAGACCGCTTTGATTTCGACTTCGTTTCGCTCGGCGTTTTCTTTAACTGCTTCGATCGCGCCTTCAGAAATGTCTACACAAGTGACCTCGGCTGCACCGGCGAGTGCGCATGCTAAGCCAAAACCACCTTGGTTGGAAAAGCAGTCTAGCACTTTTAATCCTTTGGCATACTTAGCCACTTCAGCATAGGTGTCGAGCTGATCTAGGTAGAGTCCTGTTTTTTGTCCCTCGGAAAGGTCGACAAGAAATTTGATGCCATTGGAGATAACCTCAAAAGGTTCAGGAGTCTCTCCGTGAATCATTCTCACTTCAGGTTCCATGCCTTCTGCTTTGCGCATAGGGGAGTCATTGCGGAGAGTGATACTCTTAGGGTTGATGATGTTGCAGAGAGCTTCTTTAATCAATTCGGCACGTTGGTCCATCGCGAGGGTCAAGGTTTGGAGGACAAGGTGATCGCCATAGCGGTCAACGATTACGCCTGGTATGCCGTCAGACTCACTCCATACGAGTCGGCAGAGGTCGATAGCAACATCACTTCGTTCCCGGACCGATACTGCGTATTCGATGCGGCGGGTGAAGAAGGGAAGGTCAAGGTCTTGCTTACGACGGGAGAAACGGCGCGCGACGATCTGAGACTCAGGGTTATAGATGCCAACACCAAGGGGGCGGTCACGAAAGTCTTTCAGAGAAACAACATCGCCAGGTTGGGGATCTCCAAAGGTTTTTTGAATTTCCGTTTGGTAGACCCATTCGTGGCCATGAAAAATGCGTGCACGAGGGCGAATAATGAGACCTGACATAGTCGCGCAGTATGAAAAAAGCGGGCGGAACTGCAATAACTTTTTGTGATTAAGCGTTCCAGTAAGGTTAGCCTACCAATTATACTTCACAGTGTAAGTAATTACGCGCTCCTCATCAGGTGCCAGATCGGCAGTGAAGCGGATGGTGTGAGCATCGAGCTTCTGGAATTCCTCGCTTTTAGCTAGGACGTTCCACGCGCTCCAGCGGATGAGGTTCTCATGCGCGTAGATCGTCGCTTGCTTTTTAGAACGGTTGCGGAGCTTGATCTCGATCTTTTCCGTGACGGATTTCTCGCTCTTTTTGAAACTGAGAATTTTACGTTCACCTACCAGATCAAAGGCATTGCCGGTGTAGAACTCGACATCTTCTTTCTGTGGCGTGTGATCGATCGTGTTTTCCCCGAGGAATTCGAGCTTCTTGTCCTCATCACGGTAAAGGCGGATTTTCCCAGCTGGGAGAGGGATGCCAAGTCCGTTCTCCTCTGTGTTGGCGAAGTTCCAGTAGATCGAGACATCTTTAGGGAACCCATCGATCTGCCCTTGATTCGCATTAGGACGTCCCCAGAAGCGTTGATTGCGTAGGGGCTCATAGACGAACTCTTTCGTAGCCTTAAGCTTGGCGGACTCTACGAACTGCACTTGCTTGGTTTCCTTATCGCGTAAGGTGACAGGGCGAGCGACGCTGTAGAGATGGTAGGAATCGAGCTCTTTTTGGGTGACTGTTTCTTCTCTCACCATTTTAGCACGTCCTACACTAGCCATATCCATTTCTGCGGCAAAGGGATCCATGCCATGATTTCGAACTCGATTCACATCACCCGCTAGTAGTTGCACCTCCGCGTTCTCGAATTTCGTGCCACTGTTATTGGTTAAGGTAATCCAACCGTTGATCGATGACTGCTCCGTATCTTCTGTGATCACGAGGTTATAGTCAGACTTCCATTGAAAGCCTTTCGAGAGGTAAGAGAGTTCTGCGTTACCAGATCCGGCCGCGCTGTTGAGCGTCCAGCTGAGGGTGGGGCGCAGGATGGAGTCGTCGCCGAGAGAGGGGAAGAACGGTTGCCCAGGAAGTCCAAAGCGGATTTGATCATTGATCTTGATGATCGGGGTTTGTTGCCCCCCACCTCGCACGTATCCACTGCGGATGATTTCGCCAAACTCCTCATACGGTTCTGTGTTCGGCTCGTTGATGAGGAAGGGAATTTCCTTGCCCTCAAAGTGATGGAGTAGGAGTGACTGGGAAACCGGGTCGTTTCGGTAATTTTGCTCGAGAATCTGAAAGTCCAGTGCGCCTGACGGATCGCGAAAAACCACTGAATCAGGCTCGAGCATCGAGGTCACCCCATCAAAGGAAACGGTCGTCTCACCAGCTTCTAATTCCAGCGGAACCTGCTGGCGCACAACTGCAAAGTTTTGATTATAAATAGTCAATGAGGGTTGTGCCTGCGCAAGGCCAATAAGGAGAAGTAAGGTGAATTTCATTACCTACTATTAGCAGTTAATTCAGGAATTGTGACAGAAAAAAATCATCTTCTCGACTTTGGTGGCTTTCAGTTTTCTCTGACCTCTACGCTCTAAACTGCATGGACATTAGCGTAGGAAGGAACTTTTCCTCTAGCCAAGGGGACGGATCTAGGTATCGTTTATTACGTGTCTAGCAATAGTGTCATCACCTGTGAAAACCTGCATCGCTCTTATAAGATCGGCAAGAACACCATTGATATCCTGAAGGGAATCGATCTCACCATTTCACGAGGGGAAAAAGTGTTCCTGTGCGGAGCTTCTGGCGCAGGGAAGACGACCTTGATGTATTCGATGGCGGGTCTAGAGAAACCGAAGAAGGGGAAGGTGATTATTGAAGAGACGAATCTCTATAAGCTCTCACGCTCAAAACAAGCGGACTTTAGGAACCAAAAGCTGGGGTATATTTTCCAAAACTACTTTTTGCTCCCAGAACTGACAGCGCAAGAAAACGTGATGGTTCCGGGTATGATCGCGAGGGAAGAAGTCGGCGAACGCGCTCTCGAATTACTGGAAACAGTTGGCTTAGGTCATCGCGCTAATCATCTGCCCGCAGAACTTAGTGGAGGGGAGCAGCAACGCGTCGCCATTGCGCGAGCCTTGATCAATAAGCCTTCGATTCTCTTTGCGGATGAACCGACGGGGAACTTAGACTCTGCGAACGGAAATGAAATCATGCGCCTCCTGTTTGAGATGAGCGCAGAAACTCAAACAACCTTAGTGATGGTGACCCATGATACGGAACTCGCCAAGTCTGGAGATCGTGTTGTCTATATTAAGGACGGGGTGATCGTGTGAGCTTTAAGCGACGGGGGAGTAGCTTCTACTCATGAATAACAGGTGTCCCGTAGAGCGTGAATCCAGTTGAGTCTTCGATTTTGACATCAAGTAGTTGCCCTGTCATGCGCTCGGCATCTCCTTCGATGATGACGATTTTGTTCTGACTGGTGCGGCCTGAGAGCGTCTCTTTATTCGTCTTAGATGGTCCTTCTACCAGAATCTGCTGAATAGTGCCGATAAGGGCCGCGTTCTTGGCCTTGGTTAAGTCGTCTTGGATAGCGAGAAGGCGTTGGTTGCGGTCTTCTTTATCGCGTTCGCCGAGTTGTTCTTCCATCTCGGCGGCGGGAGTATCTTTGCGCTTGGAGTAACGGAAGATGAAGGAGTTATCAAAGCCGAGGCGTTTGACACAGTTCACGGTTTCTTGGAAGTCTTCTTCGGTTTCCCCCGGAAAACCAACAATGATATCGGTGGTGATGGCGAGATCGGGGCGCGCTGCTTTCATCTTCTCACAAATCTCGATGAATTTCTCGTTTTTATAGGGGCGGCGCATTTTCTTGAGCACGCGATCACTACCGCTTTGCATTGGGAAGTGAATGTGTGAGCAGAGCTTCGGAAGGTAGGTGAAGGCAGCCACAAGGTCGTCACGGTATCCAATCGGGTGAGGGGAGGTGAAGCGAATGCGCTCCAGGCCTTCGATCTCGTGTACTGCTTCTAGGAGCTGCACGAAGGGGCTTTTGCCATCTACTTTTGGGAACTCGGTGCGGCCGTAGAGATTTACGATTTGGCCGAGGAGGGTGACTTCTTTCACTCCCTGCGAGACAAGGTTCGTGACTTCATCTACGATTTCTTGGATCGGGCGGCCACGCTCCTTCCCTCGAGTGTCTGGAACGATGCAGAACGAGCAACGCATGTTGCATCCCTGCATGATGGAGACGAAAGCAGTAGCGCGCTTATCGGTGATCGGGAGGTGCTCCTTAATCGTGTTTTGCGAGCCTTCTTCTTCTGCGATGTCGCAGACATTTGAACCGGAAAGTGAAAGTTCTGGGTTGTCCATGCGTGCGGTTACGCGTTTGGAAAGGATGTCATCGACGTAAGAGAATACACGGTGGTATTTCTGCGTGCCAACTACGACATCAAGGTGTGGAATGCGGTCGAAGAGTTCAGTGCCACGAGATTGCGCCATGCAACCCATAAATCCGTAAACGATGTTGGGGTTTTTCTCACGATATTTCCCCATGATACCCATTTTCCCGAGAGCCTTTTGCTCTGCTTGATCACGGACTGAGCAGGTATTGATGAGGATGACATCCGCCTTTTTTTCCTCGCCAGTGACGGTGTATCCTCCTTCTTGGAAGGTGTTCGCGACTTGCTCGGAGTCACGCTCATTCATCTGGCATCCGTAGGTTTTTATGAAGACATTTGGCATGAGAATAGGGAGTAGTTAAACAGTTTACTGCGCATAGATGATACATCTTCGCGGGGAGGTCAATCTATAAAACCTACTGCGTTTTTCAGCTAGCTTGTGTCGTATTATCAGTGTTTCAGTTCTTCCGCTGATTGCGTTTAGAATGGTTCAACCTAAAACTCGTAGTTAAAGTGAAGCCACGGAGGCGCGAAGGACACAGAGGGTATATTTTTCAAATTTTTGAGTTATCAAAATGTACCAATGAAATTGTTTCTGCACAAGGTCCTATGCCCTATCTAATCTCCTAGAAGAGCCTTTTCTGTTAGAAGGTGATGCAGAAAATAAATTTGATGAGGCTTGATCCTTTAGCTCTCTGTGACCTCCGCGCCTCAGTGGCAAACCCAATTGCAGATTTAAGATAATAGTAGCGTGTAATATCCTCCGACTTATTGGTTTGCGATAATCACACGGAAGCCAATGTTGTTGCCGCGTTGGGTAGGATCGTAGCTGTAGCGGTAGGCGTTGCGGCAGCTGGTGGCGCGACGGTTCCAGGCTCCACCACGGGTGTTGCGGGAGTCACCGGTAGTCATTTCAGCAGGGTCTGCCCCTCCAAGAATTGTTTCTGTATACCAGTCTAAGCACCATTCATATAAGTTGCCATTCATGTCGTAGACTCCCCACGCGTTTGGGGCGTAGGACTTCGCGGGCGTTGTTGCTTTGATGTAGTTTCCTTTTACTTCCGTGCCATATGGGATAGTTGCTAGGAAGTTTCCTTCCTTGTCAGTGAACATATCACCGGTAGTGAAAATGTTGCTCGTCCCTGCACGGGCGGCGTATTCCCATTGTGCTTCAGTGGGGAGGGTAACGATGGAGTTTTCCCCGAGTTCTCCGCTCTCTTGTAACATCTTAGTGAGTTTAGCGCAGAATTCGATCGCATCCTCATAACTGACAAAGCACATAGGCTGTTCTGGCCCGGTCGCGGATGGCTCTTTCCTGAGTTTGGCACCTCTGCCGAGAGGGTCTTTTTTAGACTCAATCAATTCTGCGATCGTAGTCCCCATGACGTGCTTCCAGTGCCCCTGGGTAACTTCGGTAACGCACATTAAGAATGGTTTTGTCAGAGTGACTTCGGCTTGGTTTTCATCTGAGCCGCGTCCAGTCTCTGATTCAGGGCTGCCCATTGTGAACTTTCCAGCCGGAATGTAGGAGAATGTGAAATGCTCCGTTGAAGAGGTGGCACCAGCCTCTTGTGCCGAGGATAAGAATGAAGTCAGAGCAGGGACTTCTGCGAAAAGAACGGTGATGGAGAGCGCGAATGTAAGAAGGGTTTTCATGGTGGTGAGGTTGAGCTGAGTTTTTTAGGAAGGGCTTAGCACTTAAGAAAACTTGCGTGCCAAGCCCTGAATATGTTGTTGTGAGTAGGTGAGATAACCTGACGTTATGCCTTGCCTTGCGCTTCGATCATCACGTTAGCAAGGGTGGTGTAGGTGATGGTCCACGCTTCTTCAGTTTCGGAAGTGAAATCATCTCCGAGGCCTTTACCGAGAGTCCAGAGCAGTGCTTCTCCTACATAGTCGTAGTGTTTCGCTTCTACTCCGTATCCGTTGTGGCGTTCGCCAAGCTTTTGAACAGCAGGGACGAGTTCACCGAGGGTATCAAGTCCTTTTACCGCAACTGTAATCATTTGCATCAGTTTCTTCCCTTGCTCTTTCATATCACTGTCTTTGAAGAGAGGCTTAACTTCTGGCGCAATCTCGAAGAGACGACCGTAGAAGAGTTCTGCTGCGGTTTCCGCAATCGGGATACACTTCTCCCAGCTTCCCTGGACGAGTTCTTTTTGTTTCAGTGTGAGTGGTCCCTCAGCTTCTGGTTCTGGGGCTGGCGTTTCTTTCTTTCCGAATAGTTTATCTAGGAATGACATAGTATTATTTGGTTTGGTGTTTTTGTGTTAGGTGAGAGTTGTTAGTGCTTAGGAGTTGCGATCATGAATTTGACAGCGGCCGCCATTTGCTCGTCGGTGAGGTAGGGGGAACCTCCACGGGCAGGCATTTCACCTTCTTCGCCGATGAAGCCTTCAATCGACTTTTTAATCATCGTTTCAGGGGATTGCTTTAGGCGCTCTTCCCAGTCCATGATTTTTCCGAGTCGGGGGGATTGCTCCTCGCCATGGTTATGACAGAGTGCGCATTCTGCGACATAAACCTCCTTACCCATGATTAGCTCAGCTGTTGTTGGCTCCCAGTCTGAGGGTTCCTTGTGTTCTTTTTTAACTTCAACAGGGGCTTTCTTTTTCTCGCAGGAGAGAAAGGTTGCGGCTGTAAAAATCATGGCTACTACGATTAAGTATGAGGGGCTTCCGAATTTTTTCATGATGTTAGTATGTTGGTTTGGTGGAAAATGGAAAAGGCGGGGAGAGGAATATCTCCCCGTCTTGTTAGATAAAGCGATTAAGCCTTAGGAATACGAATCACGATACCACCCATGACATCACCCTTTTTGAATTCAGGATATTCATCTTTACGGTTTTCGTGGTCGTTATGGCAGGTCCAGCATGCAGGTGCAGACGCGGTGTCAGGATAGACTCCAACGAAGTACTTTTGACCGTTGATCTCTTCTTCTCCAGTCCACTTCTTACCATAGGTATCGAGACCTTTGGTGGAAACTGCTTCGAGTCCTTCCATTACAGCAGGAGTTCTCTTTTTAGCATTTTCCATGTTGAGTGGCCAGAGAGACTGGAGGGAGTAGGTGAAGCCAAATGGCTTGTCCATTCCGTCAACTGTCTCTGCACCTTCACGGAACATTTGAGCAGGGAGGAGAAGAGCTTTCTCTTCCTTCCAATCTTCGTGGGCTTTGATGACCTTTTCTTCTTTTGCAAGACGAGTTACGATCTTACTGGCATACACTTTACGGTCGGCAAAGAGGACAGTATAAAGCGCTTCTGAGACTTGCTCTGCGGTGAAATCGCCACCTGCAGAAGCAGAAGCGTCTTCACCACATGAACTAAGACTAAGCGCAGCAGCTCCTCCGAAGAGGGCAACTAATGCACTGAGGGTGTATTTTTTTAGTTTCATAGTTTGGATTATGTGTTTTTATTGCCGACCTTGGAGGTCGACGTTTTTGTTTGTTTTGTGTTAGGCTACGAATGATCAACTTGCGTCGATTCTCCGCTTTTTCTTCTCCCCCTTGCGGAGGATGGGAAATTATTTTTCGTTCTTTTCGTTCTTTTCGCTTTCTTCGTATTGGATGTATTCTTTCGGTTCTTCGTCGGACTTGATACTATCGAGAAATTCTTTCATTTTGATGGTGGCTTCATCTCCTTTTTCGATCGCGAGGTTCGCAGACCAGAGCACTCCCGGATGCCTCTTCTCAGGTTCCTTAGAGAAGTTACCTAAGATTACAGATTCATCTGCTAAGGCACTCATGGCGAACTCCGCTCCGTGACATTGAAGACACGTATCTTTTAGCATTTTGTCGTTAGGAGTTAGGTTCGCGTTTTGGTTATGATTCACGACCAATTGCCCCTCTCTATCAACCGTTGGCATGTGACAGGTGGCACAACTTACGCCGCTGCCTGTAGGAGATTTGTGTACGACTTCGCTTTTCCAAGTTTTGAAGTGCTTCGATTTCTCGTAGTTCTGGGTGTGCTCATCGCTATGGCACTGGATACATGCTTGGTAGGAAGCGAATTCACGGTCGTAGTTGTGGTCGCTATGGCATGAACTACAGCTAAGCGCACTGTGAGCGGCATCGACATGCATCGGGATTCTTGCGAATTCTGGAGTCATCGCGGAAAGCCCTTCTTTGAGACGCATTCCGTGTTTTCCTTTATAGAAGTCATTGGTTTCGGTGTCATGGCACTTCGCGCAGGTTTTTTCGGTCGGGAACTCAATCCAGGCCTCTCCCGGAGCATTGGTACTGTCTTCGTGGCAATCCATGCAGTTGATTCCCGCGCGGGCATGTGCAGAGGCATCCCATTCGTCGATGTGCTCTTGGTTCGTCATTTTGTCTGCTGGGGCATCGGCCTGCGAGGCGGTGAGAGGATCACGTTCTCTAAATCCGTTTTCGATCATGCGGGCCAGGAGGTCTCCGGTTTCACGCACTTGGACCTCCTTATGATCAGGTTTGCCGTATTGCTTACGGAGGAAGGCGGGGGAAAGCGCGACATTGTCATGGTAATTATGACATCCAGCCGTGTCACAGGTGTTGAAGCCTAGATTCTGGTGGGATTCTAAGTTGTCGAGGGTGACTTGGTGACAGTGTGCGCAGTTATCTTTTGGAATCGTAACGCCCATTTCCTCGGTGATTTTGAGGTTATGCTCCTTGTGGCATTCGACACAGTTTAGGGCATTGATGTGTTGAGTGAAAACGGCGTTCTCCGGGTTCTTGAATTTTCGCACCGGGTGTGAGTCACTGAAGGCCTCGAGGTCATCTCCGTGGCATTTGATGCAGGCCGAGTTTGGGACTCCCGAGGAGGTGAATACATTCTCTTTTTCTTCATCGGTATGACAAGCAGTGCACTGTTGTTCAATCTGGTGGTGCCCATTGGTCGTTGCACCAGGCAGGATGATGGATTTATCTTCGCCTGAGAAAAAGATATAGCCTAGACGTCCTCCTAGAGCTCCAGCGACGATTAACCAGAGCAGTAAGCTTTTGTGTTTTTTAAGGAAGGCTAACATGAGAAATTAATAGAGATAGACGGATGCGATGTGGAAGGCCAAGAGGACGGGGAGTGGCCAGAATAAGATAATGTGGAGATACACAAGGGCAGGGCGGAAGCGGCGCGCTTTCAGCGCCAGTTCAGAAGTTCCTGAGGACTCAAGCGCGGAGAAGATGCCAGCTACTCCTCCGAGAATGTTGATGAGAACAAAGCAGAGCATGAGCCAGTAGTTTAGGTTCTCCCCAAAGTGGAATCCGGTATGGAAGAAGAGAGCAACGAGTGAAACGATCCCGAAAGCGGAATGAAAAACGCGCCATTTATTAAAGTGCCCGAAGCGGAACCAGCGGAAGCGCTTGCGCAGAGAGATGAGCATCCCAAGAAGGAAGATCCCCATGAGAATATACCCCGTGATTTGCTTGGTGACGTTGCTTCTCCAGAGTTTATCGACCTTGTAATACCATGATTGCACTGAGTCTGCGATAGGTGCTGGCGGAGCGATTAAGATTGCAAGCACGGCAACGATAGCGATTACAGAACAGATAAGGAGGCGCTTGACAGCGACTGGTTTAGGAGCGGCAGAAGGGGGTTTATTGCAAAGTTCTTCGAGTAGTGGGCGGCAGGAACCACATACTTCAGAGCAACTGGTTTGTGCAGCGATTTTATCCGGGTCTTGTCCACAGGTCTTGAAACATGCGATGATCTCCCCCTTCGAGATTCCCATGCAGTTACAGATGATGCGGTTATCTGGCCATTGCTGAACAGAAGTCTCCCCACCTCCTGCACTTAAAATACCCTCCTTTATAAAATGATCACGTTCTTTTTGGGTGAGGAGAGCCTTATCCTTAAAGAGTTCCTGAATGCGCGCAGACTCTTCCCATTCTCCGATTCCCAATGCACCGCGGATTTCGCCTTTCGGAGTGATTGTAAGTGCGCGATAAGTGTCATCCTGTTGGAACTCAAGCATAGTTCCTGGTTCCAGTGCATCACCAATGGTGGTGACGTCAACACCCACCATTTTAAGCTTCGTGGACATGTCCGGCTTAGGCAAGGGCTTTAGTTTTTCTCCCGCTAGTCGAGCGGCCAGGTGGTCTGCCATCGCATATCCCGGTGCAGCGAGGCCAAAGATTTGACCCTCCAGGAGAGCGCATTCGCCAACCGCAAAGACATTTTCGACTTCCGTCTCCATGTGGTTATTGACAATAATTCCGCCTCGTACCCCGCATGGGACTCCGGCCTCTTCGGCAATTTCCGTATTAGGGCGAATACCTGCCGCAACAATGACGAGGTCCGTCTCTAAGTCGCGCCCATCGCTAAAGCTTACATGAAGGCGGTCATTCTGTTCTGTAATAGCTTTTGTATTTGCTTTCAGGAGAACTTCGATTCCAGCTTCT
>CALKLP010000041.1 GCA_937991965.1 uncultured Verrucomicrobiales bacterium
CCTGCACCTGCACCTGCACCCCCCGAAATGATACTAGAATATCATCCCGTCGCACGCGCTTTGGCGTATATATTTGTGCTTTCATCTGGTATAAATTTGGCTCTTTTTAGAAGAATAATAGATATTATCAATTTTGTGTTGATAGTATCTACAACGGGTGCTATACATACTGAATATCCAGCATCAATAGGAGTTGTAGTGTTTCATGGTACGTGTGCGGGGCTCATGATAGTGCCATTTAGTGTTCTTAGAATGTGGGAACAATCTATTTACCAATTCTCAGTCACTATAATGTGTCTCACCGCATTTAATACGTGTAGAACTATAGATGTCGCTATTTAGAATCTTAAACAGGTTCCAAAGGACCATCTTGTGTTGTGGACTTTTGACACATTCCCAGTTATCTACTATCGACATGATGAGTTTGTTATCATCAGACTCATCATTTTGACGAAAACTGAGACCCTCACTTCGAATGTAATCTGCGACTGTGTATATGATGGCATCGAGGAGTTCTTCCCTCGCCATATCTATCCACGAGTTTGTAGGTGTTCCCCAAGTTCGTGTATCATCGTCAACTCGAACCCCATGTTTATAACGTTTCAACCCTAGCTCGAGCCGCCCCAACAGTTCGTCGCGCGTTCCCATTTTTATTGATATTGGAAACAGCCTTTAACCATTTTTTCTTTAAGACTGCAAACTGTTTAGCAGTCATAATTTTATTCCTACGAAGGGCTTCATCCGCAGCTGTGCGTCTCCATCTATTTTTCATATTATTGGGCACCCCCGTAACGTTCACATTCTTCATGACAAAATTCCTCTCAAGGTTACGTTTCCTTTGCATTTTCCAGTTGCGCACCATATCTTTTTTAATCTTATCGACGACCATCTTTTTGGGAACACCGAGCGCCTTGTTTCTATTATTGGAACCCACCTTCGATACGGCATTCTTAATGTTCCTAACATCTTGGTTGAGGTTAGGTTTGTATCGGTTCATCCACGGTTTACCGTATTGTTTTTCGAGGTCTTTACGAATAGAATTGTCATCTAAACCAACCCTCTTAACCCTCTGCTGTATTTTCTGATTTTGAACCTTCTCCTTTTTGACCTTTTGAATTTCCCTCTTTGTGGGTTTGGGTGGAGGGGGAGGTTTTGGCTTTGTGAGGTTGTTACGAACCTTTTCAATTTCTTTACAAATCTCTTTAATTGTGACCTTCTCAGGGAGTTTGATCTTAAGAATCTTTGCGACACGTAAAAGTTCATTTTTGTTCATTGTGGTGCACACTCTACTACCAACTTTGAATGTCTTTTCACCAGATCCACTAAGTTTCACATTCTTATTTTTGTTTGTGTTTCTAAAAGTTGCAATCTTCTGTCCAGTGGCTTTTCTAATCCTTTCACAAATTACAGACTTGGTTGCATTTTTAGTGCCATCACTCGTCTTCATCCTAAAGTTGACAACACCCATTTTTCGTGCCAAATCGATGAGTTCACTCCTACTCATACGTTCACACCTTTTACCATCAATTTTAAGTGCATTGATTTGGTTGTTGGTGAGAGCCTTGGGCTTTGCTTTGGGCTTCGCCTTGGGCTTCGCCTTGGGCTTGGACTTAACAATATCACCGTTGATAAAGAATTGTTGAAACATTTGAGAAATTGATTTATAAGCATTTTCGAGAATAGCTGGATTTTTAGCCCCCATAATCTGCACGGTGCCAGCTTTGCTAATGTTAAGTGTATATCCATTCATAGTAACATACATCATGGGTGTAAGCTCGGGTTCATATACAACACTACCATACTTCTTTAACTTTGATGCGATATTACCCATTTTAAGTGCACCATTTACACTGAACTGACCACTCAAGTTATTAAACTGAATGGGACCATAGAAGAATGGTTCTTTTGATGTGTAATTATTAACAACGTAGCGACGAACGAGTTCTGGTTGTGTTGACATGTGACTTATCAAAAATCCACCAGAAAATCGAATTTTACCATTTTTATATATATTTACGTTAATTCCAGTGCTCTCACCGTTCTCATTGTAAATCTTCATTTTGAATTCCACGGTGACTAGGGGTATACTCATACTACCCTTGAGACCAAGATTGCGTGTATGCCTTAGAGCGATCGCCTGTCTACCGTATCTACCTACCATTTCACTGGTTTCTATATAAAGACCATCAGCAATTCGCATTTTAGCGAGAGGTCTTTTAGTGATGATTTGTTTTAAGTCGACGACAAGATCTTTTTGTCCATATCCACTGTCAACAATGGCATTGAACATACCGGGTTTAAATGGGGATATTTCAAGAACATCGAATTCGGGTGTCATCTCAGCGAGTCCCCTCTCAAACGCAGCTTCATTAATTGGGCTAAGATCGTTATTGAATTCGCGTGTGTCTATGGGTTCTTTCAATGCATTGTTTACCAATTTATTAATATTAACGTCTGAAAATTCGTTTTCGAGTGGAGGGCGCCGAGGGAGAGGTCGCCGTTCGGGTCGAAGAGGTTCACGAAAACCCGCAACCCTCATGCGATCCTCTCTCTGTCTTCTAAACATATCAGCTTCAAGTTCTTGAGCGAAGTTATTATTTGAGTTAGAGTCTGAGTTTTGCACATCGACGCCAGACTGCCTGACAAATTCTTTGACCGACTGGCTCATATTACTATTAGTAAGGATTTTTTTAGTGATTGTTACCCGGTCATAAGCTGCTCTTCAATGAGATCCAGACCAAAGATGACCGGCTGAAGTGGATACTGTCTTCCACGATAGGATACTGACTCGTTCCTAACCTCAATTTTATAGGAACTGAAGGGACCTGCGTAGAAGTCCTGATGGAACTTGTGTTGCCCCAGGTTATTGTTTCTACAATGCGTATTGAACGCAGAAACAAATAGACTTTGAGGCACATACTGATCCTTACCAAACTCCAGATTTGTAGACTCGAGGAAGTGGATGAGTGAGCTCGCTACCATCGCCACTTGCTTCTGGATAGTTTTGAAATATTCAGGAACTGCATTCCAAATGTCTCGGTCTCGGTATTTACCAGAATAATCGATGTAGGCCTTGACACATTTGAGAAGGATAATAGGTAATTCCCTCTCCAACTTCTCGTCGAGTTGGGGATCAGCGTTCAGAACCTGTCGGCTAAAGTTCCAAGGAAGAATACGACGTAGAACGGAACCCGAGTTATCCTTCCAGTTTGGAACCTCGTTACCACCTAGGACGCCTGGAGTCTTCCACTCAATCGAGAGAGCCTGCTTGTTCTTCACTGCAATCGATACATCCTCACCAGAAACAATAGACTGAAATTCTGCCTGCTCGAGGGCAAGATCACCTTTTACCTCTGGAGCTATGAACATGAACGAATCGTAAATGGAGGAGAGACCAAACTTCTTTTCGATATTGTTTGAGAGGGTCTTGACGTCCTCATTTTCATAGAACTTCTTGAATACCTTTGTAATTAGTGTAGACTTACCGGAACGGGCGATACCCTTGAAGAATGGGATAACTTGCCACGTGTCCAAATCACCAATGTCAAAGCAGAGGCGACCACCCATAACGTAGCACCAGTTGCACACCTCCTTCTCAAAGTTTTGATACTCAAGGATAGAATCGAACCAGGGTGTTGGGATATCTTTCCAGTCATCGATATGAGAAAAGTCATCAAATTGCTTATCGAAATACTTACAGGCGATGATAGTTGGATCGAGGCATGCAAATTCCTTGCTCTCATAGGGATAAAAGCTGCACTTGTAGGAACCTGTATCAAGGTCCCATTCCTTACCTACAAAAACTCCATTCTTGAATGACCACACATGTCTACGCTTAATAATCACAGGAAACTGTGGATCTATACACTTTGTGATGTTATCAATGACTTCCCTGAAGATACTCCCTCTACTCGTGAAGTTCTTCCAATTGTTGAAATCATCGTCCTTTTGGGCCAGGGAATACACAAATTCATCGATACTCATCTTTGGAGACCAGGCCCGTGTCCTATAGCGCTCTATTGTTTGAATCTCTTCGCAGCAGTAACCCTTGTATCGGCGATACCCAGCTTTGTAGAGTTCATCAAGC
The DNA here is from genome assembly GCA_937991965.1 of uncultured Verrucomicrobiales bacterium. Lineage (GTDB taxonomy): Bacteria > Verrucomicrobiota > Verrucomicrobiia > Verrucomicrobiales > Akkermansiaceae > WTJZ01. Next base: position 4,088 of record CALKLP010000041.1, read on the forward strand.
ACAAATATGAGACACTTTTGGAACGGTATTAAATTCTCGACATCGTCTTCGCACATAGTAGAGGGATCAGAAGTTGAACTAACTTGAGGAAGAGCGGTAGGATTCACTACACGTTCATAGGATGTGTAATGTCGTCGAATATTCTCGTATCCATCCCTAACCTGCTTTAAAATGTTGTGAATTCTATCTATGAGGGTAATTCCATCATCAGTTTCCTTCTTGTGAATTTTAAGATCTTTCACACGATTCTTGAGTTCAATCAAGAAGCGACGTTGCTTTTCACGGATACCTTTGATGGCCAGTATATCAATTTTGGAAGGCATCGGATTACCGTTTTCCCAGTGATCATTGTGGACATACTGTCTATACCCCAACTCACGAGCGTTCCTATAATCTTCTGTCCTGAGATCCCAAAATTTTTCGAAATCACTTACAAGCTTTTCGATTGGATCTTCATTCATCGACTGGATACTCTGCTTTTGTAGTTCGGCGAGTGCTTCATACTTATTAGGTTCCTTGTCGATGAAGTGAGTGTCCATAATTATATATTCTACAATTTTTCTCTCTAATTAATTTTTCAATTCACTCAAAATCTTTATCAGGATTTTGTTTTGCATTTGAAGTTGCTGGGAAATGCCGACTAGGGCACTACACACAGTGTCACCATCATCGGTGGCTAGGAGGGAAGTCATGAGACTGGGAAGATCAATACCCTCATCTTCGAACATAAGATCTTCATCGTCCTCCTCGGGCATATCATCCTCAGTTTCCTCAATCTCCTCCTCACTCACAATCTCACCCTCTTCAGTTTCACTCTCAATTTCCTCAGGCTGTGTGGACATTTATGATAGGTTGAGGAAATATCATATGCGAAATTTCGCACTTTACCCAAAATTATTTTCTCTGTGTACAGTACAACAACTCTCAAAATGGCCGGTGGTCTTATGCAACTCGTAGCGTACGGTGCCCAGGATGTCTACCTCACTGGTAACCCTGAGGTAACTTTCTTCCAGGCGAAATACAAGCGCCACACTAACTTCGCGATGGAGAACATCGAGCAGACCGTTAACGGCACTGCCGCCAACTCCGGCCGCGTCTCTGTCACCGTTGCCCGTAACGGTGATCTTGTCGGTGACATGTACATCGAGCTGAAGTCTGCCTCTTCCAACACTGCGACTTCTTCCGAGGTCGATGACTGCTGCTGGGTCGCCGAGCGTGCAATTTCCTCCGTAGAATTATCAATCGGTGGTCAAAGGGTGGACAAACACTACCAGAAGTGGTGGCGCATGTATTCCGAGCTTTACCTTGACGAGTCCAAGAAGGCCACTTGGGGTAAGATGACCACTGGTGCTACCGGCAAGACTGTCTATTTACCCCTTATTTTCTTCTTTAACCGCAATCCTGGACTTTATTTGCCACTAATTGCTCTGCAGTACCACGAGGTACGCATTGATTTTGACCTTGCGTCCAACTTCAACACCTTCCTTAACACTGACACCTTCAAGGTGTGGGCCAACTACGTCTACCTTGACACCGAGGAGCGTCGTCGTTTTGCCCAGAAGGGTCACGAGTACCTCATTGAGCAGGTGCAGCACACTGGCACTGACACTGTGACTTCCTCCGGAACCAAGCAGGTCCGCCTCTCGTACAATCACCCAGTCAAGGAACTTGTGTGGTGCTTCTCCAACGCCGCTACCAACAAGAACACCCTGTGGAACTTCTCCAACGTCTCCACCGATGCCGGTGTCGTTCTCGAGTCCTCCACCCTCGCCTCCGAGGCTAACTGCTTCGTCTCCCCCGCTCTCATGGGTTCCCCCCTCGTTGCCACTGGTCTCGCCGGTGGTTCTGCGCAGCTCACCGAGGATGCTGTCGGTCCCCTCAACACCTTCAAGCTCATCCTCAACGGTCAGGACAGGTTTAAGGAGCAGAAGGGTAAGTACTTCAACCAGGTCCAGAGCTACAACCATCACACTGGCTCCCCTATGCCCGGTATTTACTCGTACTCGTTCGCCCTTAAGCCCGAGGAGCACCAGCCTACCGGCACTTGCAACTTCTCCCGCATCGACAATGCGCAGGTCCAGGTTGTGCAGCACCCCGCCGGTGATGCCACCAACATGCACATGTTCGCTTGCAACTACAACGTCCTCCGCATCCAATCGGGTATGGGTGGCCTCGCCTTCTCCAACTAATTTGTTGGTCTCTGCCTGTTAGTAAATAATTAAAAACAAAACTCAAATTTTAAGATGCCCAAATATCTTAAAATGTGATAAAGAATACTACCATTTCAATAGTAGTATCATGATAGTTGTCCCAAAGTGTATGTACATTCTTACACGACGTCGTACCTATCGACAACGGAAAAAGGTTGAGAAAAAACCATGTATGAAGAACCCAGATGCACTTTCATGTGCAACCCGTCATACAAGGTGCTTAGAGTGTCCTTATAATAACTTTTTCAGACCCGATAGACCCGCGAAGAATACTTTAAGATAAGCCTCTCATTATAGATAATGTTCAAGAAAGTCTTAGAAATTTTTATTAAAGTGGATAAACCTCTATTGGGACGTTGGAATTTGAAGTCATGTAACGAAATTTCAACATCCATCAATTCTATCTATCAGAACAGAGATCACTGTGGTGATACGATATGTAAAACACCAAAGAAGGCTTCAGATTACCCCTCAAAAATGGACTTAGAAAATAAACCCAATACCTAATCATGTATGAGATATACACCGATGGGAGCAGTTTGGGAAATCCTGGACCTTCTGGCTGGGGTGTGGTCAGTGATAGTTTTAAGCTTAGTGCTGGACAACCTAATTCAACAAATAATCGGATGGAGATGACAGCTATTTTGAGAGCTCTTGAAGAGTCTGTAAAAAGAGATATTCAAGAGGTGCGTATATTTACGGATAGTAACTACGTGAAACAAGGAATAAATTCATGGATTATAAAATGGAAACAAAATGGATGGATGACATCTACGGGTGCACCAGTGAAAAATAAGGATTTGTGGATTGCTATCGATGAAATGCGTAATAAATTGAAAGTGGTTGAATGGAGATGGGTAAAAGCCCATAATGGCGACCCTAGAAATGAAGAAGCTGATACATTAGCCAGGGAATGTGCGAAAAATATATCTGTATAATCTAAGTCCATGAGTGAAGATAACTGTGAGTGGTGTGAGAAGCAAGAAAAGTTGCTTAAGAAATGGGCTGAACGCGCGGCGGGGTATAGGTGGCTGCATAACCATGCACGCCTACTTTACAAGAAACAGAATGATTGGTTGTCTTATCCTAGTATAGTCATAGCAAGTATAACAGGTGTTGGTGGTTTTGCCGTTTTAAATCCAAGTGGGAATGCAGATGTATCTCAAGATACCAAAAACAATATAATGATCATTCAGTATTTCTTTGCCTTCCTAAATGTTTTGGGTGGAATTTTGACGAGTATATCAAAGTTTAGTCAGTCTCTACCTTTATCTGAGGCACATTCAGCTATGTGTGTGCAGTGGTCCAAGTTCTATCGAAACATTGACATGGAACTGTCTTTGGACATCAAACATCGAGGAAATGTCGTTGAGTTTCTCATGAAGTCTCGAGAAGAATATGACAAGTTGTTGGACGAAGCTCCAGATATACCGGCTATATCGATTCAGGCTTTCCTCTTACAATTCCCAGATAAAGAGAATAAACCCGACGTGTGTAACGGCTTGTCCATCATCGTAGACGATGACGTGGCATCTGTGAGTGGTTCTCAACGGACGGTCGCGCGATGGTTACAGGGTTTAAAGGGGGTCACGCGGAGAAAGAGTCGAGAAATGGATGAACTAGAACGAATGGAATCAGTATAAATTTCTCAGGATAATATAAATGTTTATGAAACTTCTCCCCATCTTAATGATTACCCTTATGTATGGTCTCATATATTCGGCTATTAACCAGATAAACCCCGATGCGTTTGGTTTTGAGGATAGTCTCGTTGATCCTTTTTACTTTAGTTTCACTACGATGAGTTCTGTGGGCTACGGTGATTACTCCCCAAAGACGAGGTTCGCTAAGGCTGTTGTGATGTCTCAACAATTCATGCTCATTGGTGAGATTATCAATCTTCTTGGTCTCGACAAGATTGGCAACTCTGCTAGGAACAATAGTTTAAATGCCGCATTAAAGAACATGTAAATGTGAAATATATTATCC
>CALKLP010000042.1 GCA_937991965.1 uncultured Verrucomicrobiales bacterium
CTACATGGCGACCTGTTTACTCACAGAGAGCACTTTCAGCAGACTTCACTCAACACAGCTTTGACTAGGCGTCGACCCGTCATACCTCTCGCCCACGGCACTATTAGTTGCTGCCGGCTGGCCGATCAGTTTGCCGCCCTCTACCCTCAGACGCCCAAACCTTCCACAGCTACAGTGGCAAGCTTGTGGCCACGTCCGCGCAGCGACACATGTCCGGGACGGACGTAGTGTTATGGCTTGCGCCAATCGAAAGTAGAGGCAGGTATTGATTCAATACCGGCTTGTGTTGTGTTTCACAGTTATACTTGTAGATTTTTATAGATTATATTTCATGGTGTTTGACTGCTGTGCTTCCTGGTATGCTATTTTGATGGGGTGGTGGTGCGGCAGTATTAACGATTCTAGCCGTAGTAGTAGTTCTTTGTCGTCAACAGCATGAGCCCACCCCTTCGCCAACAAGCGATCAAGAGGTAATACTGTGACGTTACCGTGTATCACGTACGTGGCGAATTTCCAGGCAGTAGCAATCTTGCCGGAAGTCTATCCTGCTGATGCCTCACACACCTACACGGTAGTTAAATCCTCCTCGGGATGAGAGTTTCCCTGTTGAATATCTCCGAAACGAAACACATGAAACGGGTAAAAAAAGTGTGCAGCATTTTCCCTCTGAAGGTGGCTTGAGGAGCTCCGTACCTCTCACCAAAAACAAATGTTGTCAATACGAGAAATGACTGAACATGCAGCCTAACGTGCCAATAATAGCCAAACCCAAGGCCTTGGCTTAGGGCACAAAAACGTAAATTTGAAAAAAATAGTAAAACCTCTATTCTGACGACATGATTGGGGGTTAAGGAAACCCTTCATTCCGAAAACGTTCCCAAAAAATATTTTTCTTGCCTGTATTGTAGCACGTGTCACGAGCGGGAACACCCAGCGAAGAAGTCGAACAGCAAGTGTCTCCTAGAAAACCGTGAGTCACATACGCATATCGCTTAGCATTCGCGATGTCCCTTGGTCGACGAAACCAGTTCGGAAACTGCTTCGAGGGGGTGTATCGTCTTTGCGTTTTCTTCTTGGGCACAATTCTCCTTGCGCCCTTGTTTGCTGCTGGTCTTGATGCACCGTGTGCGTTTTATATGGGCTTGCGTGGTGTTCGTTTTAGTTGTCCATTGGAGCGAAATGAGTGATTGAAGAACATTGATTTGGGTGAAGTCCATTGTGCGATAATTAATAGTGATATATATATATATATCTCTTCGGTTTATAATCGATCGAGATCGATGCGAGCGAAGCGGGTCCCAGTCACCCTCTCCACCCTCACCGCCCCCCACCCCCGTTTTGCCACGAGGGGGAAGTTGTCGCCGGTACAAGGCGCTAATAGTTTGTCGCCAAACAATCGCACCATACGAGTATTGTTTTACCATGGCCTTCATTGAATCGATAGCATCCTTTCAAATTTTTAGAATACTGAAGCACACGCATGCTGTGATATAGCGGGTTTTGACGAAGCTCATAGTATCCGTACTGATATCATAGTCGACAAAAGCATGAACAGGCGGAAATATCGTGTGGCAGGCCATTGTGTGGCCAACAAATGGAACCTGTGCTATCTGTTTCTGCCCCCGAATTGAGTTTGAGTTAGAGAGCTTATCTTGTTGCTTTCGTTTGGATTGGCTTGTTTGAGTTGTAGTTTCTTTCTCTATGTTTCCCTGGAGAGCAAGAGCGGCAGCATCGGCATCTGAGGCCTTTGCGGACTGGAATAGGAAGGAGGCGGCGAATCGTGTGGCTAGCTTCCTGGCGCGTTCATGTAGTAAGAGAGGCGGGACCCTACGCTCGTGCTTCCCTTCTGACGTACGAGTACCCTTGCCTCGTTTTTATGTTCGCCATATTTTTGTGCCTCTCTCTTTCTTCCATCGTTCTTTTTTGCCTATATTTTGTTGTCCCCTTTCCTCTACAGCTTTTAGGCGGTGCATGAGAAAAAGGGCATGCACGATAGAAGGGATTATTTCGTTTTGTCCTGTTTCCGTTCGAATTTCTTCCTCTAAGTACTGCCATTCTCAGCTCAGGAGCCCTCCTGGTTGCCCGTTTTTTTTATATTTTTTTAGGAGATCCAACAATCAGAACGGACATTGAGCGTAATTCTGAGGATTGATGGTGGCGTTGGGCGCAAACATGTTAATTATGAAGACATGGCACTCATATTTAGCGATGTGTGCGTTACACTTGGATCAACCGTGCAACCAGGTGCGTATTCCCTCATGAAGAAGCAGAAGGACGACTCTCCGTAGTGCCAGCTAGTACCCTCCACCGGGGTCTACAGGGCGAGTATACAAATGCAAAATCGAGTTCCATCCCATTTCATCTACTCCAGCAGTGTGCGTGTCGATTCGTCATCCTTCGTACAGAAAGACATGCTCCTTCGCCACAAACCAAACCAGGCGGCCCCGGACAGCACCGGGAGATTTGGCCATCCCGACGACGACATACGACAACAGGAACATACACCGGC
>CALKLP010000043.1 GCA_937991965.1 uncultured Verrucomicrobiales bacterium
CCCGCGTGATGTCACGAACCTGATCGAGGTCATGCAGGATCTTCGGAATAAGGGAAACACCCTCGTCGTCGTAGAACACGAGGAAGCGGTCATGAAAACGGCTGATTACCTCATCGATATTGGCCCCGGAGCTGGGCATGAGGGAGGAGAAATCCTGTTCCAAGGCGCATATCATCGCAACCTAGCTTCCCCAAAACGTCATGATGACGCCCTCCCTAGCACGCTCGATTACCTCCATGGCACGGCCTCGCTTCCCGTTCCTTTTGAGCGCCGTCAACCGATGGATTTCATTTACCTCGAAGGGGTTTCTGCCAACAACCTAGCGAATGTTTCCGCCAAGATCCCGCTAGGAGTGCTCACCTGTGTCACGGGAGTTTCAGGCTCAGGAAAATCGACCTTTGTAGAACGTGGACTCTACCAAAACCTCCTCGAATTCTTTAAGCCCGACAAGGTCGATAATCCTGCACCTTTCACCGCGCTAGAGGGCTTCCAAGACCACCTCTCGGGCGTCTCCTTCATCGACCAATCGCCCCTTGCTAAAACGCCCCGCTCCACTCCTGCTGTTTACCTCGGGGCGTTCAATGAAGTGCGCCAGCTCTTTGCCCTCACTGATGAGGCCAAGCTCCAAGGCGCCAACACGGGGTTCTTCTCCTTTAACTCCGGCTCGGGACGTTGTGAACGCTGCGCCGGAAACGGGTTCGAGAAAGTGGAGATGCAGTTCCTCTCGGATCTCTATCTGACCTGTCCCGAGTGCGATGGACGCCGCTACCAAAAGACCGCTCTCGAAATAAAATATCGCGGAAAAAGCGTCGCTGACATTCTGGAACTTACGACCAATGAAGCGATAGCCTTCTATGATGACGAGCTTGACGAATTACCAAAACCCATCACCCGCCGTCACAACATCATTCTGCGGATTCTAGGAGCGCTCGCAGAAGTGGGACTAGGCTATCTACGCCTCGGTCAACCGCTCAATACGCTTTCAGGCGGAGAATCCCAACGTCTCAAAATTGCGTCCTTGCTCCTAGAGGTCGATGGCAAGAAGACCACCGCGCTAGTCACTCCTCAAATGTCCGGCACGCTGGACACCCCGCGCGCGGTTTCGGCGCGGCTCAACCAGCTTAAAGAACTCCGCCGCTCTCATACGAACAAAGATCTTGTCCCACGCCAAACCACTAAGGGACAACTCTTGATTCTCGATGAGCCGACCACCGGCTTACATTTCCGCGATATCGAGGTGCTCCTAAAGGCCTTCAATCGCTTGATCGAAGCGGGGCACTCGCTCCTCGTGGTGGAGCATAATCTAGAAGTCATTAAATCAGCGGACTACATCATCGATCTCGGTCCAGAAGCTGGTGAGGACGGCGGACTCGTAGTCGGCACCGGCACGCCTGAGAAAATCGCCAAGCTCGATACCCCGACAGGGCGCTACCTGAAGAACGTCCTCGATCAAGCGAAGCCCGGGTATCAGAACTCCGATCTCGCTCTCGCTGCCGAAGAGGCAGGCACCTATCACGCGCCGCAAAACACTACCTTGAGCATTCGCGGGGCGCGCCACCACAACCTCAAGAATTTCGATCTCGATCTGCCGCTGAACAGCTTCAATGTCGTCACGGGACTTTCCGGATCTGGGAAATCGACCCTCGCCTTTGACCTCATTTTTGCGGAAGGGCAACGCCGTTTCCTCGACTCCATGTCACCCTACGCCCGCCAATTTGCGGAGCAACTCGAGAAGCCTGAAGTAGACTCAATCACGGGGCTCCCTCCCACCGTCGCGATTGAACAGCGCATCTCGCGCGGAGGCGGTAAATCTACCGTCGCCACCGTGACCGAGATTTATCACTTCCTGCGTCTTCTCTACGCGAAGCTCGGAGTGCAGCACTGTCCCGTTTCTGGTGAAGCGGTCGTGTCTCAGACCGAGGCCTCCATCCTAGAACAGGTGAAGGAGCAATCCAAGAAAGGGCGCATTCACCTCATGGCCCCCGTTATCCGTGGACGCAAAGGCTTCCACACCGACGTCGCCGACCGAGCCGCACGTCTAGGATATCAAGCCCTACTGGTGGACAAGCAAATCACAGATGTCGATGATTTCGAGCCCTTGGAGCGTTACGTCGAGCATGACATTGACATCATCGTCACCGCGGGATCAGACCTAAAACCGAAGCTCCTTCAGGAAAAGGTAAGCGAGGCGCTGTCGCTCTCGAAAGGCTTTATCCGCTTGCTTGATCACGAAAACAAGTTCCACCTTTATTCCACCGAGCGCGTCAGTGCTACGACAGGCGAATCGTTCGAGGAACCAGATCCTGCGGACTTTTCCTTTAACTCACCTAGAGGCTGGTGCCTAGACTGTCGAGGGTATGGCACGATGTCCACGAAGCGGTTCCGCATGGATAAGTTTGACTCCGCGCTGGAGGCAGAACTAGCGGAGGAAAAATCGCGCAAGGACGAGGAAGAAATCGAGAAAATCATTTGCCCCACCTGCGCTGGTTCGCGCCTCAAACGCTCCGCCAATTTCGTCTTCCTCGGAGACAAGATATCGCTCCCGCACCTCTCCAGCTTACCGGTAGTAGAAGCGAAAGGAGTTGTCGAAAGCCTCGCCTTTACGGGACGTAACAAGGAAATCGCCCGCGATATTTTACCCGAGATCGTGCAGCGTCTCCACTTCCTCTCTCAAGTCGGCTTAGGATATCTCTCCCTCGATCGATCCGCGACCACCCTCTCCGGTGGGGAAGCGCAGCGCATTCGTCTCGCTGCTCAGCTAGGATCCAACCTCCAAGGCGTGATGTATGTGCTCGATGAACCAACCATCGGCCTACACCCACGTGATAATCAATCCCTCCTCGACACCCTAGAAACCTTGCAGAAAAAGGGCAATTCACTCCTCGTAGTAGAACATGATGAGGAGACGATGGCGCGAGCCAAGCATGTCATCGACCTTGGGCCAGGTGCTGGTCGCCTCGGGGGCGAAGTGATGGCGCAGGGCAGTCTGAAACAACTGATGCGGAAGAAAGACTCCGTGACGGGTCAGGCACTTAAAACTCCCATCATACATCCGACCAAAGGTTATCGCCGCCCAGTCGATAAGAAATCCCGCCCTGCCAAGGAATGGCTGAACCTCAAAGGCTGTAGCGTCAACAACCTGCAAGGGATTGATGTCGCGGTTCCGAAAGAGCGCCTTACCGTGATCACAGGCGTTTCGGGCTCCGGGAAATCAAGCTTCATGCGGGGCACCCTACAACCCGTCGCGAATCTACTCCATAAGCTGAAGGAGGAGAAAAAACTCACTAAGGCTCAGAAGAACAAGATCGCCGATTACTGCCAGGACGCCTCGGGCTTTGCAGGCTTCAAGTATGTTTTCGAGGTCGACCAGACCCCTATCGGTAAAACCTCACGCTCCTGCCCGGCGACTTATGTGAAGCTCTTTGACCACATCCGAACCCTCTTTGCGCAGTTACCAGAAGCTCAGATTCGCGGGTTTTCTGCCTCACGATTCAGCTTTAACAATGCCGAGGGACAATGCCCCGAGTGCAAAGGGAATGGCTCCATCCGCCTCGAAATGGATTTCCTCCCAAGCACCCGCGTGCCCTGTGAGACGTGCCGGGGCGACCGCTACAACCCCGCCACCTTAACCGTGCACTACAAGGGAAAAAACATCGCCGATGTCCTACGCATGCCCATTGACGAAGCCGCTGAATTTTTCTCCGCCCATCCAAAGCTCCATCGCACCCTTGGCCTTCTCGCGGATACCGGCCTAGGTTACCTCCAAATCGGGCAACCCAGCCCCACCGTCAGTGGTGGCGAAGCCCAGCGTCTAAAGCTTGTCACCGAACTCACCAAAGGGCGCGTCAAAGAAGCAGGAACCAAAGCCTATAATCGAAACATTTACCTCATCGAGGAGCCCTCGATCGGCCTCCACCTAAACGACATTCGCAAACTCATCGACGTCCTCCATCGCCTCACAGACGAAGGCCACACCGTAATCGTCGTTGAGCACCACCCCGCCCTCATGGCCGAGGCCGACTACATCTTAGACTTCGGCCCCGAAGCCGGACCCAAGGGCGGAAGCGTATGTGCCTATGGAACCCCAGAAGAAGTCGCGAAATCTAAAACCTCCGTGACTGCGCCGTTTATCGCGAAATGTTTATAGCAAAAATGACCTCAACTAAGATCTTAGCGAGGGCATTATATTTTTAAGCTAGCAAATTTAAAACCTATCCAATCTCTACAAGCAGGTCATTGGTATCTACAGATTTCCCAGCACCAGTGTGTATCGCTTGGATTGTTCCGGTTGAGGGCGCAGAAACGGTAGTTAGCATCTTCATGGCTTCAAGTGTTAGTAAGGGAGCACCTTCTTCGACTTCGTCGCCTACTTGGATCGTTAGTTCCGTGACGAGACCAGGCATAGGTGCGCAGGCTTGAGCCGTGTTGTTAGGGTCGCCTTTGATAGCTACGGTTCCGATCTTAGCACAGGACTTATCGACGATTACGGACTCACGCGGCATTCCGTTAAGCTCGTAGAAGAGGGTGCGTTCTCCCGACTGGTTTGGCTCACCGATGGAGATGAGTTTGATGAAGAGAGTTTTTCCTGGCCCGATCTGCACACTGACTTCTTGACCTACATTGAGGCCGTAGAAGAAGGATGGAGTCGGAAGAGGACTCAGCTTATCGTATGTTTGGAGGGAAATCTGGAAGTCTTGGTAAACATCCGGATACATGAGGTAACTGTAGAGATCATCTTCTGTTGGTTCACGGTTGATGATTCCTTTAATCTCTTCGCGCGTCTGGTCGAGGTCTACAGGCTTGGCAAGCTCCCCTGGGCGTTTTGTGGTCGCTTCTGCTCCATTGAGAACAACCTTTTGGAGCTCTGATGGGAACCCGTTTTCTGGTTGTCCGAGGTCTCCCTTAAGGAAGCCAACCACAGACTGAGGGAAATCAACGGAACCAGGTTTGAGACCAGTGACATCGCTAGGTTTGATTCCTTTAGTAGTGAGGAACATCGCCATGTCTCCAACCACTTTTGAGGATGGTGTCACCTTGGTGATATCTCCGAACAGATCATTTACCTCAGCATAGGTATGGGCGATTTCACGCCAACGAGGGCCAAGACCCATCGCGCGTCCTTGCTCCTTGAGGTTGGTATATTGTCCACCTGGCATTTCGTGCTCGTAAACCTCGGCGGTGCCGGAACGAGGGGCAGTGATGAAGGGAGTATAAGCTGCGCAAACGTCTTCCCAGTAATAGGCTTGGTCGTTAAGAGCCTCTAGGTTCAGGCCGGTAGCTCGCTCGTCAAACTCGAGTGCGGCAACGATGGAGTTTAAGTTTGGCTGTGAGGTCGATCCTGACATGGAGGAAATCGCCATGTCTGCGATGTCTACTCCAGCATGCGTTGCGCTCAGCACCGAGCTAGCATTGATTCCACTCGTGTCGTGGGTATGGAAGTGGATCGGAAGTCCGATTTCTTGTTTAAGGGTGCTGACTAGCTTACTCGCTGCAGAGGGGCGACAGAGTCCAGCCATGTCCTTAATAGCAATTATATTAGCGCCCATTTTCTCAAGCTCTTTTGCCTTCTCGACATAATACTTGAGGTCATACTTCGCCTTATTCGGGTCTTCAATATTACCGGTGTAGCAAATGGTTGCCTCACAGAGCACTTTGCCGTGGTTTTGCACAGCTTCCATCGCTACTTTCATGTTTGGAAGGTAGTTGAGGGAGTCAAAGATACGGAAGATATCGATACCTGAGTCGGCTGCGTGTTTGACGAAACCAGCGACGACATTGTCAGGGTAATTCGTGTATCCAACTGCGTTTGATCCGCGGAAGAGCATTTGGAAAAGGATGTTCGGAATGCGCTCACGCAGCATGGCGAGACGCTCCCATGGGCACTCCTTAAGGAAACGCATGGAGGTATCAAAGGTGGCGCCACCCCACATTTCCATGGAGAAAAGTTTAGGAGTTTGGCGCGCGATAACATCGGCGATGTTCAGCATGTCCGTAGTTCTCATACGGGTCGCCATGAGAGACTGGTGGGCATCACGGAAGGTGGTATCTGTTACGAGCAGACGCTTCTCATCTTTAATCCACTGGGTAAATTTCTCTGGCCCCATCTCCAAAAGGAGGTCTCGCGTGCCTGCCGGTATATCACCGACTCCACCATAAGGAACTTGAGGCACAGGAAGAGTTTTCTCTGGTTTCCAGCCTTTGGTAGTTTCGTTCCCGTTGACGATGACGTCCGACAGGTAATTCAGAAGTTTAGTCGCGCGATCGCGGCGTTTGGTGAATTCAAAGAGGCTCGGAGTGCTATCGATGAGACGAGTCGTAGCTTGGCCTTCACGGAATTTATCGTTTTCGATAACGTTTTCGAGGAAGGGAATGTTCGTCTTCACTCCACGGATTCGGAATTCACGGAGAGCACGCCCGATGCGGTCACAAGCGGTATCATAGTCACGCGCAAAAGCGGTGAGCTTCACGAGCATGGAGTCGTAGAAGGGTGTAATTACAGAACCAGCATCGCCTGATCCTGCGTCTAGACGGATCCCAAAACCAGCTGCGGAGCGGTAGTTCACGATCTTTCCATAATCCGGGGAGAACCCGTTTGCGGGATCTTCGGTCGTGATTCGGCACTGAATCGCGGCGCCATTGACCTTGATGGACTCCTGCGTAGGAATGTTGACTTCTGGGCTGTCCAGAGGATACCCCATCGCGATGAGGATTTGCGAACGAACGAGATCGATTCCGGTAATACACTCCGTGATGGTGTGCTCTACTTGGATTCGAGGGTTCATTTCAATAAAGAACCAATCCTGCTGGTCCATATCATAGAGAAATTCTACTGTGCCTGCATTTTGGTAATTGATTGATTTCGCGAGACGAACGGCAGCTTCACATAGGTCTTTACGGATTTGTGGGTCGACTCCTACTGCTGGGGCAACTTCGACGACTTTTTGGTGACGGCGTTGAATAGAGCAATCTCGCTCATAAAGGTGTACGATGTTTCCGTGTTGGTCGCCGAGAATTTGAACCTCGATGTGCTTGGCACGACCAATAAAGCGTTCGATAAAGACTTCTCCGTTACCAAAGGCGTTTTCCGCTTCGGTCTGCGCTTCTTCGAGCATTGCCTCGAGTTCCGATTCCTCATGTACAACTCGCATACCACGGCCACCACCGCCATGAGCAGCCTTGATAATAAGCGGGAAGCCAATATCTTTCGCTACTTCGATCGCCTCTTCTTTACTTGCGATGGCGTCTTCCGTGCCAGGAAGGACAGGAACATCAGCATTAATCGCCATTTGACGAGCAGCGGTCTTATCTCCCATACTGGCAAGTTGCTGAGGAGTCGGCCCGATGAATTTAATACCATTATCTTCGCAGAGCTGGGCAAATTCAGCATTCTCTGAGAGAAAGCCGTATCCAGGGTGAATAAGAGAAATCCCATTCTTCTTAGCTAACTTTACAATTCCTTCATAATCGAGATAGGCTCCTACTGGACCTTTGGAGATATCCAGTTGATACGCTTCATCCGCCTTGAATCGGTGACGTGAGAAGCGGTCTTCTTCAGCGTAAATTGCGGTCGTTTTAATCCCTAATTCATTAGCAGCACGAAACGATCGGATAGCAATTTCACCTCGGTTCGCGGACAGTAGTTTTCCTTCAAAAGTAGTCTTTGGCATTATATTGGAAGCTTAGATGCTACCAAAGTATAATGTGAAGGGTTTTTTGCAAGTAATCACTGAAAACTTCACCAACAACTCGCATTCTCCCCCTACTTGGGGCCCAGTAGCGCCGTCAAAAACCACAAACCCGGTCAATCTACTGTTGAATATCCCATTTTAGGATCATTGCTTCAGCCCCACTCGTTTTATCTAAACCTTTAAGCCCAGGTTTCGAGGCATTCACTAAGCGAATTCCTAAAACCTTCTCGTTAGGCCCAAGCTGCTCAAGCCAAACTTTTGGGTTTTGTAGTTCCGCATCCCACTCTACGCTCCCGTCTCGCATGATCTTGCCCTCAAGCCAAGCCGAATCATCAGGCATGAGACAACGGGACACAGCTTGCCTCATTTTTTTATACAACTGGTCACTCAGAGGTGTTGCGATTTTCGCTTTGTACTTTTCCGCTATGCGCTCAGCTTCTTTGAACGTTGCCCTTCTCAAGTAAACGTAGTAGATTGCACCCGCTTCCACAAAAGCTCTGGGGGGGAGAGATTCAATATCGTTTTCTTGAGCCGCCTTTGTAATTCTTCGTAACTGGCGATGGATCTCACCGTGTTGCCTTCCGCTAAGATCCCAGCAGATAAAGAACTTTTTTGGATCCCCATGCGGAGAAATCTGAAAGTCTCCATCTTTGCTAAAGGATAAAGCACCTTGCTTTTTGGGACTAAAACTTTTAAAGTGCCAGCTTTCGCCGTTGATCCACGACATTTTCAGGCCATCAAAGGTTCCCCCACCAGTCCATACTTCATCGCCCCCTTCTTTTTCCATTTCAGTTAAGAATTTCTCGGTTAACTCTACTGTTGAAGGACAAGCAAGACTCCCACCATAGCGCTCCGCCTCTCTTTGCGCATTCATCCATGTTTGCGGCTCATCATAAAAGAAATAAGCAAATGTATCTACCTTAAAACTACCTTCTGGTAATTTAGAGAAATCATGCTCTTTCAGTGGGTCCGCAAGTTCATATAATTTATCGAGACTGCTTTCTTTGACGACTTCTGGAGCTTTGACCTCTGTCGTTGAATCCGGCACTACAGCAACAGGCGTGACTTCAGGAGTCTCCGCCTGATCCTCTCCACTCTTTCCTTTCAGAACCTTACTGAAAATAAAGATCCCTACTAAGGCAACGATAACTCCTGTTATCGCTATGTTGACTAATTTCGAAGTGTCAGATTTCGCTTTTCTTTCCCGTTGATAATTTACATTTGTCGCGGAAGTATGTGCAGCTGAGGTTTTCGCAGCGCCGGATGTTACTATTGGCTTAGCAGTAGCACTTGTTTGCGCAGATAGCTTCACCTCCCTAGGCGGTTTGGCCGATGCTAATTTCACTGTCGCTCTTGGGGCGGAAGTTTTGTTTACATTTGATACAATTAACTCTTCTTCTGCATCACCGGAATCAAGCTTTTCCTTAAGATTGTTTAAAGCCACTAGAAAATCGTCCATGTCTCCGTAACGCAAATCCGGATCAGGCAAAATTGCTTTTTTAACGATTTTATCGAAGTCTGCATGCATCTTCTGCTCTTTACTTGGTGGAGTGTAAGAGTCCTGAGGTAAATGCCCTGTTACCAGTTCGTAAAGAATCGCCCCAATGGAAAATATATCTGCACGCTCATCAATACTCTCAGGATTCTTGACAACTTCAGGTGCCGTATAACCCGGGGTTCCAAAAATCACTTTGCCAGCTTCTGATTCTTCAACAGGACGGGCTAACCCAAAATCTCCTAGCTTCGGCGTTGCTTTTTGATCTAGGAGAACATTCGCAGGCTTAATATCACGGTGAATGATACCCGCATCGTGTGCGTGCTTAACCCCTTCGGACAAACCAATAACGATATCTAATGCTACATTGGGAGAAATTGCGTCTCCATGAGCAGAGTGGTGTAGCGACTTTCCGTCCACAAACTCCATGACGATAAACAGCATTCCTGCTACTTCACCAAAATCAAAAAAGCCAACCAAGTTAGGGTGATTCACGCGAGACATGACTTTCGCCTCTGCGCGGAATTGCGCACTAAACTCTTCATCCGAGGACAACTCTTGTGGTAGCACCTTAATGGCTACTTTTCGATCAATTGATTTCTGGTTAGCCAGATAGACAGCTCCCATGCCTCCTGCTGCAATGAAGGTAAGAATTTCATATTGCGGGAAATAAACCTGTAATTCCTCAATGGTTAATGGCACAAACTCTGGTTCTGATGACATATAGTGGTGATGTTATTGATTCAAAAAATTCCTTTTTCTCCAGGATGGATAAATTAAATCATATTCTTGAATAATTAATACTACTCCTAATTCAATGACAATACATTTATTAGAAACATGAATGAAAAAGACTTATTCCTCAAGGTAGGGCAGAAAGGCATCACCAATATCACGGCAGAATTTTATAAGATCATGCGCGAGGATGACCTTGTCGGCAAAATGTATCCCGATAATGACTGGGAGGGAGCGGAGGAGCGCTTACGCGATTTTCTGCTCTTCCGTCTCGGTGGTGACGACACCTACATTAAGAAGCGTGGGCATCCCAGGTTGAGAATGCGCCATGCCCCTTATCTCATTGGTGAGAAGGAGCGCGATCGCTGGATGGAAATCATGGATGAGGCGATGAAACGGTGTGAGATACCAGAGGATGCATTTGAGTATTTACATGCCTTTTTCGCAAATGTAGCTGATTTCATGCGGAACCATTAATTACCGGATCAGATGACTGAACTCACCATATTTCATACCATCGCATTGCCTCTTTTGGCCTTCTGCGCATTCTACTTAGTGCCTATTTCTGTCTGGAGATTTTCACAACAAGTGAAGGCAATCAAAGCAGGAGAAATGGCGCAACCAGAAGCGAACCAATCCATCCCGACAGCGCATATCAACTTCATCGACGTCTTTATCGTCTTGGCGGTTTCCGCATACGCTTGGTTAGGCGCCAAGTATGCGGGCGAGGGAGTCATTACAATTGGCTCCTTATTACAAGGTTTGGCATCTCAAGTGTTCGCCATCGGCTTTGTAGTGCTACTATGGATTTTTCGCGCAAATCTGGTCGAAACCTTCGGCCTAAAATTATTGCAGCTCAAACACCTGAGATGGTGTTTTGGAATCGTGCTCTCTGCTTGGGGGATTACCGCACTTTTTCAATTCGCGGGGTATTTCTCATTCCTGGAATCTTATTACGGACAAGCTCCTCTGCAGGAAGATGTCCAGATTCTCCAGTCTTCACCCGACATCGTATTGCTCTCTCTCATCGCCCTCCTAGCTTGTATCGGCGCACCGTTGATGGAGGAAGTCCTCTTTCGTGGTTACATCTACCCTGTTGTCAAAACGTTCTCAGGGACAGGAATCGCCCTTGTATTTTCCGGAGTACTCTTCTCCCTCATTCACTATAATCTGGCCTCCTTACCAACCTTGATCGTGATGGGTATTCTGCTAGCACTCGCCTATGAAAAAACACGTTGCCTCTGGGTGCCCATTATCGCGCATTGCATCTTTAATAGCGCAACCGTCGGGTTTCAGCTCCTCTCCCGCGTCACCGAAATTCAACCATGACTCAACCCCTACACAACTTATCTGAAGACTCCTTAATCTCAGGCCTCCGCTCTTCCCTGCGCCAACCACCAGAAGGCGTAATCGGGATTGGCGATGACTGTGCGGTGCTGCCTGACAATACCCTGCTTAAGACAGATTGTGTAATCGAAGGTCGTCATTACCTCCCTGATACCGCGCCCAAACAAGTAGGGCGGAAGGCGCTCGCACGCGTCATGAGTGATCTCGCCGCGATGGGCGGGCATCCTGAGTATTTCCTCATCACCTGCGGTCTCCGCGCATCAACGGACTACGGCTATCTTCAAGCTCTCTACGCCGCGATGGATGCTCTCTGTGCGGAATTTGGCGGGTATATCATTGGGGGGGAAACATGCTCCGTGCCAGAGAACTCTCCTCAATTCTTTTCCATTGCGGGATACGGAAGTTGCGCGCACCCCATTACCCGATCAGGCGCGCAGCTGGGTGATGGCCTATACGTCACAGGCGAACTAGGGAACTCATTCTCCTCTGGCCATCATCTAGACTTTACCCCTCAGCTCAGCGAAGCCGCCTGGCTCGTCGAGCACGCTCGCCCATCCGCGATGATGGATCTGTCCGATGGCCTAGCCAAGGACTTACCACGTCTTGCCCAAGCCAGCAAGGTCGGCTACGATCTCACTCCTGCGCTCCTCCCCTTACGAGCTGGTGCCCAGATAGAAAACGCCCTTAATGATGGCGAAGATTACGAGCTCCTTTTCACCCTTCCTCCGGAGATAGAGCCTGCACTCAGCCATGCTCCTTTTCCAGTAACACGCATCGGCCAAATCTGCGCGGAAACCACTACCCCCTTAACAGGTGGATGGGATCACTTGACCAAATAATCACGCTAGTGTCGCACAAAGCCTAAGATTTTTACACGAAATAAAACGGCAAGGACGCTATAATATCAAAGTAACACAACAATCTTATGTCAGCAGTCTCATTAAACTCGAATACAGAAACCCTCGGATGGAGAGCGTGGCTAGAAGTTCACGGATCTAAACTTCTGCTTTTCGCGCGCCAACAAACAAGAAGTGAGCAAGACGCGGAAGACATTTTTCAAGAAGCACTCGTCAAACTCGCGAAGAAGACTGCTGCAGGAGAGTTTACAGGCGGCCAAGACGCATGGATACCTTACCTCTACACCCAGATCCGTAGAGAAGCGATCGATCTCGGCAGAAAAGTAGACCGTCGCGACCGTCGGGAGCAAATCGTGGTCGAAGACCAAAAATCGCTCCAAGGCACCACAAGCGACCCATGGTTCGAGAGCGCCTCTGACATGAATGAGCGTGCTGATATCCTCAAGCAAGCCCTCCAAGAGCTACCCGATAAATTCTCAGAAGTCGTTGTCATGAAAATCTGGGGAGACCAGACCTTTGCTGATATTGGTGAAGCCTTAGACATCTCCATTAATACCGCCGCATCACGATATCGTTATGGGCTGGAGGCATTACGGAAGAGACTCGCCACCCAACGCAGCACCGGCGAATTATAGAATACCACTTTCCTCCCCCATGAACGACCAAGATTTACATAATCTCGAACAAGAGCTCCGTGCAATGACGCCAGCAGCGCTTACCCCTGAGCTACTGGATCAATGCGAACTCCAGTTATTTGGTGCTAACCTGGCTGCCATGCGCCCTGCAGGCTTATCGACGGATCAGCTCGATGCTTGCGAACACAGTGTAATAGAAAATGAGCTCCACTCCCTTGCTCCTAGAGCGCTGGAAAAAAGCTTTCTCGACCAATTAGAGCACATCCCAGCAGAAGTCGGACTCATGGAGCTAGAGCCTCAGCCCCTCTCTAATGAATTCCTAGACAAACTAGCAGACAAACTAGAAAACGCTGATGCCCCAGTGGCCATCGAAACTACAGAGGAAAACGTCATCCCCTTCCCTTCCGCAACACAGAAATCTCCTGCTAAAAACTGGAAATGGTATGCCTCTGCGGCTGCGGTAGCCTGCATTGGTATTTTTACTGGGCTCACTCTCACTAACCCAGGCACGACCAACAGTCCACTCGCTGCAAATCAAGCGGCCGATCAATTCCAACCAATCTCCAGCGACAACTTACAGAACGTCAGCACCGAGTCCACCTTTCTCCAAGCACAAGATCGTGGCATTGTTCTTTCAAACGGCTCGAACCCAACGCACTATCGCGCCGTCCGCGTGATCCAGATGGAAACCGTCACGCTCAAAAACGATGCCGGTCAAACGATTCAAGTCCAACGCCCTGTCGAAAAAACCGTCCTCATGCCGGTCGAGGCTGACTGAAGACCTTCGTGTTAGAAGAACAGTTTATTTATAAAAATCTGCGTAATCTGCAGATAACAAACAAAGCCGATCTCACTTAATCCTTCGCCGTCTTAGGATCAAGCGCGTCGCGCAATCCGTCCCCGAGGAAGTTAAAGCCAAACAGGGTCAGCGAGAACAAGAGGGCGGGGAAAATCAGGAGTGCTGGTTGGGTTTCGATCAGGTTTGCGCCGTCTTTGATCAGCATGCCCCAGGAGGAGTTGGGGGGCTCGATCCCCATTCCGATGAAGGAGAGGGTCGCCTCGTAGAGAATGAAGCTAGGAATGGTTAAGGTCGCATAGATGATGACTGTGCCCAGCAGGTTCGGCACGACATGGCGGAAGAGGATTTTCCAATACCCAAGGCCGAGCGAACGAGCGGCCTCGACATACTCCATCTGGGTGAGGTTCGCGGCTTGGGAACAGACGATCCGTCCCATGCTGAGCCATCCGAAGGCTGCGATCGCGAAGACGAGAGGAATAATGTTAGCGAAGCGAAGCACGAAGTCACTGCTCCAACCCCACGAGTCGACGAGAAAGGTGCTGATGTCCTCAAGCTGGGTGGCGATCATCTCTCGCATGAGAATCACGATCACGAGGAAGGGGAGGGCGAGGAGTCCGTCCACGATCCGCATCATGACGTTCTGCACCTTGCCACCGACATAACCCGCGATGCTCCCGTAAAGCACCCCCACGAAGACGGTGAGAACGGTCGCGACGATAGCGACCATGAGCGAGATTTGCCCTCCATCGAGCATTCGGGCTAAAAGGTCCCGACCGAGCTGATCAGTTCCGAGCCAATGCGTGCCATTGGGTGAGAGGTATTTTGAACCTAAATCTGCGGCGTTTGGGTCATGCGGTAGGAACCAGCGGAGCACAAAGCAGGCGAAGAGAATGACGAGCACGAGAAACAAGCTACCAGTAGCGAGCTTGTTCTTACGCAAGCGCACCCACGCATCAGACCAGAGAGAACGAGAAGAAGACATTATGAACGAAGGCGGGGGTTAATGAAGAGTAAAAGGAGATCGACCGCGAGGTTGGCGAGTCCCATGAGAACACCATAGAAGAAGACAAGACCCAAGATTAGGTAAATGTCTTTAGCGAGAACGGCGTCAATGAAGTGCTGCCCCATTCCCGGGATTTGGAAAATGGTTTCGACCACAAAGGAACCGGTCATGACGGCCGCAAAGGCTGGGCCTAAGTAGGTGATGGTGGGCGTGATCGCCGGGCGAATGGCGTGCTTGAGGAGAATGTTGAGGGTGCTGACTCCCTTCGCGCGGGCGGTGCGGATGTAGTCCTGGCTGAGCACCTCCAGCATTCCACCGCGCATGAGACGGGCAATGTAGGCCGCCACCCCAAAGCCGAGCGTCAAGGCGGGGAGCAGTACATCTTGCGGCATCATCCAGCCTGCAATGTTTAGGAAGGGAAGAGGTTTCGCGACCCAGAGTTGAAGAAGTGGTCCGACGACAAAGGATGGTAAACATATTCCCGCCATCGCAATCACCATCGAGAGATAATCAGGCCACTTGTTCTTATACAGCGCGGCGATGATGCCTAAGGGCAGGCCAATACCACACCCAAAAATCATGGCCACAATTCCGAGCTGGAAGGAGACGGGAAAGCTTTGTCCAAGGATGTCTTTCACGGGGATTCCCTTAAAGTTAAAGGACTGCCCCATGTCGCCCTGAAGGATCATCTTTTTCCAATAAATGCCGTATTGCACGATCTTGGGTTTGTTCAGCCCGTGTGAGGCTTCCATGCGCTCGATGATAACATCACTGGTGGCGCGCTCCTCCGTGAAGGGGTTTCCGGGCAGGGCATGCACGATGAAAAAGCAGATGGAGACCAATAAGAAGACCACCAAAACAGTTTGGGCAATGCGGGAAAAGATAGCTTTAAACATTGGAGATTACTTTTGGAGTTCGACGAATTTATACGGATGCGTGCTCAGGAGCAATGGGTGCCAATTTTTGACGCTGGGAGAAAGGAAATAGTTCGTGTTATAGTGATAGACGGGAATGGCTGGAACTTGATCCATGACATACGACTCTGCCTCGAGCAGTTTTGCGTAGCGCGCTTTTGGATCCTCGATCAGCTCCGCTTCCGCGAGAATCGCTTCGTATTTAGCATCGCTCCAGCCGGTGTTGTTGTTGCCATTGCTGCCTTTCCAGAGATCAAGAAAGGTGGTGGGGTCCAAGTAATCGCCAATCCATGCTCCATCCATGAGGTCGAAGTCGAGTTCGCTTCGCATCTTAAGGTACGATTTCCATTCCCGCTGTTCAATACGCACCTTAAGCCCAATATGTTCGCGCCACAGTGCCTGCATGGCCTCTGCCATCCGTCGGTTCGTATCCGAGTCTGTGGTCAGTAATTTCAGCTCGGGGAGTGCGTCTGGATCGGTAAATCCCGCTTTAGCCAGGAGTTCTTTTGCTTTGGCGGGATCAAAGGCCGTTTTATACTCGGGCTTATACGCTCCGAACGGTGGCGTGACGGATCCTGCGGGCTTTTGGCCGCCCTGCAGAATGTTGTCGATCAGTGATTGGCGGTCGATGCAGAGCGAGAGCGCCTGACGCACGAGTGGGTTTGAGGTAAATTCGCGCTGTGCATTTGCGCGCACGAAACGGGTGCCAATGTAGGTTTCTTGTTTGGTGAGGTCCGCGTATTTTTCTAAGGCCGTCGGGATAAAGTCCGGCGGGATCGCGTAGGTCGCATGCAGTTGCCCATTGAGGAACATGCGTGCCTCGGTATTGGCATTTTTGATCGGGAAGTAACGGATCCCCTGTAGCTTCACCGCGGCATCATCCCAGTAATAAGGATTGCGCTCGACCTCAATATAGTGGTTTTGGCGCCATTTTTTCAGTTGGAAGGCGCCGTTTGAAATGAGGTTCCCTTCATGCGTCCAGGCGGTGTAAGGCTCGGTCATCGTGCCGTATTCCAGGATCTTATGGCTGGGCACAGGTAACCACGTGAAATGCTTGGTAAGCGATGGTAAGAAAGGAGTCGGAGATTTGAGTGAAATCTTGAGCGTGTAATCATCCTGCGCTTTAACCCCTACTTGTGCGAAGTCTGTGATCTCGGCCTTATGGAACTGCTCTGCATTCTTGATGAAGTAGAGCATGTCAGCGTAACCCGAGGGGAATTCGGGGTGCAGAATACGGTTGTAAGCAAAGACGAAGTCATGAGCCGTGACAGGCTTGCCATCGGACCATTTTCCATTGGGTTGGAGCGTAAAGATCCATTCCGTGAAATCAGCATTCGCGCTCCAACTCTGTGCTGCACCGGGTAGGCTCGCACTATCATCGCTAGGGTGCTCAATACAAAGACCCTCGAAGAGTGAGCGTAGTAAATTGGATTCAATCACACCACTCACCAGGTGTGGGTCGAGCGCTTTTGGCTCGTTTCCATTACCAAGAAGCAGAATACCCTCCTTAGCGGCCTTATCAGCCATTGTCTCTGCGAGCCCAATGCTTGCAGAAACTACCAACAATAATGCTGTAAAACGCGGAAGAAAACGAAAGATCACAACTGCTCTTAAGACAAATAAGAAATAAATGCCAAATAAAAACTGGGAAAGAATATGAATCGTGGCTTTAGCGTCCTGTGATCGCTTCTTCAGAGTATTCTATATCCCGTTAAATCAGTTTTTCTTATTTAAGATATCCTTGATCGCTTGCTCCGTCCAGTTTTCAACTGCGTCTTCTCCAGTTAAGTAACCATTATCAACCAAGAAAGAGTCCGCTTTAATCAGCACGTCTTGAAACATTTTTCGGCCACCTTTACTAATGTGAAAGAACCCATGAGTTTGATTATCATAAATGTGTGTTTCACATTTATTTCCTGCATCCGTCATTTTTTTCTGGAAAGTGTTTATCGTAGTCACTGGAACATGAATATCGCCATCACCAAAAAAGACAATTGTTGGCGGTAACCCTGCAACAACATTGTGCATGGGGGAGATATCTTCCCAGTATTCTGTAACTCGAGAATGGCCATAACCACTTGGGCCATTATCATATACGGGGTTAAACAATATTAAAGCATTTGGAACACAGGAAATAGAACTTTCCGGCGAACCATCAATTTTAGGACACATAACCGTTGATGCCGCAACATGGCCGCCTGCAGAGCCTCCACCCAGAATGATTTGATTTGGGTCGATCCTTAACTTTTTAGCGTTGGCGCGGACATAGCGTATCACTTTTTTACCATCTTCCACACAATCTCGTGGTGCCGCTTGATGGCTTTTTTTTGTGCGATATTGAGCTGCGATAGCAACCAAACCTCTAGAGGAAAAATATTTGCTGAAGCCATAGAATTGCTTTGTATCACCACCGCTCCAACCTCCTCCAAAAAAGAAAATGATACATCCCCTGTTGTCATTGATCCTGTGATCAACGGGGTAGAAACAATCCAGTTTCAATGGTTTTCCATTAGCAGGTTCGTTATATATGATGGATTCATCAGGCTTGAAACCTAAAGTCCAAGAGTGTTTTTCTACTTTAATTGCCAAACTAGGTTGTTGTTCAGCAATTAAACAGCTTGGAGCGAACAGAAGACATATCCATGCAGAGGCCTGAATTAGTGCGAATAAGTGGTTTTTTTTCATGACCGTTAAAATCTGATAACGAGCTATTTAGAGCTGGCTGTTTTAATGTATTCCTCTTTAGTCATCCATGTGAGCTCTTCCCAATA
Source organism: uncultured Verrucomicrobiales bacterium (assembly GCA_937991965.1). GTDB lineage: Bacteria > Verrucomicrobiota > Verrucomicrobiia > Verrucomicrobiales > Akkermansiaceae > WTJZ01. The sequence goes on from CALKLP010000043.1 coordinate 18,245, forward strand.
ACTAGTGTCATTGGGTTGGACTGCTCCAGGGGTAGTTCTTCCTTTTGCGACAATCGCGGTAATTTTTTCCTGTAATTCAGCTACTTTTTGAGCGTGTTGTGCAGCCACATTATTACTTTCTTTAGGATCGTTCGCAAGATCATACAATTCTACTTTCTTACGCTTACCACTGGGTAATATAAGCTTCCAGTTACCCTCAGTAATTGTATAACTCCCGCTCTCCTGACCACGGTTTATGAGAGGAAGACGTTCAAAATCCACATCAGGATCATAGAACAGCTTAGCAAAACTCTGACTATCTTCGCCTGCGTTGTCAGGTAGTTTGTCCGCGCCTACGAGTTCTGCTAAAGTTCCTAGGAGATCGGTTTGCCCGATAACCTCATTACAAGCCCTTCCGGGTTGTTCAATGCCAGCAGGCCAACGTACGAGGAAAGGCACGCGATGGCCGCCCTCATATGGAGAGCGTTTGCCACCTTGGAACCCTCCACGGCTATCATGACCAGTTGTCTGGATACGGTCAGCCCATGATTTCTCAGGGCCATTATCACTGGTGTAAACTATGAGAGTGTCTTCCTCTAATCCCTCGTCCTGGAGAAATTTCAGAATCCGACCGACGTGGTAATCTGTCTCGATCATGAATTCACCGTAAGGACCAGCTTCCCCTTGTCCTTGGAATTCAGGTAGAGGGCAGACGGGGTAATGCGGGGAGGTGTAAGGCAGGTATAAAAAGAACGGGTTACCAGACTTCGCCTCAGTTGCTTTGCCTTTCATCCATTCAATCGATTTATCTGTGAAACGCGTCAAACACTGGTTATCGATAAAGTCTGGCGCAACCTCGAAACCTTTCATTTTCTCGGATAGGTAGTCCTCAGAATTATCTGCATCTTCTCGATAAGGAGGCATAATCCGGTAATCCAAATAGCGTGGGTTCTTTTTCTTGTTGGTATATAAAGTGGGAGGAACTACCGCGTAACGGCCCTCAAACCATGCGAGAATCCCAAAATTGAGTGAAGCAGGGATCCCATAAAAGTAATCGAAGCCTTTATCTAACGGCATGTCTAATACAGGCTTCGTCCAGTCTCGCTTACCAGGTTCACCTGGAAACTGCATTCCCAAGTGCCACTTTCCAACCATCGCGGTATGATATCCATTCTCTTTCAACAAAGAAGCTAATGTCATGCGACCATCAGGAATCATGCATATAGCCTCTGCTCCAAGAACACCAGTTTTATACTCAGTCCGCCATGGGTAGCGGCCCGTTAATAATCCATACCGTGAAGGGGTGCAGACAGTATCGGCACTATGCCCATTAGTAAACGAAATGCCTTCTTTTACTAATTTATCAAGGTTCGGGGTTTGGAATTTAGCCTCTGGATTCAGCGCACTCACATCGCCGTAGCCTTGGTCATCCGTGTAGATAACGATGATGTTCGGTTTTTTGGGTTCCTCAACCGCTTGTGCAACTCCAGCAATAAAAAATCCTATCAAAGAACGTATCAATAATTGTGTTCTGTTATTCTCTCTCATGATTTTATCCGTATTTATACACGTTGTCTCAAACATAGTTATCATAAAAATGCCTGAATGGAGAAGTGAAAGAGGGTTATTACTATGTTAAAGCGCTCCCCTATCGAAAATGCGTAACAAAGAAGCTGGAATGAGAAGCAGTTGTGCGCTACCGATAACTACATAATGAAAGTCACTTAACCAGCCGTCTATGTCCGAACCTAGTCATGCATCTGAAGCTGAGAAACCAAAACCACGGTCTTGGTGGAAGTGGGCTCTACTGATCTTACTAGTTTTGTTGGGGATTACACTGGTTCTAATCAATGGCCCCACGGGTAGGTGGCTCATTAAAACCCAACTTCTGAAAGCTGCTACCACAAAGGGCTTGGAGGGAGATTTCACGCTTTCGGGCTCATTGCTCTCTGGATACCAGTTTTCTGACCTTCAGTTTAGGGGAGATCAGGGCATTGAGAATCTCTCGATCGGAACCCTCAGTGCGGACTACACGCTCTCAGGACTACGCCAGAAAACGGTCGATGGAGTCAGTATCGACACGCTCCAACTCACGATCGATACCGCGAAGTTCCCCAAATCTGCATCCGCAGAAGCACAAACAGAGGAAGAACAATCCAGTAAGCCACTGCGGGACCTGCTCGCCTCGCTCCGGCCCTGGGTCACGAACCCAGAGATCAACTTAAATCAGGTCGATCTGAAGGTCTTGAAAAAAGCCGCGCCTGTGGTGGCGCTGCAGTTCGATTCGTTTTCTCATGCCGCCGGCTCTGATAGGTTTGAGCTGAAGGGGTTTAAGGCCCAAAACGCTCAGAAAATCAATACCGCTCCGCAAGATGTGACCCTACGTTGGGGCGAAAATGATGCTTCCATCAATCAATGGGAAGTGCTGCCCGAGATTACGCTCTTAGATACGAGTGTGGACTGGTCTGAGGAGGTGCGCGCGACCACTGGGCTGCGTGTAGATGGGGCGCTCCTGCAAGCCCGGATGCAGGACGACTTGGCGATCACCCTGACGGAAGGAACGCTGAAGACGGATTTCTTAGCAGAATCCTTCGACCAGAAGCTTCCCTTTCAAGGTTCGGTGGAGGCTCTAGAGGTCGACGTGCAGAATTGGCGTGCTCCGCTGAGGGAATGGAATATCGCAGGTGATCTGAAACTCACGGAAGCGGTTTACGCAGAGTATGACCTCAGGGATACCGCACTGACTTTTTCGCAACGAGACGCGAATTACACTCTCGATCTCGATGGGGTGGTCATCGGCACTCCTGCCAAGCTGGCAGTGAAGGGCGCCTGGACGCAGCCGGAGCAGGAGAAATGGTGGAGTGATACCCGTGCGGATTACGCGCTCAGCATTCCTAGTCTCGGAGAACTGCCGGAGAAATGGAGCCTCCCAAAAATCGAGTCCACGGGAGCGGAAATTAACCTAGCAGGCGAACTAGAACTGGTGGATCTGAGTTTAAGAGGAATCACTACAGCAGGTTCGATTACGACGCTCCAAGCAAAGGGGGTGCTCCTTCCTCCGCTCGCGATCGAGGCGCAACTGCGTGATCAGCAAGTGAATGCGAGAGTCCAGTCAACGATGGGGGAAGCCTCCGCGCTCGAACTGGCGGGCTCCTATCACCTGAAGGATAAGAATTATGAAGGGCGTTTAGATCTCACCGAATCAACCCCAGAATGGATCAATGCTCTCATTCAACTTTTCGAAAAACCGGTTCAAGTCACGGACCGAGTGGCGCTTGCCTGGGCGGGGAAAGGGAGCTTACTGGAAAAGAATCAACCGCAGGAGGGGGAGCTCACGATCTCCGCTCTGACCCTAGAGTTGCCTAAAATCCCCAGCCTGAGTATCCGTACGAACGCGCAATATAACTTCCCGCAGTCCATCGCGATTTCTAACCTCCATCTGGCGGAAGAGGAGTGGCAGCTGACCGGTGATCTGAACTGGGATAACGCTACGCTGCGAATTCCGAACGTTACGGTTCAGCATCAAGCAGATCGTGTCGCGACTCTTTCCGGCGAGGCCCCATACACCTTGGACGCGAAATCACTGGAGGCCTTCCTAGAGCAGACCAGTCCTCTCGCGCTTGAGCTGATTGTTAAGCCTCTGGCTCTCCAAAAAATCCAGCAATGGACTGGGGCGAAAATTCCAGCAGAAATCACGGGCGAAGTAGAGGCGGAGCTGTCTCTCTTTGGTTCTCCCGCTACTCCTCAAGTTCAGGGATATACCAACATCATTAATCTGAAGGGAATCACCCCAGAGCTGGATGAGGCCATTAATCTCAACCTTGATTTCGCCTCGGCGGGCGAATCGCTCGCGGTGCAAGCGACGGCCAAAGAAGCAGATACGATCCGCATTTTAGCAGAGGCGGCCTTACCCTTTACGCCGCTTGCGTGGGTGCAGAATCCCGGCACGGTGCTGAAGGAGCTCAAGGATGCTCCGCTTAAGGCTTCTGGGAATGTCAAAACCTTCCCCCTAGAGCGCATTGCGACCTTCGTTCCACAGCTGGAGCAAATCGATGGAGCGGTCACGGCTTCAGGTGAGTTTACAGGCTCGATAAATCAACCAGTCTATCAGCTCGATATTGAGGCAGAGGTCCCACTCCTCGCGCTCGATAACCCAAGCTTCGGGGAAATCCGTGACATCACTCTGAAATCTCAGATGACGGAAGCCCAAGTCATCAGTAATGCTCTGACCGCCCAGATCAATGGCGGAAAGTTCAACCTGGAGGGCACGGTCGACATTAAGGAACCTAAGAATCCCCTGTTTGATCTCACCTTGAATTGTGACCATGCTCTGCTCTACCGCGATGATTTACTATCCGCTCGTGCTAATGCCGACCTCCAGCTTCAAGGCCCTCTAAAGCGGGCGGTGCTCACTGGCGATATTGGCTTAACCGAATCGCTTGTTTACAAGGACATCGAGCTCATCCCCATCGGCGTGCCTTCCTCCGCAGTAGCTAAGGTTCAGCTGCCCGCCCTCTCTTCTGGCAATTCCTCTGATCCCTTGCCCATTCCCGCTCCCTTTTCGCAGTGGCTGCTAGATCTCACCGTCAAGACAGAGGATCCGGTTCTCCTGCGTGGAAACCTCGCTTCGGGATCGGTGGAGGGCTCTGTTAAGCTTACCGGAAACTTGGAGCGCCCCGTGCCGAACGGAACATTCTACCTTACGGAGACGAAAGCGCAGTTACCCTTCAGCGTGCTAGAGGTCGAGAGAGGCGAGCTCGCCTTCACCCCGCAAACGGGTCTCATGAATCCAACGCTCAAAATCCCGGGAAAATCTTCGGTCGGAGGGTATGATGTCAATTTACTGGTTTACGGTGGCGTCTCGAACCCCGCGACCAGCCTGACCTCCTCGCCACCACTGCCCGAGTCTGAGATCATGTCCCTCCTCGCGACCGGCACCACAACCAGCGCTCTCGCTAACCGTGATGCTGTCGCCCTCAAAGCATTTCAGCTCCTCCTTCTGAAGCTACAGAACCAGAAGAGTCTCCCCTTCGGAAACTCGCTCTTCAAGCTCCTCCTCACCGGCCTCTCCAAGCTCGATCTTCAAGTGGGCCAGAATGATGACTTTACCGGCCGCAAGTTCACCTCCGCCTCCATTGATCTCTCGGACCATTGGCACTTCACCACCCAAATTGATGACAAGCAATATGCTCGTGGTCTGTTGGTTTACCTCATTCGTTTCAAATGACTCGTTCCTTTCGACTCCTGTTGAGCCTTGGTTTAGCTCTTGTTTCTGTGTGCCCCGCCGCGCAGCTGCAGATTATTGGGCTCGATCCCGATCTCAAGGAGAGACTGGTCAAAGAATTAGAACCGCGTTTTACCTACATTACCGATCGGGATCCTGCTACCTGGCGAGCGGATGATGCGGCCTTCTTCCTAGAGCGTGCACTGATCCGCCGCGGGTATTACACGGCTTCCGTGGATTGGACGCTGCCAGGCGGCGATCTGATCGAGCTCACGGTAGACTCTGGTGCTCGCTTTCTTTTTGGCGAAATCAGCAGCGCGTCTCCCGTCGATCTCTCCGTAGAGACCCTGAGGGAATACTTTTTACAGCCCTTAGTCGATACGGAGGCAGTGCATATTGATGAAGCACCTTATATCGAAGATTATGCCGTGAAGGGTGCCCAGAACGTGGAGAACTACCTGAAGTCAAAGGGGCATTGGCACGCGCAAGTGACTCTGAAATCTACCGGCATGGCGCTCAACCAAATGGGGATTAACATCACCCTAGATCTAAATGCAGGGAAGCGCCTCACTCTCAATAAACCCGAGCTTGAGGGAGCGAGCTCCGAAAACGTGGCATTGTTCTGGCCGGAGCTCCAACGCTATGTCGGGCGCTCCGCCTCCACGAAAAATATCAATAAGGTAAAACGGATTGTAGAGAAGTTCTATGAGGACAATGGATACCAGTTCGCAGAAGTCGCCATGCCCAGTCATCATGGGGAAACGACGGAGGACCTGAAATTCACGATCAAGGAGGGGGTAAAGTACAAGGTCGATCGTGTGATCGTGAAAGGCCATGAAAAAACGAAAACACGCAAGATCGCCCGCTACTTCCGCAAGGAAAAGGGCAAGTATTACGATCAATCGGAAATCGACCGTATCGTGACCCGCCTCATCAACACCGGGGCCTTTCGGAGCCTCACCTTAGAGCCACGCACTAATGAAAAAGCAGGTCTGGTCGATCTCCACGTCGAGGTAACAGAGGCCAAGGCCCGCACCTTCCGCGCCTACGCGGGGTATGGGAACTTTGAGGAATTCATCTTAGGTCTCGGGTATACCGATAGCAACTTTCATGGCAGTCTGCGCAAGCTCTACTTTGGAGCAGAGTATAGTGGCCGTGGTCTGCTGGGAGAAGTAGGGGTTACGGAACCACGGATCTTTAACTCCCCGATCGATGCCAATGCCCGCGCCTACCTGATCCAGCGTTTTAACGACGGCTATGATGTCGCTAAGGGTGGGCTGGAGGCCACCTTCACCTATAACCCGAATCTCCACTTATCTAGCCGTCTCTATTGGAATGCGGAGTATGCCTCCTCCTCTACCACCTCGCTTACGGACGCGGAACTCGGGCCGGGTGACTATCTGGTGAATCGCTTTGGCTTTGAGCAAATTGTCGATTTCCGCGATAGTAAATTGACGCCCACCTCTGGTTACTACGGGCGCGCATTGATCGAGAGTGGCGCTATCTCAGGCGACGCCACGAACACCTATGTGCGCGGAGAGCTTGCGAGTTCTTACCGCTACGTCCGCAGCAAGAGAAACCAATTCGCCTCCCGCTTCCTTGTTTCCGGGCTCGCCCCCTCCAACTCCTCTGAGCAACCTATCGACCTGCGTCTCTTCAGCGGAGGCGCGAACCGCCAGCGCGCCTATGAGGAACGCACCCTCGGCCCCCAATCCCTTAGCGGTGACCCTCTAGGAGGCGAAGCGTATTGGGTCGGAAGTCTGGAATACATTCGGACGATTGCCAACCCCGTCCGAGCGATCGCCTTCATCGATGCCGGGCAACTCTTTAGCGAGCTCTCTGACTTTTCCTTTAGTGATCCCAGCTATGCGGCGGGCCTAGGACTACGCATCGACCTGCCCATCGGCCCCGTCCGTCTCGAATACGGACGTAACCTCAACCGTAAAAGCGGCGAACCCAGCGGAGCCTTTCACTTCTCCATCGGAACCAGCTTTTAAAAGAGCTTCATCCCGAAGGCGAAGCCCGCTTCCGCACTAACATTGTCTGATTCTTTCAGCGTGACACGAATGGCACGAACTTAAGGGTGATTTCGCTGATTGAGTTGGACCACAATGCAAGCGTAGCGCAGGATGGTCCTTAGGCTAAGGCACGTAGGGCGCGAGTGAGGAAAACCGCAAAGGCACAGGCGCTAAACTATATTAAGAATTGGTGCGGTGTTAGATGTATTCGCTTCGTCCCACAGATGGCCTGAAGGGTCATGAGATTCCAGACTAGTGTCAAGATCGTGAGCGCGAGCGAATGATCTGCAGCCCTAGGTTCAGATGGGACTAATCAGAGTAACGAACGGTAAGATGCGTTTTTGTGTTCACTTCTTGAGGCGCAGTTCGTCCCAGCTACGGATTTAACAGCGAGGCGGGGTTGAGATTCGCCTCTGGAAACGAGCCTGTGATCGCTGCTTTTCGAGAGGCGAGTTCGTCTTATTTCATTTTCACCCAACCCTGCGCCATCTCATTTTGCTGGCGCAAAATCGGGCTTCGACTGGTGAATCGATAAAGATCGAAAAAAGGAGTTGCGCTGATGTTTGAAATTTTATTTGTATTTTTTCTTGGTTTATCATATCTATTATATAGATATAAGGTAAGTAAGGAGAAGTTAATTTCTATTAAATGTCAACACTGCGGAGAATTAGTAAATTATTTAGCCGGCGAATTTCAAAACAAAAACAGTAGTGTGCTGTGTAAGTGTTGCAATAAAAAAATGAGTTTAAGTTAGTCAATATTAGTGGCTATGTTGGAGGACAGATGGCAGTAAAGATAGGCGAAAATACATATCCTTTATGAAAAAAGGAACCTGCAAGCCAACTTGTGCACTGCATGGGGACAGATAGAATTCGAGCTAGACTTTGTTTTTGGTCTGCTTTATATAGTATCTATACACTATGCTGAGCTATTACTACCATCAAAGAGGCTGGATGAAAGAGCCTCCGGAGGAATCTTTAAGATGGAAGAAGTTTACCCTAAAAGGCGATACACTCCAAGTCAGTGATCGTATTATGCACGGGATTTTACCCGGAAGTTCTCCTGATGATAGCATGCCACAGGTTAAAGTTGAGGCTGGAGAATACGAAATTCGAGCTGTATTGAGACAGCCCAAATATGGTCGTAGCTATCTGACAGAACTCATCGTGCTTCCTTTAGGCCAATCGTATGAGGGTGCAGAGCTTATGGGCAAGGTTTCAGTCGATCATGGGATGGTAGTGATTAGTGACTATGCTGCTCTGATGAAGGGACTTCATAAATTTCCGGACGAATATGAGTCGTATTTGTCAGAATGTAATGAGATAACAGGGAAGCTCTATTACGAAAGAAAGTTTAAAGGAGCCTCGCAGTTGTTCATGACTTCGGGCTTAGGTGATGGCACATATCCAGTATATAAGTTAGTTGGTGGAAATAAGGTTATTGGGTTGAAAGTCGAATTCAAATACGAGGAAGAATTCGTTCAGTCTGTTTATCAGAAAATGGTGAAAGTTCAAAAAACTCAGCCTGTAGAGCCTGTTTTTGAGTCAGTTGCCTCCCCCAAAAGAAAGTCTTTCAAAAGCTTAGTCTTAGTCTTTGCCCTCCTGCTTGTTTTTGTCGCCTTTGCGCTATTCTCAAGCTAGCTTAAAGGGCTTCCATTCGGCCCCTTGATGATCTCGTAAGGCTCCAATCCCCATAGGCATTTCATAATAATCGGGGTTAGGCATGGAAACGTGAATTTTCGTCAAATGCCGAAGCGTTGGGTATCGAGAGGCGGAGTAAGCGTGGTGTCATGCCTGGTGCGGCCCTTTGGTGACATTCTATTGCCTTCGGCTTTTCTGCGCTTCGCTTGTAATGTGCGCAGAGTAATGCGTCGTTTGATTCGCTATGCTCACCCTTCGGGCATTCACTTCGTTCATGTCTATCCTCGCTTCGCTCGTATTGGAAGTCAACTCAGAAACGAAGGGGCAATCGGCCACCTTCCCGTGCATGAAAATGCAACGAACGAGAAGGCGTGCTTCTAGGTGGATGTGTTGAGGCGCAGGAGTGAAGGCAACGCGTTTCCTCATTGTCCAGTTGATCGTTATGCCATAGGTGAACGACCTACGACCAAAGCAACGAAGGGAAAGCCTCGCCTCTAAACACGCTACCAGAGGCGCAGCAAAATAAGCCCCGCCTCAACCCGAAAGCCACTCAAACAAACTCTCCGTGTTCACCGTGTATTTGCCTAGGGGCTATCCTGCGCTTCGCTTGTATTGTCTAAGGGCGATCCTGCGCTACGCTTGTATTGTGGTTAAAAATCCTCCCCCAAAAGCCCTTTGCGCTCTCAGGGATCTTAGCGGTGAATCAAATACCGAAGCGCAAGAGGGATCTCATTCACCTACCCCTCTATGAGAATTTAACAAATGCTCGGACTGAGCCCCACCGAGATTTACACCCAGGTAAGTATCAATAAACTTAAAGAGATCCACGAGCTGACGCACCCAGCAAAGAATAAAAAACCCTAATGACAAATAATCCATTAACTGATATCTTACCATCATGAGCGAAAGAATTACCTTTAATCCTAACCAATGTGGAGGACGTCCCTGCATCCGTGGAATGCGTATTCGGGTAAAAGATGTTTTAGATTTATTGGCTGCAAATGTCTCCAGAATAGAAATTCTCGAGGACTTCCCATACCTCGAAGAAGAAGATATTCAAGCATGTCTTCAATACGCTGCTCGCGAAGCTGACCATCCTGTCTTGATTGCTTCATGAGCTCCTTTATTGTTGATGCTCAGCTCCCTCCAGCTTTAGCACGGCTTTTACGAGAAGAAGGGCATGAAGCCATCCATGTCACAGACATTATGCTTCAAGATACAGATGATGGTGAGATATGGACGTATGCAATCGAAAATAATGTAATCGTGGTGACAAAAGACGAGGACTTTCCGCATCGCCAAATACAAAGCCAAGTCACGCCAACGATAGTTTGGGTAAGAATTGGGAATACTAGTAGAAAGGCGCTTCTGGCATGGTTTAGACCACTGCTCCCAACGATCGAGGAACACCTTGCGCAGGGAAATAAACTGATCGAAATACGCTAATTGCGCCCGTTGTTTCGAAGGCGTAGCCCGCCTCCGCACAAAACATTGTCTGATTCTTTCAGCGTGACATCTCTCCCCAATTCCGTTATTTTCACCTCAGACGGTCTCGGAGATGAAGACGCTAAACTCATACGTAGCGCCCTGAACTGCCAAGATGAGCGACATTCAAAAGCATTAGGAAGCCCCCAAAGGAAAAGATACACACACTACGACACCGCGACTAACACTCATACCACTACGATGAGCCACATCTCGTTACTCTAAAGACACCTATTTCGCAAACGGCGCCTACACCGCCGCTTTCCAGCATCTTTTTAATAATGAGGGAGCTTACGATTGGCTTAACGAACCCATGTCTCTAGTCGAACGACAAGGGCCTTCATCAGCGAAAACAGATCCTATTAGTGAAGCTTTCCTTCTCACTGTTGGCGGTGGTGGAGCAAAAGTAGCAGGGGCAGCTGGAAAAGGATTATGGGGCTGGTTAAAAGGGGCATTGAGTAAACCTACACCTAATTTTATAGGTAAAGTAGGAGAAGAGGCTGTGTCTGCAGTATATAACATTGGAGGCAAACAAAAAATCTCAATTAATGGTAGAGTTCGTATCCCTGATGGTATTACAAACACAACATTATCAGAGGTTAAAAACGTGAAGTCGCTTAGTTACACTAAACAGCTTCGAGACTTTGCAGATATAGCATTGCAAAGAGGTTTAGGATATAATTTATATGTTAGGCCATCTACAAAGTTGAGTGGCCCATTACAGAGTGCTATACGTCAGGGAACAATTAACCTTAAATTTATACCTGGAGTTAAATAATGGCAAAAACAGCAGCAGAATTAATGGCAGAGCTATCTCATGATAAGTCATTTGATAATATAAAGCAAAAAAAGGCAGAAAAAATTAAATCACTAGAGAATTTTTTTGCGTTAGATGAAAAATCAATAATTACTGAATTACTCGGAATTGGTTTCGAAGTTAAGTCCGTTTGGGATTTTGTTAATAGCCCCAATAATTATGATGAGGCTATTCCAGTTCTTATTAGGCACTTAGATATATATCATCATCCGAGAGTTTTATCAGGAATTCTACGCGCTTTAGCAATACCTGAATTATCGAATAATGAATTACTTTGGCGTAAAGTTGTTGAGATATTTTGCTCCTCAAAGTCAGATGTAGAGATTGAAATACCTGAAGAGAGAGGTCTCCAAGAAGCTGCTGCAATTGCTATTGAAGCTCTCTCTATTTCATCTAGAAAAAAAGAACTTAAAATATTAATTAGCGAAAAATCAAAAAGTGATGGAGCTATTTATCTTAAAGAAAAACTTAAAAAGATATAGAGCGTCATGGGGGGCGAAGCGTTCCCAAAGGCGGGGTCGCAAGCGAGAATCGGAGTAAGCGTGGTGTCATGCCTGGCGCGGCCCTTTGGTGACATTCCATTGCCTTCGGCTTTTCTGCGCTTCGCTTGTAATGTGCGCAGGGTAATACGTCGTCTGGAAGTCCACCCAGATATGGGGGGCGCCTGGCCTCCTCCCCGCAAGCGGGTCCCCTCCATTTGATTCGCTGCGCTCACCCTTTGGGCATTCTGTGTTCATGTCTATCCTCGCTACGCTCGTATTGCCAACGAGACGAGCGTATTTGCCTAAGGGCTTTTCTTCGTAATCCTGACGCAGGTGGAAGATTAGGAACGAAGTGACGAAAGACCTTAGCCCAAGTATGCGAGGTTGAGCGAAGCGAATCAAACCTCCGGGCATCCTCGCCCGCGCTGTGTTCGTCGCCCTACAAGCGCTCAAATCTAGCGAACTTTTCCACACCGATGGTTGACATATCACTTACCTGTCCCTTTATGGAGCCTCAAAAAATCTTAAACCCAGCCCGAAAAACCGCTTTCCTTATTCTATGGGGTCAGGTTCAGTAAATGTTTGTCCTTCAATATGTTATTGCCATTATATGGCTCTTCGTCTCAGAAGCCAATTTTTCTACAACCTCCTCAGGAATACTCGGGTAGAGTTTCATTTTTCTGAGATAGGGATAATTGATCACTTCTCTGCCCTCTCGCTGATTAAAGATTTCTGCGACGATAGATGGATGAGTTTTGATTTTTTTTGCAAAGCTTTGAATTTCATAATGCTCTGGCTTCTTGTGCCTAGCGGCGAACTTCGTCAGTTCATCACTATAGACTAGTGTATCATCTGCCCATTGATCTGCTTCTTGTTCTTGTGCATCATTTGATTGATCCTCATAGTCAGCAATGCTTTGCCCTACCTCAGTGATATGAAGCATCAGATGGGCTATTTCATGGAAAAGAATACGCCAGAACTGCGCATGATTTCGATATTTTAATCCATGAACAATCACGGCCTTTACTGGACTCACCAACTTTGTGCAGCCTCTAAGGGCGGACTCCTTCATGATAGGCACGAACACAAGAGCCACTCCTGCTTGGCGTAGCACCTCTTGCACCTCTGGAATGATTTCCTCGATATCGTGTTGGCTATATTCTCTGAGTTTGTGCACGGCTTCACTGAGCTTATCGCGGTCATAAGGTTCCACTGAGATATTAGTGGCTGCCTTTTCCCCTATCCAGCACCACATCCCAGCACTTACTGAGTTAGATGCCTGCTTCGTATCTTGGTAAGCCGCCATCTTTGTCCATGAATCATTGGTAATAGTCTCCACCTCTTGTAGGGTTGATTTTCGGAAAAGCTGACAGATTGCTGTTCTTCGTGACTTTAGGCTTCGAGTCTTTACTACGAGCCCCATCTTCTGCATCGTCTTGTAGTCGACTAACGAGAGTATTTTCTTTTCTTCTTCATCTGGTTGCCTTTCTTCAATCACAAGCTTGGGTGTCGAGCTATTCTTCCAATTCTTCGTCTTAGCAATCTCAAAGGCAGCTTCACTTGCAAGCAAAGTGCGTAGGTTGATGCTGACTGACTTAGAGGGTCGCATATGCCCACGTAGCCAGCGAGAGAACATTTTCTCACTATAACCTGTGATTTTGGCAGCCTGTTTTTGGTTCAGATCATACTTATCGAGAAATTCTTGAATCTCTCTAGGGGTGATAGACTCCATCACTTGATCAAGATACGTATCAATGATTTCTCCACCCGCATCGCCTATGACACAGCAATCACAGCAATCACAACGCTCCAGAGGGACGTCTGGCACAACCACTTCACCAACATCGGGAGCTGTAGTCGGATAATTCTCTACCACAGAATGCATATGACCGTCTTCACATTCAAAGCAGGCTTGGTTATCTGTTTGTTTCGTTTTCATTGTTCTTGGTTGATTTGTATGAGTGGCAAAGGTGCGTGCCCAGTATCGTGCTTGTGTAGAGCAATCATAACCCGGGGCGGATCTCCCTTTGGTAAGAGCGTGATGTGAATCAGTAGCCCCTCTACACATTCATCCCAGCGCATCACATATTGGTATTTCTGGTGGTCTGATGGTTTGTTTTTCGGTTTAAAAAAGAGTTGGTAGTTTTCCAAATCTTGAATGAGTTCTTCAAAGAACGCTTTCTGACGTATTCCCCAAGTGTTTAGCCATGTTCGAGAAGGGCCATTGTTATCTAGAAATCGTCGCTTTTCATCACGGAGGCATTCTAGAATAAGAAGCCTAATCTCTTCACTCGCTGTTCGATGATCGGGCATCTATATTTCACTGAAGTGCGTTTCCGCACTTATTGCAAGTTATATTATAAGAAAAAGTGCGTTTAAGCACCTTTTGAGAAATATAAACAGATGGATGTGGAAAAGTTTTTTGAGCATAGGTAGTTTCCGATGGCTTTTCCACTTTGGGTAGTTTTAACCTCGATTATAACCGTCTTACCATCAGGCTCATGTTAAGGGCATTAGATTGCCTCTATGAGAAAACGCCGTCCTGAAAAAGCGCAACGAACGGAAGGCCTCGCCTCTGAAATACACGTGAAGAGGGCGCAGCAAAACAAGCTCCTGCCTGACCCGTAAGCTACTCAAAAAACTCTCTGTGTCTCCGTGCCTGCGTGGTTTGAAAATCTATGTTCTATCCAAACCTCGAAGCGAATTCAGCTTCAAAACAGTATCAATTTCAGATGGCAATTATCGCTGGAATGTGAGAAATAAATATTAACTGTCGTAAAAAAGCCTTCAATGAGCTTGCTCTTTTAGGCCTAGTGTAGAGACTGACCGAAATTCATGGAGGAAAATCAACCAAATCCAAGCACAGCAGAAGAAGTCGCCATTGACGAGCCGACATCAGACACTGTGGTAGAAACAAGCCCTGAGGAAGTAGCATCTGAGGAAACTGCGCCTGAATCAAAGCCTGAGGTGAGATTCGATCAGCTCGGTCTCACGGAGCCTGTGATGCAGGCGGTAAAAGAAACGGGTTACGAAACGCCAACCCAGATTCAACGTGATGCCATTCCTGTAGTCCTAGAAGGAAAGGATGTCATCGGAGCTTCACAAACTGGAACGGGCAAGACGGCGGCCTTCGCGCTACCGGCCTTATCGCGAATTCAGAAAATTGGGAAACCCCAAATCGTGGTTTTGGAGCCAACTCGTGAGCTTGCACACCAAGTAGCGGAACAATTTGAAAAATACGGGAAACACACGGGATGCACCGTTGCGCTTCTGTATGGAGGAGTAGGATATGGCGAGCAAGTGAAAGCTTTGGAAGATGGCGCAGACATTGTCGTTGCTACGCCAGGTCGTATTATCGACCACTTTTACCGTGGCACGATGAGTTTCCGACACGTGAGTATTCTTATTCTGGACGAGGTTGATCGCATGCTAGATATGGGATTCCTCCCTGCCGTCCGCAAACTGGTAAACCTTTGTCCATGGGAAGACCGTCAGAGCCTCTTTTTCTCCGCGACGATGCCTCCTGCGATTGAGACCTTCGCGCAATGGTGCCTGAAAGATCCTGTGAAGATTGAAGTAGCTCGCTCGAAGGTCGCCAACACGATCCGCCATGCCTTCTACCCTGTAGCGATGGACCAGCGTGATAAACTTCTTCTCGCCATTATCGAAGAAGCAGATTTTGAGAGTTTAATGGTCTTTACGCGTACCAGAATGGAGGCAGATAAAGTCACGGAAAAAATCAAACGCAGTAACCTGGGCAAGGCCACCGCAATGCACTCAGACATTCGCCAAGCGGATCGTACCGCTGCGCTAAAAGGCTTCAAGGATGGCACATACAACATTCTTGTCTGCACCGATGTAGCTGCCCGTGGAATCGATATTTCTAGCGTCACTCACGTAGTAAATTATCGCGTACCAGAAAATGCAGAAGATTACGTGCACCGTATCGGCAGAACAGGTCGTGCTGCGCGTGATGGCGATGCCTGCACTATTTTAACCGCAGATGAATTGGAATTCGCCAAGGCCGTGGAGATTCTGACAAATCAGACAATTGAGCGTAAGAAGGTCGCAGACTTTGACTATACTTACACGGCTCTCCTCGACGACAAGCCTGCTGCACCACTTCGCAAGAAACGTCCTCCAGCGAAGCGCCGTCGCCGTTAACAACGAATTGCCTTATGAGAGTGCTCGCCGTTGACCCTGCTGTGCGTAATACAGGTTACGCGATTGTCGAGACTGATGGGCAAAATTTCCGTGCTCTCGATTATGGGGTGCTCAGTATCCCTGCTAAGCATAAGCAATCTCGGGCACTAGCAGCAGTTTGCACGGCGCTTACGAACTTGATCAAAAAATGGGAGCCGGATGAAGTCGCAGTTGAAGCAATTATCTTTGTTCAGAGTGCGCGCACTGCAATATCAATGGGCGCCGCTAGAGCTGCCACCATGATTGCGGCCGCAAACTGTGGACTCCAAGCCTATGAATATGCGCCTAAGAAGGTAAAGAAGGCGGTTGTCGGAAACGGGAATGCCGACAAGCAACAGGTAGCCTTCATGGTTCGAGCTTTATTAGGGCTTTCTGAAACCCCACCCCATGACGCGGCTGATGCCCTTGCGATTGGGCTCGCGCATCACTATGCCACTGACCCACTCAAAGGGAGTCTGATTGATCGTAAAGAAGTGTAAACAGGCGCTATCCCAAAAAGTTCTGTGACAAATTGCTAGCCATTGGAGTCAAATTGTTTAGAAGGTTTCTCTAGATTGCGTTCCATTGCAATCAAGCCCTCCACATAATAATCTAAAAACAACAATCATGAGCCAAACTAAAGAACTCGATATTAACGAAAAATTAGTTACGACCCTCGCCATCATCGGAGGTCTTATCCTTTTCGGACTTACTCTAACTAAATGCCAAAAAGGAGCAAGCTTCCTAGGTTTAGAAAAAGAAGTAGCTGCCCCCATAACGGAAGATTACACCGATGAGTTGTCAAACGATCGCACCAACCTTGAAGCGCAAATGAAAGCAAATCTCGAAGCTTCAGATGCGGAGTTAGCTGCACTGCAAGCAAAGTATGATGCCGATGTTAACGGCCTTACCAGTGAGATCGAGAAGCTTAAAAAGACTAAACCTGCTCAAGTACCTACCGCAACGAAAGCCGTTGCCGCAACTGCAGCGGTTGGAGCAATATCACTCACGGACTTCGATGCGCTGAAAGCAAAGTTCGCCGCGAAAGATACTGAACTAGAAGCACTTAAGGCTCAAATGTCTAATGCCGGTGGTGCAGACACTGATATCGAGGCACAGAACGCGGATCTCCGCGCCAAGCTGGACACCCTCACACTTGAGAAAAACAGTATCGCTAAAACAGCAGCTGATACGCAAAAAGAGCTCAATGACAAAATCAAAGAGCTTTCTGCTAACAAACAAGGAAATGCAGATGCTCTCCTGAAAGATAAAATCGCTGAGACTGACACGCAGTGGAAAAAGCAAATCGATAAGCTCAAAGTTGATCACGAACTTTCAAAAGCAAAGCAACAGCAGGAATTCAACGCCAAGCTAGCAGAATATCGTAACATTGCCCGTGCTTCAAAAGCGAAGAAGGTATTTGCAACCAGCACGGACGATCTTGCTCCAGCGGCGAAGTCACTCATTGAATCCCTCGATGGATATGCAGGCAAATCAGAAGCAGACCTTAATAAGCTCTATTCAAATATTGGTTCTAAGCAAAAAGCCAAACGTAAGCTTATCGTTAACTTCGCATCTGGTTCATCTGCAGTTGGTGCTGAATACCAAGAGAAAATTAAAGCTCTTCTCGAAAAAGCTTCTCCTAACAGCTACCTCCTAGCGGTTGGATACGCTGACACCACAGGAACAGCTTCCAAAAATAAAGCGCTCTCTAGTAAGCGTGCGACAAAGGTTGCTCAAGTGATTAAGCCTAACCTTAACAAGTCCCAATTTACACAAGCTTACTACCTCGGTCAAACCACGCGTTTCGGTGCAGATGAAAACAACCGTGTTGTAGAAATCTGGGAAATCACGGAGTAAGCGATTCCCATCCTAATCTCTAAAATCCTCTCTACGCTTTACAGCGAGAGAGGATTTTTTTATGCCAATAGGGTTATCAAGAAAATCCTCCAGCTTCTTATTCGCGCCTACCAGCTTTTCATCTCCCCTGCCCTCAAGATATTTAGTGGAGGCCAGCCCATGTGTCGCTTTGATCCCTCTTGTTCACACTACTGTTATCAAGCCCTTGAGGAACATGGATTCATAAAAGGCATGTTTTTGGGAATAAAACGCATTTTACGCTGTCATCCATGGGGGGGATGTGGTTATGACCCCGTTCCAACTAAATCGGATCGCTCTGATAAACCCTCCTAGAATCCTATGAAACTAGACAAAATCTCCCTCTTCGGAATCGCCCTCGCAGTCGCTCTCATCTTCTTCCAGATGAAGTTCGGCGCTAAGAATAAAGAAGAAATCGCCGCTCGTGAAGCCGCGGCCGCAGAACAAGTCCCTGGCACCTCATCCTCCGCTGTAGAGGAAACCAAAGCCCTAAGTACTGTAGATCTCCCAGAGGGTTTTACCGATGAGGAAGTCACACTCAAGAATGACTCCGCCATTTTCAAGTTCTCGACCGCTACAGGTGCTCTTAGCCGAGTCACCATTCCGGAGCAACATGAAGTAAATCAACTCGACGTCCCCGTTTCACTCAACCGCTTTGGATTAAAGTCGATCGGAGGATTAGAAACGAAGTCAGGTCAGGTCATCGATGCAGGATATAAGGCCTCTGCCATTACCGATAACTCAATCACCTTTATCGGAAAGCTCGCGAATGGCATCGTCGCTAAGAAGGAGTGGAAACTCTACGACTCCAGTGAGGAAGGTGGAGATTACCGCCTCGCCTACACCTTAACGCTCGAGAACCCTACCGAGAACGTCATAGAGGCCTCTAACATGAATCTCCATGTCGGGGGCGCTACCCCACTGCACAAGGGCGAGATGCCAGACCAGTCAGGTTACTTCTATCTCACCGGAGACGGGTATAAGAAGAAAAAATCGAATCAAGGCAAGGTGCTCTTCTTTGGTTCTGAATTTGAGCAGACCCAGCAGTCCGCAGATATGATTAAATTTATAGGTGTAGGGAATCAGTTTTTCACGACCTTTGTTACCCCTAAGACTCCTTATGCCGCGCAATTTACAGCCACTCCGAGAACGATTGAACTCCCAGAAGTAGTCGGTGGCGGCACCAAGAAAGAAGCTGCGGTTTCACTCTCTCTCCCCAGCGACCTCATTAACAAAAACGGCATCACGAAGTTTGAATATGAAGTCTACGCCGGGCCGAAACGTTTCCAAACGCTGAAGGAACTCAAGCCCAATGCTGGACTCGTGATGAACTATGGCTTCTTCAAGCCGATCTCAGGTGTTCTGAACAATTTCCTTACCTTCTTCCACAACCGCGTCTTCTCTAAGCTTAATGGTGGGTTAGCATGGGGTCTCTCCATTATCTGTCTCACGCTCCTCATCAGAACTATCATGTGGCCACTCACTCGCATCTCGATCAAGTCATCGAAGCGCATGGCCAAGCTCCAACCCAAGATCAAGGAGCTCAAGGAAAAATACCCAGATGATCCCCAAAAGGTGCAACAGGAGCAAATGAAGATCTTCTCTGAATACGGTATCAACCCCGTCGCTGGTTGTCTCCCGATGTTGGCGCAGATCCCTATTTTCTTCGGCCTCTTCACAATGCTTAAGAGTGCAGTTGAATTCCGTCATGAGAAGTTCCTCTGGATCAATGACCTTGCCGAGCCGGACACCATTTTCACCATCCCTCTCTTTGGCTTTGAGCTTCCGATCAATATTCTCCCAATCCTCATGTTCGTCACGATGGCGATCCAAATGTCAATGAACCCAGCCCCGACCGATCCGATGCAAAAGATGATCATGCGCTTCATGCCTGTCATGATGGTGATCTTCTGTTATAACTTCGCCGCGGCTCTCGCTCTTTACTGGACGACCTCTAACATCTTCACCATCTTCCAAACTTGGATTATGAAAGTCCTCCCTGAACCCGAGCTCAAAAAGCGCGAAGGGGCGGCCAAAAAAGGAGGATTCATGGAAAAACTCCAGAAACAAGCTGAGGAAATGCAACGCCTAAAAGCCCAACAGCAAGCAGGTAACTCCGGCCAAATGCGCGACGCCAAGCCAAAGAAAAAGCGTAGTCCGAAGACTGGTGGGTAAACCACTAAGGAAACCCGCGCTGTCCGTGCGGTTAAAGATTACAGTGGCCGATAAGTAAAATTGTTGGTCTTCGTGCCCCTATGCGAGAATAGAAGCCATTCGCTACGTTTTCAAACCGCATAAAATCAAACTTTTCCTAAATTTTCTCGTGTCTTTTTCAGGCTAAACCTCTATCTATCGAGGTATGGCTATATCTCCAGATGAATATGAAAAGTTAGGTAAGTTTTATCTCGGGCGGGAGTACGATCTGAAATCCAGTGAGATGCAAGACGATCTCGTGCTGTATGATTCCAAAGATCTCGTGACACACGGCGTCGTTCTCGGGATGACCGGTTCTGGTAAAACGGGGCTTTGTCTCTCGCTCCTTGAGGAAGCTGCGATGGATAACATTCCAGCCATCATCATTGATCCGAAAGGAGATATCGCTAACCTCATGCTCTCCTTCCCTGATTTTAAGGCTGGAGACTTTGAGCCTTGGATTAATGAGGATGATGCCCGTAAGAAGGGGCAAACTCCTGCTGAATTCGCATCTAAAACAGCGGAGATGTGGAAGAACGGTATCGCCGATTGGGGACAAAGCCCAGAACGCGTGCGCACCTTCCAAGACAAGGTCGATATCAACATTTTTACCCCTGGCTCAAAAGCGGGGATCCCGGTTTCTATCCTCGGTTCACTCGCTGCTCCTCCCTTTGAGGTTATCGATGACGGAGAACTACTGGGTGACCGAGTAGAGTCTACTGTTTCTTCGCTCCTCTCCCTCATTGGAGTCGATGCAGACCCAATCCAAAGTCCGGAAGCCATCTTGCTCGGCACGATTTTACAAACCTGTTGGTCAAACGAAACGGACCTGACGCTTGAGTCACTCATCCGTCAGGTGCAGAAGCCGCCTTTTGACAAGATCGGGGTGCTCGATCTAGAGTCATTCATCAATAAGAAAGAGCGCCAAAAACTAGCCTTGAAGTTTAACGGCCTCCTCGCCTCCCCTGGTTTCTCAACGTGGCTGGAAGGCCCTTCTCTGGATATCCAGAACATGATGTATACGCCAGAAGGGAAGCCACGCATTTCGATTTTCTCGATCGCGCACTTGAGTGACTCAGAGCGCATGTTCTTCGTCTCCCTGCTCCTCAATCAAATGCTGGGATGGATGCGCTCGCAATCAGGGACAACCTCGCTCCGCGCGATGCTCTACATGGATGAGATTTACGGGTATCTCCCCCCAACCGCTAACCCACCGTCCAAGAAGCCTCTCATGACGATCCTGAAACAAGGACGAGCCTTTGGACTTGGAACACTTCTAGCGACCCAGAACCCTGTTGATCTCGATTATAAGGCGCTCTCTAATACCGGAACGTGGTGGCTTGGTCGCCTACAGACCGAGCGAGACAAGGCACGAGTGCTGGATGGTTTAGAAGGAGCGGCAGCGTCTCAAGACGGCGGCTTTAACCGTCAAGAAATGGAGGAACTTCTCGCGGGCTTAGGCTCACGGGTCTTCCTCATGAATAATGTCCATGATGACGCGCCAACGGTCTTCCATGTGCGCTGGGTTATGTCCTATATGCGCGGTCCGATGACGCGTCGCCAAATCAAGACGCTGATGGACCCGAAACGTGACGCCTTTACAGATGGCTCAGTAGCGAAACAGTCTGCTCCTCCAGAAAACTCCAACCCCTTTGCGCAATCTGCAGCCGCTCCAAAACCTGCTGGTGGAGATCGCCCTCTCGTTGGCGATGGAATCAAGGAGTTTTTCGCCCCTATTTTAGGCGATTCGGACGGTGCGACTTATCAGCCATATCTCTTACGTGAAGCCGAGGTGCATTTTACCTCTACGAAGGCGAAGACCGAAGGCTCCCGAAATGTGCGTTTTGTAAACGCCTTACAGGAGCGCGGACCGGACTGGGAGACTGATGCTGGGTTTAGCGCTACACTTTCACATTGTGCCTCCGAGCCGATGGGTGGCGTCGGCTTCGGGGAGCTCCCGGGATATGCCATGAATGCCGATAACTTTAAGCCCATCAGTTCTGACTTTGAAGACTGGATTTACCGTCATGAGCGGGCGGAACTGTTTTACTCTCCGCTTCTTAAAGAATACTCACAGTTTGGTGAGGGAGAGCGTGACTTCCGCGCACGACTAAGCCAAAGCGCCCGTGAAACCCGTGACGAGGCGATCGAGAAACTCCGCGATAAATACGCCTCTAAGATTCGCACAAAACAAGGGCAGATCGAACGAGCGGAAATCGCGGTAGATAAGGAAAAAGGCCAAGCAAACTCCGCAAAAATGCAAGCGGGAATGGCGATCGTAGGAGGCCTATTGGGAGGCCTGCTGGGAGGGCGTCGTTCGACCCGAAGCACTATTTCAGGAGCCAGCCGCGCCATGCAACAGCACGGTGACATCAAGCGAGCGAAGGAAAAAGTGGACATCCTGGAGCGTGACTTACAAGAAATGGAAAGTGAGCTCGCGGAGGAGATCCGTGAATTAGAAGGGAAAATGGATGCCTTCACCACCGCGCTAGAGCCGGAAACGCTTAAGCCATATAAGAAGGATATTGATGTGCAAGAAGTGGCGATTCTATGGCTCCCATATGACGGACGCAATGAGCCGTTATGGAAATAAGGTCTGCGATTTATGAAAACTCCTAGCTGAGCTTGCACTTCTCAGTTGATTTGTGACCCCAGGGTGATGCCTTGGGGTTTTTCATTGCTTTTTTAAAAAGATTTCACTACAACCCCTTTCACCTTATGCGTTTATTCTCTCTATTCTTAACCTTAGTTCTTCTCGTGCCGACGTATGTAATGGCGCAAGATTGGGAATTTTTAGGGCCTAATTCTCGCGTCATGAAGCATCAAGATGGTTCACGGACATATTACAAACGTAGTATGGGTAAAGATAAAACCCTCGTGAAAAAAAATGTCGGCGCCGACGGTAATGTCCGCTTGATCACCCATTATTACATGGATGATCTTGGTAATCCGAGAAGCTGTAAAATCTACAATGCGGGCAATAAGCTGCTCTTCAAGGTCTCCTACGGATATCAAGCGAGTACGGGGCGCTTAATGAAAGAGCGTATGTTTTTTGCGGACAAGGTTGATTCCAAATCAGGCCAGCCTTTGATCGCGAGTGAAACACGATACACCTATGATGCCCAAGGAAATCGCTCCAAGCCCATGGTGTTCACCTTCGTCAAAGGGCAGACTGCCGAAACGCTTTTTGGTAAGAAGACTACTCTCCCGGATAAAGTCTTTAAGGAACAAAATGATATCGCTAACCCGAATGCGCATCGCGTAGGTGGAAAATGATCCCGATCACTCAAAATGTCATCTATGAAGGCAGAGTTCAAGGTGTGGGTTTTCGCTACTGCGCTAAAGAAGTCGCCAAAGGATATGAAGTCACGGGTTGGATCAAAAATCTCCCCAGCGGGACTGTAGAAATGGCCGTTAAAGGGGAAGAAAAGGAAGTGCGCGAATTCATCGCAGCCATTGCTAATAGTGAAGTCGCCAAGCATATTAAGAAGACGACGATTTCAGAACACTCCAACCAAGTGGACAAATTCAACAATTTCAGAATTGTCACCTAATCCAATATGTATCTTATGCCCTCCAGAATGACTAATGCCTTACACCACCTCATGGGCGTGTTCTTTACCGTTGTATTGCTGGGGAATGTATCTGGGCAGGTTCAGAATTTAGATCCGTCGGATATGTTCTTTGCGACGTACAATTATGAAAAAGACGGGAAACACCTTCTAGAGCAAAAGAGTTACAACGAAGCGATTAACAAGTTTGATAATGCTAAAAAGCTGCTCAATACAATTCATGTTCGCTTCCCGCGTTGGAATCCTGAAATTGTGGCAAAAGCACATACCCGAGTTTCAAAATTAATTGAAAAAGTGGGGTACGAAAAAGAATTAGACGAAAAGTCAAAAGCGACCCAACCGCAACTCTTTGAAGAAGTATCTAAAACCCCACGTCTAGATAAGGTAAAACGTCAGGCTCAGCTCGCCCTCCAAAATAATACCGAATTGCCAACTGCTGCGGAACGCATCAAACACATCCAAAAAAATATCGAACAGCGAGAGCAAGAATTAGAGGGTCAAAAATTGGCTGCGGCCAACCGTTCTGAGTTGCTTAAAATCATCAAAGATAAAGATGCTGAGCTGATAAAGTTAAAGCAGCTGAGTGGCCAAGGAGAGTCCTCTGCTTCAAAACGAGAAGCTCTGCTCAAGGATGAGATCGCAGCACTTCGCAAGCAACTGCCCACTAGTTCAGGCCAAGCCTCATATGTTGCTCAGGAGGAAGAACTGCAAAAGCGGCAACAAGAAATCGAGACCCTACAGCAAAAGGTTCTTAAATTCGAAGAAGAGCGAGCTCAACTGATTCAGGCTAATGAGGAGAACATGAGCATGGCTAAACGTTCATCAGAGGAAATCGCAGCCTTAAAAGCAGTGATCAACGAGTCTGCAGAAAGGCTTGAAAGCGAAACCATTGCTTCAAACCGTAAAATCAACGAAATCAATAAGACCCTAGCTACTCTGGAAGCTGAGAAAAAGGACGCCCTCCAAAAGCTCAACACGGTATCGAGCAAAATCGACGAAAAATCGATCGCAGATGCAAGTGCAGAAAAAGATTCAGACGATCTCCTGATGCTAAAGAAGCTTAAAAGTGACGCTGCTGAAATTGATCAACAAAAGAAAGAGCTTCTTGCAAAAAAGGAATTAGAAATAGTTACCATCAGAGAGCGTGAAAATAAGCTCAATACTTCGCTACTTGACGCCCAGAAACAGCTAGAGAGTGCCAACCAAGCTATTCGTGACTTTGAGGCACAAACCCAAGCAAAAGACGATCAGATACTCGCGCTCAAGAGCCAGCTAAACGACATGTCAGCGGAGCAACAAAAGACTCAGCAGACTGTCCTCGCTCAAGCTGATGTTATCTCCAAATTAGAAACAGGTCTCGAAGAACTCAAGCAAGAGCGAGATCTTCTCCTAATGAGACCACTCAAGACGGAGGTGCTCGCCCTCCAAGAAAATCTAGCGCTCGTAAATAGGGAGAAGCAAAGCCTCTCTACCGCACTATCAACGAATGAAGAAAAATATTTTGAGGCAATCGATCGGATCGAACTGCTTCAAAAAGAACTCGAAGGATCACGTGGCGTGACGAGCCAGTTTGAGAAGAATGTCGAAGCGGAACGAGAACTCAGTAATGAAATCATCAGTTCACAGAGAGAACGCTTAGCCTCACAGCAAAAGATGCTAAACGAAACCCAACGTGCTCTAGCAGTCGAACAAGCGAAAGCGGAAAAGCTCCAAGAACTCCTCACCCAAACGTCAGACCAATATGCGGAACTCAATGATAAGCATGAATCGCTGATCGCTGAGCATGAGCACCTTCGTACGCTCATGGACGGTAAGTCCGATGTTGAGGTTCTCAAAAGACAACATTTGGCTATGAAGTCCGGACTAATCTCTACCCAAAAAGCGTACCAAGCCTTGCGAGAACAAACCCAAGTCCAAGAACAAGACTTAGCAATGGCACGTAAGCAGTATGCCCTAGCGCGTACTGATCTCAATAAAGCACGTCACCAACTGGAACTGAGTAACATGCGCGCCGACAAGCTCAGAAATCAGCTCATTCAAGCACAGAGTGAGCTCCAGCTAGCTTCCACCAATCCTAGCTCAGAATACTCAGAAGCGGAGATACGCGTGCTCCGTGAACTGGTAGAAAAGCAACTCAAGCTCCAGAAAAAGCGCCAACTCGCTCGCTCCATTATTCTTGAGCAAGTGAAGCGCCTCAACATCGATGATACCGAATTCATCAGAGCACTCGATCTCTCAGAAACACAGGAACTCCAACTTACCAAAGAACAGAAAGAACTTCTCGCCAATCAGGATGCCGACGGGGAATTCCGCTTTGCCGAGCGCGCTACACCAGAAGAGCGAGAATTGGCAGAGGCTGAACTCTCTCGCAAGCTCAAGATCTACGATAAAATGGGACGTGAAGCGTTCGAAAAAGGCCGTTTCGCCGCGGCGGAGGAATTCTTTAAGCTGAACTTAGACGCACACCCTGGACATGTTCCCAGCATGCTGAATCTAGGTGTCCTACAACTACGTCACGCGAAAAACGAGGGAGATATTTCCGTGATTCCTGAAGCGATCGAGACCTTTGAGGATGCCATCGCGATGAGTGGAGACCAGACCGTGCCATATGCACACCAAATGCTGGGTTATGCCCACTTTCTCGTGAAGGGTTTTGAAGAAGCCTCTGCGCAATTCCAGCTTGCTATCAAAAAAGACCCTACCAATGCGAACGCTCACATCCTCCTAGCCGATATCGCCAGTGAGAAAAACGAGCTTCAGACCTCTGAATCTCACCTCAAAACTGCCATGAAGATCGATGGAACGATGAGTGAACCACATTTTAATCTCGCTAAGCTCTACGCACACCAGGGAAAGTATAAGCAGGCTCTCACGCAATATCGTGCTGCCCTAAGAAAAGGCGCCAGCCCAGATTCGGCACTTGAGAGTAAACTCCAGCAGGCATTACCTTCAGACTCTTTTTAGTAAACTACCTAAAGAAATCAATTGCCAGCGATCGAATAAACCTCAGAATGGCGCCGTCACAAACTTTACTATGAAACATAAATTATTTTCAGGAATTTTCGCCATCGGGCTTCTTGGGGGAGGCCTTTCTAGCTGCACCACCGCGCAGCAACAAGGCGCCCAATACGGAGCGATGGCCGGAGCTGCCCTCGGGGTTCTCTCCGGAGATGACTCCGAAGAGGTCATCACAAAGGCAGGAATCGGCGCCGCCATTGGTGCTGGAGTAGCCGCTGTACGTGAAGGACAAGTGCCGCAACAACAGAACCCTACTGTAAGCCAACCGCAGAGCTATCCCTACGCCTCTCCGACGGGAACCACTGGTTACGTCAAAAGTCCTTACAGTCCTTACAACACCGTGGACGTTCGTGGCATCGCCTCAGGCTCTAAGGTTACCGAACCGGGGTCTAACAACATTTTCATCATCCCTTGATTATCTCAGGGGTAAATGCCCAATCGCTCGGTTGGACGGAGGAGTTTGAAGCCGCCTTCGCTCCCTATGCGAAGAAAGGCTTCGTGTCCGCGCGGTTGATCCGCGAAACCAAGATCAACTTCACCGCCCTCAAGCATGATGGCACGGAGTTTGATGCCTTTGTGACAGGGAAGCTCTGGCATGATGCGGAATCGGACGCGGACCTACCTGCGGTAGGAGATTGGGTGGCCATCGATCTCAAAGGCGAAGATCCTGTCATCCAGGCTATTCTTCCCCGTCACAGTCGCTTTTCCCGCAAGATGCCAGGCAAAAGCTCCGACGAGCACGTCATCTGCGCCAATGTGCATTACGTCATGGTTGTGACAGATCCCCTAGCGGACTTTAATCTACGTCGTTTAGAGCGTTACTTCATGCTTATCGAAAAAACAGGGTGCCAACCCGTAGTCGTAATCAATAAGCGTGACCTGGTTACCGAAGAAGAACTCAAAGAGCGAATCGAAGAGGTTCAGGCCCTCAGTAAAGTTGTCCAAATCCACGCCATGTCGGCCCTCAATGATGACCCGCTAGAGGTGCTTAAGGATTACTTTCAGATCGGAAAGACTGTCGCACTCGTTGGATCAAGTGGAATGGGAAAGTCGACGATCTTAAACCGCGTCTTGCGGCAGGAAATCATGGATACCGGTGATGTGAATGATTTCACCGGTAAAGGACGTCACACAACTACGGCTCGAGAACTCGTCTTACTGCCTGAAGGGGGACTCCTCGTTGACAACCCTGGCATGCGAGAAATCCAAATGTGGACCGATGAGAAAACCCTTCGCGAGGGCTTTGCAGACATCGAGGCGCTTTCGCAAGCCTGCAAGTACCACGACTGTAAGCACCAGTCTGATAAAGGCTGTGCGATCCGTGAAGCAGTCCAAAGTGGAGAGCTCGACGACGAACGCTACGAGGGGTACCTCAAGCTGGAAGAAGAAGTGCAAGAACTCAAACGCCGCCGTAAGAAGCGCAAGATGATCACCGAGCGCTGGGGTAAACGCACTAACCGCGTGAAAGCACGCAATCTCGATGACCGCATCCAGCTCGAGAAAGACGAGCGGGGGGAGCTTTAGTCGAGAAATACAACCTTTTTCCCACCCTTCGCTTCGGCCTCTGCGCGTGCTTGGGCTTCGTGTTGCTCAGGTGAGCAAGAGGAATCGATAGGGGCATCAGGGGCTTCTTCTTTACGCTCAATGTAGCCGTTCTCGACCATCCATTCTTCCACTTCTTCGCCCGAGACATCAGGGAGCATCGTACCAGCTACCTCTACACAAGGAGAAAGAGGTTGCCCAGAGCGTTGCTCCATTTCCCAGCGGAAGGCTTCATTTTTGATAATATCCTTTTCCTCAAACTCGAGGCCATACTTTCGCATGATGGCGCGTACGCCCTCGGACCAGCCACAATAAGTTTTCAAATAGCAAACGATTTTTGGTTGTTCTTTTGACATAAACGCATCCTAAGCCAAAGCGCAGACAAATGGAAATGAAATCTTTCTGTAACTTTCCTCGCTCTTTTGATTTTACGCGCTCTTATTCCTGCGTTAGTTATTCCGTATGTATTGTTTTAAGGAATGGCAGGTGATCTGCGAGGCACTGAGGGATGGGAAGCAATCTCTGATTTTACGTAAGGGCGGAATTCATGAGGGGAGCGGAGGCTTTTCCTTTGGCACGGTGCCCGAGTTCGTGCTCTTTCCGACGCGCTTCCATGCGCAGGGGGATTTGGTCGATCTCGCAGGTGAGTTCTCGCCCGGTAAGGAGTGGGAAGTAGGCGACGAGGTTGTCTTTGATACGCTCTGTAAGGTGGTGGCGACGTATGAGCTGACGGATTGGGAGCACGTGCAAGCCGTTTCTGAGCTGCACCTTTGGTCCGAGGATTGTATCAAGGAGCGCTTTGACTGGGAAGGGAAGGGGATGACCAGCGGTAAAATTCATCTCGCACTGATCCGTGCCTATCAAATGCCAAATCCTATTAAAGTGCAGTATGCTAAACGCCTTGGTGGCTGTCGGAGCTGGGTGGAGCTAGAGGAGGTTTCCTGTAACTCTGATAATCTCATCCCAGTATTACCGGACAGTGAATTCGAGACACTACAGACAAAAGTGGTGGCAGCTCTAGGGCGAGAGGCTTAACATGATTTCATGATGATTTGGAACTATAAGGGAGGGCACTTTGATCTCACGGAGCGAGGCGCGATCATGGGCATCCTCAACGTCACCCCAGATTCATTCTCGGACGGCGGGAGTTATGGCAATACCGAAAAAGCGGTAGAAGCGGCGCTAGAAATGATCGCGATGGGCGCAGATATCATCGATATTGGAGGAGAATCTACGCGCCCAGGTTCTCCTGCGGTCAATTTGGACGAAGAACTAGCGCGCACCATTCCCGTAGTAGAAGCTCTGCGTAAGGAATGGGGAGGCGCGATTTCGATCGATACTTCTAAACCCGAGGTAGCGCGCGAGGCGATTGAAGTCGGCGCAAACATTGTCAATGATGTCACTGGTCTAACAAATCCTGAAATGGTGCTCACTTGCCGTGATGGTGAGGTGGGGATTGTGTGCATGCACATGCAAGGCACACCGCGCTCGATGCAGGATAACCCAACATATGCGGACGTCATCACAGAGGTGAAAGGATTCTTCATGGATCAATATGAAATGCTGACAGTGGCAGGAATTCCCGCCGATCGAATTTGTTTCGATCCCGGAATCGGTTTTGGAAAGTCGCTGGAGCATAATAAGAGTTTAATTAATGGAGTGGGGGACTTATCGGTAGAAGGACGTCCCTTATTGATCGGGCTTTCGCGAAAATCATTCATTGGGCAGCTTCTCGAATCGGGTGAGGTCAGTGATCGAGAGTGGCCTACGGTGGCACTGACGTCATACACCCGAACGCTAGGGGCACGGATTCATCGGGTGCATCAGGTGAAGGAGAATTGCGATGCCTTGCGCATGGCAGAAGCGCTACTCTTACCATGACGGCATTCCAGAAACAGGTTTTCGCTGCGCTACTAGAAATTCCAGAAGGAAAAGTGGTAAGTTATGGAGAGCTATCCTCTTATCTAGGGGTTCAATCTGCACAGGCGATCGGGCAAGCTCTGAAAAATAACCCTGACAGCCCACAGGTGCCATGTCACCGCGTGATTCGTAAAGATGGGAATCTAGGAGGCTTTATGGGATCGCTTGAGAATAATAATAAGCGTGATTTACTCAAGGCCGAAGGGGTCATCTTTGA
This sequence comes from uncultured Verrucomicrobiales bacterium, assembly GCA_937991965.1. Taxonomy (GTDB): domain Bacteria; phylum Verrucomicrobiota; class Verrucomicrobiia; order Verrucomicrobiales; family Akkermansiaceae; genus WTJZ01. The sequence continues at coordinate 48,412 of CALKLP010000043.1, forward strand.
TAACACAGGACAACTTTCTACCACAGAGGCATGGTATAGTTTCCCCAAGTGAGAGATAACTCGTAGAAGTGACCACTGGTCGCTTGTAGAAGATCAACCTTGATTCCGCAGTTAGAAAACCGCTAAGTCACGAAGACGCTAAGTTTTATAAGGGTTTATGAACACATTCTACTTTAGTTTGGCTTCACCTAATGGGCGAAAGAGAACAGGAAATCATATTCATGGAAATGAGAACAATTGCGGAATCGGTGATCGATATAGGCTGGTAGCTTGATAGAAATATGCCTTTTTTGTTCTTCTTTGCGTCGTCGCGCCTTTGCGGTAAAACTCTACTGCGTTTTTTAAGATAAACAAACTATGCTAAATACCGCAGGTGACCGCCAGCCTTAAAAAGAAGGCTTGAAGTCATGAAGGAGTTAAGAGAAGTATAAGGACATGAAGAAATGTTGGTTAGTTGCTTTGATCGGGCTTGTCTCGTTGGGTGTTGTTTCTGCAGAGATGCGCTACGCAGATCGTGCGATGTCACAATATGATGAGAGTTATAAGACATGGGAGACGAGTTTTGCCAGTACCCCAGATGATGCCACACGGTTAGAATTGCTAAAAGCCCGCCCGAATCCCCGCCGTACAACGCAGACGATCTTAAAACACATAGGGGCAGAGTTGAACGACCCTAGTACCATGCGTGCCATCGCGTGGATTTATGATAATGACGCTGCCTTTCTGCAACACCCTGATGCAGGAGAAGCGGGGAAAGCCATTCGAAACTCTCTGCTACGTAGTCATTACAATAAGCCAGGAGCTGGCGACTTATGTATTGCCATCAGCCAGAGCTTTAATACTCAAGACCTCGCTTTCTTAGAAAAGGTAGCCAAACAAGCCGCAAATGAGGAAGAACAAGGCTTAGCTTCACTGGCAGTAAGTATCGCGCTTTCCAATCTCGGCGATGACGCTGGCTTGGTAGCTAAACGGCTGGAACACCTCCGAAGCGCTATCAAAAAAATCCCAGAGGATAAGAAAATCAATGGAAAAAAAGTAACCGATATTATTAGTGATCAACTGTATGTCATCCAATTTCTCTCCAAGGGGAGAAAAGCTCCTAACATCAATGGTAAAGACATCGCGGGAATTCCTGTTACGCTCCCAGTTGGGAAGGTTACAGCCATCGTTTTTTGGTCAGGAACGAACAGTGATCTCGAAACATGGCTCCCGATTCTCCAGGGCACCTACAAGACAGCACAGCAATGTGGGGCAGCGATGATCGGAGTATACACGGGAGATTCCGCTACTTTACGCCAAAAAATTTCGGACCGAGAGGTGACCTGGAAAAACGCTTTCGATCAGCAGGGGGAAATCACGAAAAATTATCGGGTCAACCAATCCCCAACAATATTCCTTCTGGATAAGGCAGGACGCATTCAATCGATCGGCGAACCAAATGCTTTAATAAACCTATCGATGCAAGCCCTAGCGGATGGAGCAGAGTAATGACAGCCCGAACGCAGCAGATACGAAGGTTCGACTGACCTTGATGCCTCAGCTAGATGGATTGCGCGCCTTATGCCTTATCAGCATTATCGTTCACCATTGGACCATTCATACGTACCATCTGAACTTTCCGTTTGAGATCGGCGCTTTCGTTTTTTTTGCGCTTTCGGGATATCTCATTACGCGGATATTACTCAGAGGAAAAAACAAGCTCGCAGAAAGCGGAACAACTTTTGGTCATTTTCTTAAGTCCTTTACCTACCGTCGCTTTCTCCGTCTCTTTCCGGCCTACCTGGTTGGCATCGTATTATACATCATCATCCTCTCTCCTGAAGTCACACAAAATCTTGGATGGTATCTCACGAATACCTCGAACATTCATTTTGCCCAATTAGAGAAATGGCCGGGCGATGCCGATCAGTTCTGGACACTTGCCGTAGATCAACAGTTTTACGCCTTCTGGCCTTTTCTGATCCTGCTCCTACCTAGAAAAATTATCCCCATCGCGCTCATCGTCATTGCGTCCTTAGCACCTCTATCTCGCTATTTGGGCTGCCTTCAGATCCCCGTTTTCAGTGGTCTCATGGTAGATAAGCTCCCTTGGTTTTTGACAGATCATTTATGCCTAGGTGCCTTGCTAGCCTATCTGCATGAATATGTTCGCTTACCTAGCAAACGTGCACTTTGGATCGGGTTGCTGGCCTCATTAGTGGCTTACTGTATCTTCCGCTACCGCCTCCTTGGCTTGAGTGATGAATCCACGCTCTTAATTCTGCAACAAACGATCCTCGCCACATTTTCAACCTGCCTTATTGGTCTCGCTGTTCATGGGTTTCAAGGCACGGGCAAACGAATTTTAGAACACCCTAGAATTCAGTATATCGGCCAAAGAAGCTACGGGTTTTACGTGTATCACAACCTAGCACTCTTGCTTTTAGGGTACATGGTGCCCTTTCTCTTTAAGGAGTCTCCATGGGAGAACTACTTTTTACCAATCAAGATCGTACTGGCATCAGGAGTTCTGTTCCTCATGGGGCATTACTCATGGAAGTATATCGAAGAACCCTTCCTGAAAAGAAAATCTAAGCACCGTTACCAACCTTAGAGAGAATTCACTCAGGTTTCTGTAAAGACCTCATCGTCTCTACAATTTCCTCATTAATCTGGTTTTCGACCGAGTTCATCGCGAGGCGAATCGTATTATGAATCGCATAGGCGGAGGAAGAGCCGTGACCAATTACACACACACCGTTCACACCGAGCAGTAATGAACCACCGACTTTCTCGTGGCTGGTGCGTTCCTTCAAGCGCGCGAAAACTGGCTTAGAGAGTAGTCCAGCGATCTTGCCGAAAATGTTCTTCTGATATTCCTCCTTAATCCAACCGCCAATCCCTTTAGCGAGGCCTTCAGCAGTCTTTAGGATGATATTGCCCGTAAATCCATCGGTCAGGCACACTTGCACGTCAGAGAGGAAAATATCACGCCCCTCGATATTGCCTAAGTATTCGAACGGAAGCTCTTGGCCGCTCTCGACGAGTTCTTTAATCAGCGCGTGTGCGGCTCTGGTGAAGTCGGTGCCTTTTTCCTCTTCTTCCCCGTTCGACATGATGCCCACCTTCGGCTTTTTCACTCCGTAGAGGTTTTTCATGTAGATACTCCCCATGATGGCGGACTCTACGAGGTTTTCAGGCTTCGGGTCTGGGTTCGCTCCCGCATCCATGAGGAGACATTTCCCAAAGTTGTTCGGCATGACGGAGCCGATCGAGGCCTTGGAAATCCCCTCTAGCGTGCGGAATTTGATCGTTGCGTTTGCGACTGCGGCGCCAGTGTTCCCTGCTCCCACCATTCCGTCTGCTTCGCCTTTCTTCACGAGATCCGCGGCAAGAGAGATCGAGGCCTTTTTCTTCTTCCGCAGCATCTTGGCCCCGCTCTCATGCATCTCGACCATTTCATCAGTATGCACGATCTCAATCCGATCCTGAGGAAGCTGAAACTCCGCGACAAGAGGGGCAATCTGTGATTCATCACCAACGAGGAAAAGAGTTTCCAGGGTTGAGAACGACTCCAATGCCGTCTTGGCACCTTCGATTACAACTCTCGGGGCATGATCCCCCCCCATAGCATCGATCGCGATTTTCATAGGTCAGTGATAGAGGATATAAGAATGAACCTGCAAGGATAAAGGAGAAACGATTAGTGGAGTGTGATTTTATCAGGTGGATGGGTAGCGCGCGCTTCCAGCGTGCAAACGAAACTATCCCTTGCTCCCATCTCACATTACGGAGCTATTTGCAGGAAGACTGTAAAGGGTAGGGTAGTCTCGCCGAGGCTACCTCACAGGCGAACCCTCACAAAAAACGCCGTCCTCATCACTCTTTGAAATAAGAATTCTCTCCAACAAAGGCTGGAGCGACCATTTCTGGGTTTCTCACACTCACTCGTGCGGTGCTTTCGGCGAAAGCACCCTACCCTTGGTTATCCTATTTTGATATCCACCAAATACAATCATACCCTGATTAGTGGCGTTGCTGACATTCGTAGAAGCGACCAAGAAAATTGTGGCTTAATGTACGCTACGCCGATTACAATCGGTGATCAAGAGCCTGTTCTTGCTATCTTTCATCCATGAGGTCACAATGAGGTCATATTTCCCCCCTACAGTTTACGGAGATGAAAACATATCAGATCACAAAATATATCACCGCCATCAGTGCCGCTCTCGTAATCAACCATACCTATGCGGAAAGCGTCGAGGTCTTGACGGAAAAAGGAGTTTTTCTGGAAGAGACGAAGAAGGATTACGCCGCGGCCATTACCACGTTTGATCAGGCCATCGCCGCGGAGAAAAAGAGAAGCAAGCTCAACGAACTGCTCTACCGAAAGGCGATGTGCAACAAGGAGTTAGGTGAAACCGCAAAGCAATTAGCAATCTTACGCCAACTCGTCCAATCTGGGAACAAGAATGATTCGTGGGTAAAGAAGGCTCAGACAATCATTCAGGAACAGGTAAAAGAGGATGCTCCATCAGAGGAAATCATTGCGATTCGAGATGCTCTCATCAAGGCTACCGAGACTAACGATTTCGAACTATTTCATTCTTTGTGCAATAAGGGGATGAAAGAGGCCTTATCGAAAGTTATTTTAGAGTCCGTCTCAGACCAATTAGCAGCCCCCTTGGCATCTGGCTATACCACAACTCTTATCAAATCAGATACTAAAGGACTTTATAGCATTTATATTTGGCAGCTTGATTGTGAGGATGGAGTTGAATTAAAAATGACTTTAAGCTTAGATAAAAAAGGAGAAGTCGCAGGATGCTTTTTTAAATGAGGCCACCCCGTCACAGGTCTTGGCTCTACTTAGGAGCGATCATCGTTACCTTTTTACCACTCCTGATCTTAGGGTGGTTTCTATTTGTAGCCGCGGAGGATTCGCTGATCGCAGAAAAAGTGCGGTCTGAGGAGCAGGCCGAAAAACTCCTGTGCCTCTACGCCAACGAAGCTGAAAACAGGATCCGTGAGGGTAATGCGGAGTTTGAAAAAATCGTTCAAGCTCCGAAGTGGTATGAGCAACTCAGAAAAGATCCCCGCATCGGTGGAATCCGAGGGGAATACAAATACAAACTACGCTCACCAGAGGTTTCTCAATGGCTCCTAGACCCTGCAGAACATAGAGAAGCGATCGAAACATGGATCAAAACAGCGAGAGCTGAATACGCGCCTGCCTTCATCCTCTTTACGCTTCAAGAATCTGGCCTAAATACGGAGTATCCACTCTTAGAAGATCAACTGAGCTGGGAAACCAACCCTGAGGATAAGCGCGGGATTTCCCTAGAAAATGGAGTTTCGATTTTATGGAATAGGGAAGCCCTGCCCGCGCTGGAAGAGAATTACCAATGGCAAAAAGAGGGTTATGATGCACCTGTAAACGGATGCGGGGAAGCCGTAGGAATCGTTCATGCCGCCCCAACTGAGCATGAGGAAGCACAAGCCTCTCGCACACTGTTAACCTTGATTTGTCTTGGGTGGATTTTTGCCTGCCTGCTGATCCTTCTACTTTACGCCAAGAAAAAGGAACGAGAAGCGCGAGAAAGTGTCGATCAACTCTCAGCAGTAGCCCATGAACTGAGAACTCCACTAACTGGTATGAAACTGCTCCTAGAGCGGTTACAAAACAGTGCGAGTCTACCGCTCGATAGCAGGAAATCTCTGAGCCAAATCGAAGAGGAGCGACAGCGCCTAGAGGGAGTCATGGAACAATTTCTCGTGCAGGGGAAACTACACGCACAGGGCCTGCAATGCAGTCTCACGCCCTGGCAAGACTGGCTTGGTTACGAACACAATCGCCACTTGGCGTTAGGAACTGCAGAGACCACTCTGGTTCTCCTCCCTCCTCACGAATCAAAGGTGTATTTCGATAAAAGCTTAATGGGCATTGTGCTGTCTAACCTGCTTAAAAACGCCCAACAATATGGCGAGGGCTCTGCTATTCAGATAATAGAAATCGCGGAGGACAATGCGGTTGGATTTGAGGTGAGAGATCAGGGCCCAGGGATTCCGCTTGCACTTCAGCGAAAAGTTTTCACAAAATACGAACGCGGAGAAATGGCCTTATCACGAAATTCAGAAGGTCTCGGCCTCGGCCTCAGCCTCGCAAAAGAGATTGTGCAGCTACACCATGGAGCAATCAGTCTCTGCAGTGAGATTGGGAACGGAACCCGCGTTAGAGTCATCTTACCATTAGAGTCATGAGTGCCAAAATCTTAGTCGTTGAGGATGATCTCAGTATTCGCCAAGCCGTAGTAGAAGAGCTACGCGCACATGGATGGGAGGTGGAACAAGCCATGGATGGGGAATTAGGCCTTGAGCTCGCGCTGAATCATTCGTTTGACTGCCTCATTCTGGATCTGATGCTTCCCAGAGTGCACGGTTATGAGATTTGCCAAAACTTGAGGAGGGAAGGAAAACAAGTCCCGATCATCATGATCAGCGCGCTGGGAGCGGAAAAAGACGTTCTACGCGGATTTGAAGTAGGAACTACCGACTTCATCAGAAAACCATTTTCTCTCACAGAACTGATTATGCGCGTAAAAGTCCAGATCGGAAAATTGGAACAACGATCCCTCTCCTTCTCCGGCTACACCTTGAACAGAGAAACCCATGTTTTAACGAACCCCGATGGCTCTACCAATACACTGACGCAAAAAGAAAGCGGAGTTCTCTTTTGCTTGGTGCAGCGGAAAGGTCAGGTGCTATCGCGCCAAACTCTCCTCAATGAAGTATGGGGAAATCACTGGACCCTGGGCGAAAGGAGTGTCGATCGCTGTATAAAAACACTGAGAAAGAAGCTCAGCACCTCGCCAGACCAGCCATCTCCGCTCAAAACCATCCGGCAAATGGGTTATACTTGGGCGGAGTGAATTTCTCTACTCTACTAGATCCCCAAGACTTCCCAATGGCCTGTTTTATCAGAACCCACGCGGCGCAATCTTCCAGCCTTCTTCAGTGCCAAAATAGCTCGGCCAATCGTGCGGACATCCTTTCCGGTACGCTCGGCCATTTCTTGTCTCGTAATATTGGTATTCTCGCGAACTAGCAT
>CALKLP010000044.1 GCA_937991965.1 uncultured Verrucomicrobiales bacterium
GGCGATATAATGCAGTTCGTGGTGCCATTCAACATTTTTATTGCTCCCGCTCGTGGTGGCATTGCAAAGTAAAATACCTTTAAGAGGCTCCCACATAGCGCCCAGTACGTGTCGGAGTTGGAAATTATGTTTTTTCTGCCCGTCTTCTGCCTGGTTTTATTCGTCGTTTTATTTTTATCAGCCTACCTAGCGGACGGGCATGCAGGACACGGGGCAAACGTAATTCTATTCCTCTTGGGTGTCGACCTGCTCCCTGGGAGAGCACTTAATTCTTTTGGCCTATTATCCTTCCATCGGAATGAGCTCGTGTATATCTGGGTTTGTTGCACTTCTCTTTGGTTTTGGTTTTTTTGGCCTTCTTCGCGTAGCTACCCTATCTAGGCGGTTTTCTTATCGCAGAGTATCAATTACATCTCAATACAGTCGTAATGGTATTGTTTGGTTTGAAAGGGATGCAGAATGGTGAACCGCAGCCAGTGTTTCGATTCCTTCAACCTGCGTAGTGATACGCAGTACACTCATCGTTTTGCGGTGCAGGTATTGTTTGCAATCATCTGGGCTTCCTTCTTCGGACCCATTGAGATGATGCCGTGTTACCATTTCATGATGACGGGGTAGGTTTGAGAGGAATGAATGGCGTATCGTGATAACATCGTCGTTACTGCAGCAGACGATCAAGCTCCGATTCCTTTTAGTGGGAGGGTCTGTTCTACGCTTCCAATGGTACGGTGTAAATATACGTTTTCTCGGATAGGATCGGCCGATGTGCACGAACGCGGCCTCGTAAAAAGCTTACCATCGCCACTGTTACACAGTCCACGTTGACTAGCGGTGCACATTTTACAAAGTTTCGGTCCCGAGTTTTAATCCTCCCATACTTCTTGACGTTTTCTGTCATCAAATATGATTATTTTTCTCCGCATGCATTTGTGTGTTGTGTCACGTCGGAGTCGGCCTGTCTGCGTGAAACGGCACATACCCAAGTAATTGCATTGGTGCGGTTACGGGTGGGTGTATCTAGGATCCGAGATGAAAGTTACGGAACCGCATTTTTTCTACAGGGGTTCACCGCTCCCACCAAAGGGCTCTAATACAGGCTGGTTCAAGTAAAGAAACACAAAATCTCTTCCCCACGAATACCGCTCGCAATATCGAGTCAAAGAGGGAACATTTGTATGATATAATCATAGTGACTCCCATGACTAGACTAGTCGAAGAGGGTTACACGGACGAACTTCCTTTTTACCGGCCTCGGGCAGTCTCTATTTTTAGTAGGAGGAGCGAAAATCGTATCGACCAATAACAGGCCTCCATTTTTCTTCAATAATATTTAGGCTTTTTCCCAGCGGGGGGGCGAAGAAAACAACTAACTACGCCGCGTTTTGCACGATTCGGTTGAACGTACTCCAAGGTTGGTTCGCAATCAAAAGGTAGGTTGGCAATCAACCTAAAAACAACCATGATTAGATTATTGGATATTTTGGGTGTGTTTTGCTTGACTAATCATGAGTACAAGTATTTGATTATAATTATCCGGTCGTAATTAAATCATGATTATAGGAGTTGATTGATAATTCATGATAATTTCATTATTTATAAAGAAATAGAAGGCATTTTCATGCCGGGATAATATTAACGGCGACCACGACACCCTCGACCCAACAGCACAGCCAGGAGCTGCCTTCTGACATCCGGCTTCGTCGGCTGGAGTAATGAAAAATATCGGCAAGCGCAGAGCAGCGGTGCCTAGTGCCGTGGCAGCCGGTAAGCGTAGAGCGGCGGCGCCGAGCGCCGCAGCAACGATGCCGAGAGGCACGAACGCGGACGAAGACTCCGGTGTATCCTCGCTGGAGTCTTCATCGTCGAAGGAAGACGACGATGATGCTGATGCTTCCGGCGACAGCGACGCCGAGCTGCTGGGAGTCGTAAAGCCCGGCGCGGAGCAGCGCGCCGGCCTCGACGACGGAGCGGAGAAGCCCCCTGCCTCGGAGAACAAAGAGGTGGTGGCGTCTCCCCGCGCGGTAGTCATGAACGAGTGGGACGCGTACACGGTCGCGGAGGTCACGGAAGAGACAGTGGAGCACCTTGGCGGCCCTCTGGCGTGGTAGAAGCTGAACAAGATGCTGTACCACCACATCGCCGAGCTGGCTTGCAGATATCTTGCGGTCCAAGCCTCGTCGGCAGCGTCGGAACGTTTGTTCTCGCAGGCCGGCTTGGTGGTAACGTCGAACCGTAATCGCTATTTGGATGAGACATCATCAGACACAATATTCCTCCACGAGAGCATCAAACACAAGATGTGGTAGTTCGTTGTAAATACGTGGGTGGTGTGCCAAGTTAGCGTGTCGTTGATGTGTTGGTACAATTAGGAGGAACACTATGAACGTTTCGTTTGTCATGGGTCATGAGCGAGGCACGTGCTGCCGCTGCCTTGGAGCTCGAGAGCATGGAGCTTCTAGCACCGAGAAGCAGATTAATGGAGAATACAGAGAAAACATACCATGCCAACTCGCGCATATAGCGAGAAAAAAAGCGGCTGACAAGATGTCCCACTCGACGCTCCTCACTCGAATCCGTGGCACGCGTGTCCCATGCGCCGGGCCGTGATGGTCGGGGTGAGCTTCGCCAGCGGCCTCCATCGGCAGTAGGGGAAGGGTGTTGTCGAGCACGACCAATTTCTCTCGCGGCAACCTTCGCACAAATGCACACACCTGCAGCGACGTGTCCTGTATGTAGCTGCTTTGTGGATGTGTACCACTACTTACCATCAATTATATCCATGACAACGAGCAGGGCGGCCTCCAATCTTCTTGCCGTGTTGACGGAGGCCTACAACAGTGCGGCGGCGCTATAGCCCGAAGCAAAATAGTTATTTTCACGAAAAAATAATCAACAACTATCCACAGTGATCACCAAATTTAAGTTGATTGGTTAGTCACTACCTGGTATAATTTTCGAAATATTCAAAGAATCAAATAACCAAGGGTAAGTTGATTTGACTATGATTGCAAAAAATCAACAAAAATAATCGTGAATAATCATAAATATTTTTGTCGACTGCCACCCCTACCTACTCTAAGGACAGTCTGTAGAAATTTTCGAGCAAAAATCGAATATTTGACCTCAACGTTCAAAATTTAGCAAAAAACTGTCGAAAAACAGGATCCTACACCAATACCGAGTCATTTGAAGCAAACAACGTATCATACTCATTTTTACGCATAAAAGTCGAAATAAATGTCCACGCCGTTTTCGAGAGATAGGCGGTGAAACTTTGCACACGTGTTCTACATGCATATTACATCCCGAGACCTGACCATCGTTTTTGGTTTCTTTTATTCTCTTTTTTGCAGGAAAAAAATGGGTCAAGTAAGGTGGTTCACATGTTTAAAAACAAACACTGACGAAATATCAGGCTAGGAAAATTAAATATAAAAAATATCGGGTGAGGTCTTCGCAAGGGCACATAGGAGGCGTGTGCTAAGTTTCAAGGTCTGAATAAAAAAATTCGGCGTGGACATTAACCGGGCAATAAATTTCGGATTTTTAGCGTGAACCAGCCTGTAATACAATATCGCCTTTGGTTTGTGTGTGTTTTTCCCATGGGGTATTCCTCAGCTCCAGAGTGACTGGATGGAGTCTGTCCTGCGACCATGGACTTGATTATGCGTGTTAATAATGCGAGAACAACAACAACAACAACAACAACAATAATATCTCAGGTACGAACAATACATAATAATTGCTTTTGACATTGAAATGTTCTATCTTCCGATCCATGTACGATTAAGCTTTGGCACGTTGTTCAAACGCCCCATTGACAATCGAAATCGGCCAGAGTATTGAACACTTCTACGCAATTAATATCACGTCATTATCTTTCTAGCCATCCATGACGTCAGCTTTCATCCATCCCCACACCCCCCTCCAACGCCCCC
>CALKLP010000045.1 GCA_937991965.1 uncultured Verrucomicrobiales bacterium
GGGCCTTTTATCAATCGCTGAAAAAGGAAGGTAAACCCCATAAAGTAGCAATGATTGCGGCCGCTCGGAAGCTCCTCATTCATCTGAACTCAATCGTCAAAAATGAAATTCATGGAATATAGTTGCTGGAATCTCATGACCCTTTAGGCCATCTGGGGGAACGAGGTGAATACATCTAACACCACACCAATTCTTAAGAAATCTTACCGTCTTTCTATCCACTCAAAACACCTCCTCCGCGCCCTCCGTGAATTTGCCTATGGGCGATCCTGTGCTGCGCTTGTATTGTGGAGAAAAAATAAAGAAACCCAAGAGCCACCACCAACTTTTAACGGGCTCGACCGAATCGGCAGTAAAATCACTCAAACTCCACCTGATAGATCACCGGCCAGAGCTTTCCGGTGAGGTAAAACACCTTCTCCGTGTGGTCGTAGGCGATGCCATTTAGCACCGCATCTTTGTTAAGCGGGCGGTTAGGCAAGAGCGCGGAACAATCAATGCTCGCGATGACTTGCCCGGTGCTTGGATCGATCTTGATGATCTCATCCTGCATCCAGATGTTGGCGTAAATGTAGCCCTCGACCCACTCTAGCTCATTGAGGTGCTCGATCTCTTTACCCGCTTTCGTGACCGTAATCGTCTTGGTTACCCGAAAGTCCTCCGGGTCTAGGAAGCGCAACTGGGCGGAGCCATCGCTCATCACGATTTGATCTCCTTGGCTCGTGATGCCCCAGCCTTCGGTCTCGTAGGAGAAGACCTTAGTGATATTCAGTTTTTCCCGATCGTAAATGATTCCCTTCTTGGCCTGCCAGCTGAGTTGAATCATTTGATTTTCGCCAATTGGGGTCAGCCCTTCCGCAAAGATGTGCGCGGGCAAGTCTTTAGAAATTTCGAGTTCTTGAGTTTTGAGGTCGATGCGCCGAATTTTTGATTTCCCATAAAGCCCCGTGGATTCATAGATTTTCCCGCCTAAGATAAAAAAGCCTTGGGTGAAGCCGATATGCTTGCGCGGAATTTCTTCCAGCACCTTAATCCTAAGTGATTCCACGGCAGGCTTCTTCGCCAGTGAAATCATGGGAAAAAGACACAACAGTGTGAAGATGGAATAGAATTTTAGCATACTTAGCCTGAGTCTACGCTCTCTGACCGTGCAAAAAAGAAAAAATTACTATCCTTATTCCGGCCTGTAAGCTAAATAGAATTCCATATGAACGAGGAAGTTACACTATTACGCGAGGTTGATGCCATTCAAATCCCATCAGGTGACACCATCACGCTCCCAGAGGGCACGCCTGTGGTGATTACCCAAACATTAGGAGGGACTTACACCGTTGCGACTTCTGCGGGTCTGGCCCGTATTGCTTCTCAAGATGCTGATTGTCTCGGGATTGATCTAGAGGAGAATAAGAAGCGCCAAGAGCAGTCTGATGCAATGAAAGATGCGCCTCTAGAAGACCGTGTTTGGCACGCCATGACCCAAGTGTTCGACCCTGAAATCCCAGTTGATATTGTGAATCTAGGCCTTGTCTATGATTGCCAAATCGATGAAGACGGTGAAGAGGGAACGGAGGTCAATGTGAAGATGACCCTTACCGCTCCAGGTTGCGGCATGGGCCCAGTCATCGCTGCGGATGCCCAAGCGAAGATTATGAATATCGCAGAAGTGGACAAAGCCAGCGTCGATGTCGTGTGGGAACCAGCCTGGAACCAAGAAATGATTTCTGAAGAGGGGAAAATGAAACTCGGGATGATTTAGTTCTACTTATGTCCTATAAAATATTTTTACGTAAAAAAATGACCGTGACTATTGACTAAAAGGTTAAATTTATGGTAGTGTATTTTCATGATGAGGGCAATATTAACATATACCATACTTTTTCTACAGTTACTCAATGCGGCAACTACCATTTCAGGGGTCAGTGATTTTACCATATTAGATAGCGATACCGTTATTTCATCTAACGATGGAACAAGTTTATCCTACAACAACCAATATGTTGGAACAACACAAAGTGGATCAGATCAAGGTTCTGGGGTGACGCAGAATACCTCCGCTAGTTTCACTCCCACAGCTGCAGTACCACTCTATTTTCAGTTTAGTACAGTTGTAGCGAATAAGGAAACCGATTTCTTTTATGGCGCAGCGGTTACGGATGTGGCAAGTGCAAACGCTAAACGCTCAGATCAAAACGCCTTTTCGGTTGGGATTAGTACCACGGGAGATATCTTTGCCCGCCAAAATGGAAACAATCTTCTATCTTTTACAACACTTGCGGGATTGACTCAGGGTTCTATTGTTGACTTTGACATTGTCGTTTACACAGATGGCGCACATAAATTCAGTTATGATGTCACTGCGAGTTCAGGGGGAGTCAGTGAAACTATGACAGGCGTCTCTGGAAATCAAAATGCACAAACCAATGTATCGAATTATGATTTCCATGCCATTGGGACGAGAGGTTTAGCAACAGGTGATTATCTTCTCAGTGACTACACCGTTAGTGATATGCCTATTCCTGAGCCTTCATCCTTACTATTGCTCGTTACAGGCGGACTATTCCTGCTGAGACGTCATAGATCATAGCCGTTGGACTTCAAATTACAGAACCAATTCGTATGTCGAGGGCTCATTGTTCTCGGCATTTTTTGTGTATATTATCCGATGCTATTTTATGGCTGGCTTGAAATAGAAGATAGCCATTATTATTTAAGAAACCCTCTTTTGCTAGAGGGTAATTTACTCACTCAAATCTACAACACCTGGGTTAGTGCGCCACAGTCAAACTGGATGCCACTCACATGGACTCTTGCTATCGCGATAAAGTCAGTCTTTGGATTTAACGCACTGGCGTTTCATCTTTGCTCTTTGACTCTTCATATAGCAAATGTATTGCTCCTATATAGATTTACTCAGAAATTAGCCTTGCCAGGAGTTCAAGTTCTTTTCGTTACGATGGTTTTTGCACTTCATCCTCTGCAGGTGGAGAGTGTTGCATGGGCCTCATCGATGAAAGGGGTATTGAGCGCTCTGTTCGCACTTCTTGCACTCAACGTAGTAGAAGAAGAGAAGACGCGGTCAAAAACGCTATTACTAAGCGGGTTGTTTTTCTTATGTTTGCTCAGTAAGCAGACGCTTCTTGCATTGCCACTCGTGCTCTTATGTCTGGCTCATAGAACGAACTTTATAGAAAGGTCGTTACGTTTTCTTCCGCTCTTTTTATTATCAGTGAGCGGCTTAATCGCGGCTTTATTGGCGAATAGAAATCATCCTCATGTTCACACTCTGGAGTACCTTTGGCTCTACCCGATGCGTGTGATCTCCGCCATAGGGCATTATCTCTATAAGACTATTGTTCCCACACAACTCCATCCTGAGTATCAGTGGCATGCCTCATGGCCACTTCTTCTCCTTGGTCTTATAGTCATGGCGGTAACAATCTTACTCCTAGCTAGGAGGCATCCTGCTGGAGGATATAGTGCTGCTTTCATCATCTTGCTGATGCCCGCCTTAGGTGTTACAGCCTCACCATTGGAATTCGCCGCAGATAGACTCATTTACTTTCCGCTGATCTTTCTCCTGATTGCAGTTAGCTACTTATTTACATGGGTAAAAAACCAGAATGCAGCGCTGAGTATTGTGCTATTATTAACGGTACTACTGGGATTTTTAGCAAGAAACCAAGTTCAAGTTTGGAGCTCAGATAAAAGCTTGTGCCTGCATACTCTTGAATGCACGCCGAATCACTTTTTGGCGAAGGTGAACTTGGGCCTAATTCATGCGAGAAAAGGGGAGTTTAACGAAGCCGAAACCATACTCCGGGAAAATGTATTGGAACATCCAGAGAGGCTTGAACCTGTCCAGTCTCTAAGTAAAGTTCTGCTCGCTAAGGGGGAAGTTGAATCCGCAATATATATAGTAGAAGAGGCTGCAGAACGTGTGAATAACCGTAATGACTACCTTATTGCGTTAGCGCAGACATATCAGAATGCAGGGCAAGGCGAAGAGGCATTAAAAGCTCTACATTTGCTGCTAGAGAGAGAGCCTCAACATCCCGTGGCAACGGAGCTTATCAAAAATATCACTTGCGACTAAACCAGACTTGGTTTAGTTTATGTGTATGAAAGTGATCAATGTCCAAGAAGCAAAGACGCAACTCTCTAAATACCTAGAGCAAGTTGCCGCTGGTGAGGAGCTGATTCTAGGGAAGAGTAACAAACCAATGGCCCGCCTCATTCCCTATGTGGAAGAAAAAGTTCAACGAACATTAGGCGGTGTTGAAGGCTGGGTTTCGGATGATTGTTGGGAGGCTGATCCGGAGCTAGAGGAGCTCGTTTATAATAGCTCGATAGATGAATTTCTGGCAAAAAGTAAAGTGGCAGAAGAAGCTGGAACCTACACTAGGAAATCGTCATGAATTACCTTCTCGATACCTGCGCATATATTTTTTTACTCATGCAGCCAGAACGCTTTTCTTCTGAGACTAGGAGCATATTGCTCGATCCACAGAATACGATCTATGTCAGTGCAGTCACCGCAAACGAAATCGCAATCAAGCGCTCCCAAAATAAACTCCACTTACATTGTGATGATTATGAGGAGGTCGAGGCGAGAGGGTTGACTCATCTCCCGCTTGCTTACGCACATGGGAAAGGTGTGCAGAGTTTGCCCTGCCACCACCGAGATCCATTCGATCGCTTACTCATCTCGCAAGCAATATGTGAACAGTTAACGGTCATTACCTGCGATGTTCAGTTTGCGAGTTACCCTGTTCTGTTACAGCAAGTCTGAGAGTTGACATTTTTCACTCTTACGCTTGCCAGAGGGTGATAAATCCGTAATTCCTAAGTCATGAACGTATTAATTGCATGTGGTGGCACAGGTGGTCACTTATTCCCGGGGATTGCACTGGCAGAGGAACTCGTTAAGCGCGGGCATAAGCCATACCTTGTGATTTCGGAGAAAGAAGTCGATAAGGAAGCGGCTGAAAAGTATGCGCAATACACGTTTATTACCCAGCCCTCACGCCCTAAACCTTCGACCACCTCTCCAGCGATTCTAGGATTTATCAAAAGCCTTTTTACCGTTACCAAGCTCTCCAAGAAACTCATTCGCGATAAGAGTATTGATGTTGTTGTAGGAATGGGGGGCTTCACCTGTTTTGGACCTGTCTTCGCGGGGAAATCTCTCAAGGTCCCGACCTTTCTTCATGACTCGAACGCAGTACCTGGTAAGACGAACCTCTTCCTCGCGAAATATGTCAATAAGGTGCTGCTCGGCCTTGAACCCGCGAAAGCTTATTTTCCCAATGCCAACTGCGAGGTAGTCGGCACGCCCTTGCGCGATGAGATGAAAACTCTCCCGAGCAGAGCAGAAGCCTGTGCCAAGTATGGCCTGAAGGAAGAAAATCCCACTGTTCTCGTCTTTGGGGGCAGTCAGGGGGCTCAGAAACTGAACTCACTCACTGTAGAAGCGGCGAAGAAATTGGATGACACGATCCAATTCCTTCATGTTGCAGGCTCATTTGACTACGATCGCGTGGTCAAGGAAGCGCAGGGCATCACCAACCACAAGGCGCTCGCCTTTTGTGACGACATGCCTTCCGCTTATGCCATGGCAGACATCGTGGTGTGTCGATCAGGCGCCTCTAGCATGACTGAGCTTTCTTACCTTGGACTCCCATCGATCCTAGTGCCTTACCCAATCGCGGCCGATGATCACCAAACCAAGAACGCGGAGGCCTTCACCACCAAAGAGGCAGCGCTTCTCTATCAGGAGCGGGATTTATCAGGAGAAAAACTCGCAAATGTCATTTCTGAGTTGTTAAGCGACGATAATCAGCGTGAAATGCTAAGCAAGAACATCAAGGCGCTTTCCAAAAACCCGGAAGGTGCCATCTGCGACCTCATCGAAAACACCGCGAACTAATGCTTAACCTAACGAAACTCCTTCTCGATCCGAATAAGAAACTACGCATCCACCTCATCGGAGTCGCAGGATCTGGAATGAGTGGTCTCGCGCAGTTACTGCTAGAAATGGGGCATAATGTCAGTGGATCAGATCGAGTCAATAGTAGTGAGACGGAACGCCTTAAAAAGATAGGCCTGAAGTTCTCAAGCCCGCACACCGCAGAGTGTGTCGATGGCTGTGACTACGTTATTTATTCCTCCGCGATCCGGAAGACAAACCCAGCTCGCCAAGCGGCCGAAGAACAAGGAATCACCGCTCTCCGCCGCGCGGAATGTCTTGCAGCCATCTTACACAATAAGGAGGGAATCATCGTGGCTGGAACACATGGAAAGACCACCACCTCCGCGCTCAGTGCTCACGTGCTCCGCCGCGCTAACCTTAACCCGAGTTACTATGTCGGCGCAGAAATCCCCGTCCTGGGAGCGAATGCGAAGTGGGATCAAGGCGGCATGATGGTGGCGGAAGGAGACGAGTCCGACGGAACGCTTGTTCTCTACAAGCCGAAGCATGCGATTTTACTCAATGTTGAGGCCGAACACCTCGATTTCTACCGTGACCTCGCTCATGTGAAGGAGGTGTTCTCTACTCTCATTGCCAATACATCAGGGAAGGTGATTTACTGTTCGGAGGACGCCAATGCTACCGAGCTAGTAGCCCCAACAGGCAAAGGCATTTCCTACGGCTGGAGTGATGCCGACTTTACCGCCACGAACCTGCTCGAAGGCCGAGGCGCAACCTATTTCACCGTCAACAAGCACGGGAAATCTGTCGGCCGGATCGAGCTTGGAATTCCTGGTCGCCATAATGTGCTCAATGCCCTCGCCGCCTATGCCCTCGCGGATCTGCACGGTGCTGACCCGACCTTTGTCGATAGTGCGATGGCCTCCTTTGCGGGTGCAAAACGCCGCTTTGAGAATAAGTATTACTCGCCTAACTTCCGTATTGTCGATGACTACGGCCACCACCCAACAGAGGTCGAAGCGACCCTGAAAACCGCCCGCACTTACGAGCCAAAGCGCCTCGTAGTGGCCTTTCAGCCGCACCGTTATTCCCGTACCCAGCTTCTGGCCAAAGAGTTTGGCGAAGCCTTTAAGCTCGCGGACCAAGTCTATGTTTCTGACATCTACGCTGCGAGCGAAGACCCCATCGAGGGCGTCTCGGCCCAGACCATTGTCGATGCGATTCACGAAGCTGGAGGCCCAAAGGCCGAAGTCGTCGGTGACGTCCAATCCGCGCATTACCGTATCGGAAATAAACTCCAAAAAGGTGACCTACTCATCACCCTCGGGGCGGGAAACATTCACGAGGTAGGGCGTAAAATCTCTCAAGACCTCGCGGTGCTAGAAGACATTCGTCGCTATCTGCCGAGTAAGGAGGAGATGACCTCCTGCCTCTACGAGCCGATGCGCCGTCACACCACCATGATGATTGGTGGCCCCGCGCAGTATTGGTTGGAACCACATACCTTTGAGGCCTTTGCCGCCATTGTAAACACGATCAAGGAGCGCTCTCTCCCGATTCGCATCGTGGGTCGTGGATCGAACTTACTCGTTCGTGACGGAGGAATCCGTGGCGCGGTCATTCACCCTGCAGGGGGTGAGTTTAGCGAAGTAACGGTAGAGGGAAATCGCATCACTTGCGGAGTCGGCGCGCGCTTTAAGAAAGTCGCCAGCGCGGCCCAAGCGGCCGGCATCGGTGGGTTTGAGTGGATGGAAGGCATCCCCGGAAATGTCGGCGGCAGCCTGCGCATGAACGCGGGCGCGATGGGCACCGAGACTTTTGACCAAGTGGTTGAAATCACCTGCCTCAATGAGGTCGGCAAGATCATCACAAAACAGCGCGACGAGGTCGTAACACATTACCGCAACGTCCCCGAGCTGGATCACAACTTCGTTCTCGGCGTGGTCTTTGAGGGCACTCCTGCCCCTGCAGAAGAGATTCAACAGAGAATGCTCGAGTCCCGTAATAAGCGGAACACCAGCCAGCCAAAAGCGGCCAGTGCTGGGTGCATCTTTAAGAACCCTCGCCCAGACCTAGGAGCCGGAAAGTTAATCGACCAAATGGGGCTCAAAGGTAGCCGCATCGGCAACGCAGAAATTTCTGAAGTGCACGCCAACTTCTTTGTGAATCGTGGAAAATGCACCGCCGTCGATATGCTCGCGCTCATTTCCCTCGCCCAGAAAAAGGCGAAAGAAGAGCATGACATCATCCTAGAAAC
>CALKLP010000046.1 GCA_937991965.1 uncultured Verrucomicrobiales bacterium
TCTCAGCTTAGTTCAGACTTTAAAAAAAAGGATGAGATAATTCTAAATAAAACGAGTCGAAGAGATTTTAGCTTAATTGTGAATAGTGAATTGGTTTTCAGTTGCAAAAAGGTTTCTGAAATAAAGTGGGTTGATGTAACAGACCAAGAATTATTGGCTTTTATTTATTATTACTTATCAAGCGAAGGGGCGATTAATCATTAATAATCGTACACTAGACCGATAAAAATAACATAAAAAGTGAAATGAAAAGAGTCTATATCCGTATTTGTTTTCTTTTAATGTAGCTTTTCCTGATTCAGAAAAAATTAATTTTTCATCATGGTTATCTAAACTAAAAATGCACTGAACCCAGTCATAATCAGAGCTAATGTATAATCTAGACTCCATATTAATATGGACTATTTTAAGAACGAATTAGATTGCCTGTCCCTTTATAGGAAAAAGGTTGACATGATTCGTTGTTTTTCCTAGGTTTTCAGCATGAGAAGACCGCGCTTATTAGCTCCAAAGCATTTTACGAAGGCGTATTATCACTGTGTTTCGCGGGTGGTTAATCGTGAATTCGTATTGCAGGAGGAGGAAAAAGATCAGTTTATCGCATTGATGCGGATATACGAAGCCCTCTACGGTTTAAAAGTGGTGACGTATTGTGTGATGTCGAACCATTTTCATGTTTTGGTGGAAGTGCCGCAACGTCCAGAGGTCGATATGACGGAGGCGCAGCTCGTGGAGCATGTGCGCAAGACGATGGGCAGTGAGCGCGCCGATAGTTTAGCCTTAGAATTTCAGGAGTTCGATCGTCTTGGATACAAGCATCAGGCGGTGGCCTTGAAGGAGCGGTGGCTTTCGCGGATGTGGGATGTGAGTTCCTTCATGAAGGTGCTCAAGCAACGCTTTACGCAGTGGTTTAACAAGAAGCATGGGCGACGTGGCACGCTGTGGGAAGATCGCTTTCGCTCGACGCTGGTGCAGGAAGGGAGCTACGCCCTCAAGACGATGGCGGCTTACATTGATCTCAATCCCGTTCGCGCTAATATTTGTGATGATCCCAAGGAATACCGCTGGTGTGGATATGCGGCCGCGGTTGCAGGAGATAAGCAAGCGCAGGAGGCGTATCGACAACTCATCGCCTTTGGGCGTGAGGGAGGAAAGCAGGTCTATAAGAAGAAGCTTACAAATCGCTATGCGATCGAGGCTTGGCGACGGGTTCTCTTTGGCCTGCCTCAAGAGGAGGAGGCAGTAGAAGCAAGGAGAAAGGTGGTAACAAACGCGAAGTCTGCTGATACCTATACGGAGAAGTTGACGGGGAAATCACGCGGTTTTGAGCAGAATGCGGTCAGTGGAGTGCGCAAGATCTCACGAGAAAAGGCACTGCAAGTCCTCGAAGAAGGCGGGAAGCTCAGTGAAGCGGAATACCTGCGCTGTAAGGTGCGGTATTTCTGTGATGGTGCCGCGATCGGGGCGCGAGGTTTCGTGGAAGAAGTCTTCCAAGCGAACCGCGAGAAGTTCGGAGAGAAACGAAAGGACGGATCGCGTCCGGTGAAGGGGCTCGCGACAGGTGAGGGTAAGCTCTACAACCTGAGGAATCTGCAGAAGGCGGTGTTCTCGTAAGCGAAAAGCGCCATTATTATGCGTGATGATACGATCCACTGCCTTTCATGGGAAACGGTGTCCACAATCGCCGGCAGAAATGCACACAACAGCTCTTCTATCTGAGCTTTCTTGGAGGGCTACTTTAGTTCTACGAGCTCGCTTTTTTAATCACACTGGCTAAGTATTTCTGGAAGTGCCAGATCGGTTCTTCTAGGTGGCTGAGGCGGCCCTGTTTGTAGCCGGCGGACTGCATACCGCGTTGGGTGGCGGCGCAGACTTCCATGTCTTCCATGTGGAAGTCGATCCCGCCTTGGATTTCTTTTTTGAGCACCTCATCATAGCCATCCATCTCCTTGGCATGGGCGGGGATGATCATGGTGGTCATGAGGGTGCAGGTCTCTGGGCCGGTGGGGAGGAGGCGATACCAGTAAACGCGGTCGGGCGCTGAGAAGAGTAGGAAGTTCGGGTTTCCGAGGAAGACCCACCACTCGGTGCAGTCTTCGATTTCTAAACCGGGGAAGATGGGGAATGGGGTGCCAGGGTCTTTGGTTTCGAGGATATCCTTTTTCATGGAGTCCTTAAGCGGCAGATGCATGGTGGAGAATTCGGGGTCGTAGGGTTCGGTCCAGCAGCCGCGGGCGGGGAGGAAGGGCTCGAGGGTTTTCATATGAGCCCCAAGGTGGTGATAGGCCTCCATGAAGTTTTCGAGCAGGATCTTCCAGTTGAACTCACATTCCCAGTGCTGCGACCAGACGAGCTCACTGTTTGCCATGTCCCACTTATCGACAAACTCGTTTTTAAAGCGGCCGTATTTTTCAGACAGTGGGGGGATGTCATCCGATAGCGTGACAAACACAAATCCCTCCCAGATCTCGCTACGGAAGTTGTGCAGGCAGACCTCACTGCGGTCGAACCCTTCTGCCTCTTGCATCTCAGGTGCTCCGACCAATTTTCCATCGAGGTCATAGCTCCAAAGGTGATAGGGGCACAGGATGACGCGCTTATTCCCCTCATCGGGATGACCGAAGCCGCTGGGCATGACATCCATGCCGCGGTGACAGCAGGTGCGTGAAAGGACCTTCACCGACATGTCCTTACTACGCACCACAATCATGGGCTCGCCGCAGAGATCGACACGAATGAAGTCGCCAGGGGTCTTGATCTGGGAAATGTGGCAGAGTGAGATCCACTCTTTCTTGAAAATCTCTTCTTCCTCGAACTTTAAAAATTCAGGGTCGGAGTAGGCACCTGCAGGGAGGGTGGTAGACTGCTCGCGTGGCTTGCTTGCAGCTTCTAAGATGCCAGTGAAAATAGCAGATTCAGTGGTTAATGTAGGGGGCGATGTTACAGTGCTCATAGGTTGATTGATTTGATTGTTAAAGGAAATGTTGTTGAAAGCGTTCGCGTTGTTTGTGGCCGATCCATTGGTTGACTTCCCAGAGGTTGGCGACCGGTTCTTGCGTGAATGGGGCACACTGGAGATAGCCATCGGGACCGAACTCAGGTGACATAGTAAAGTGAGTGAAACCTCTCGCCGCCATGGAGTCCCACACCGCCGTCCACCAGCGTTCGTGGGCCGCTACCGTTTCAGCAAATTCCGGCGCGCGAGGATCGGGAACCTGCGGGCCTTGGTCATAACCCACCCGGGGTTGGATGTGATGGGCGTGCTGCGCGGCGAGGGCGAGAATTTCCGGTTCCTCATCGAGGATAAGGCGTTCACTCACTACGCACCAGTGGCTGAAATCGCAGGTGATGCGGAGCTCTGGGACTTTCTTCAGAATATCGTAAGTCAACCATGGGCTGTAGGTGGAGCGACCACGGTGTGTCTCCACGGAAATAATAATCTCATGCTTATCCTGCAGTGCGACCACGCCTTGGTGAAATGCTACCGCCTCATCGTGGCTCCAGGCGTCATAGCCTGCCATGGTATTGATGAAGAGAGGGGCGCCCTCCTTACTGATGATGACGGCGTCTTCGAGCGAATCGAGGTGATCCTGCACACTACGCTTTGGCATGGGAACATAGAATCCAGGAGCGGTGCAGGTGCTGACCTCGGCAATCCAGTCCATACCAGCGGATTGGATGGAGCTGAAAAAGGCCTCGCGCTCAGCTGGATCAGTGGGAGCGGGGGCTTCGAGCCCCTGAAAATTCGACCCCTTGCAGAGCGTCAGAGCCTCGTCGACGGTGCCGTCGTGGCCCCAGAGTGTTTTGAAAAGTGAGAGATTCATAGTGAAATATAAGGTTAAAGATCGTGGGCAATACGGAAGCCAAGATTATCCCAGCGGGCGTCAGCGGGAGCCCAGTCGCGCCATGAGGCCCGGAGCACACGGGGGAGATGGTCCCAAGCTCCACCACGGATGACATAGCGGGATTTATCGGTGTAATCCGCGATCCATGCTGAGCCATCATCAGGCGCATCGAGGTAGTTTTGGTGCCAGTGATCAGCGGTCCACTCGCAGACGTTCCCGATCATGTCGGACAGTCCGAAGGCATTCTCGGGATACTGTGAGACAGGTGTTATACGGCCTTCGCCGATCGAGTTTCCGCGTTCATCATACAGGTAGTTCGCTGAATCGAGAGAGATGTTATGTTGGTTGGGGAAGATAGAGGAGCTCCCCGCGCGGCAGGCGTATTCCCACTCGGCCTCGGTGGGCAAGCGGCAAAGCTTCTTGGAGGATAGGCTGAGTCGGTCGAGGTAGTCCCGAACCTCGCTGTAGCTGACGCAGACGACGGGGCAGTTCTTGTCAGGGTGGTCAGGACAGTTTTCTGGTAGGCTATCCATAATCTCTAGCCATTGCTTCTGCGTGACAGGAGTTTTTCCGAGAGCGAATTCTTTTTGGAATGTCACCACGTGCTGCGGCAGCTCGACCGCGGTGACGAATTTATCTTCCGGCACACCACCCATAGTGAAGCTCCCCGCTGGGATAATCACCGCTCCCACAGGCGACGCATCGATCGCGGGAGTGGAGATTACCGTAGGCATGGAGGAGTTCATCATGGAGTGTGTAGTGGTGAAAAGTAGATTACAGTCCTTCTGCTGTGAGGGCCTTAAATGGAGCGAGGTCGACGCCCGCTTCCATTGGGTAGCTTTTCTTCACAGCGCCGAACTTAATCCACCAATCGTTGGTAAGTTTCCAGTGGCGGGTGATTTCGTTATTAGCGCCGAATGGTGGCTCTCCTTCTATGACGCCCATGAAGCGTCCTGCTTCCTCGTAGTTAAAGGCGTAGATGCCTCCATCAGTAGCCTCACCGCTGGCACCAATCACGAGTTCGACATCGCTGACAGGGAAGTTAAGTCCCTTCGCCATGATTTCGTTGGCTTCCTTTGGGTTCTCCTTCCAATAAGCTACGGCCGCGAAGTAGGCCTTCATCGTGAGCTTGGCGAGTTCTGGCTTCGATTCTAGAAAGGAACCGCTCATATACATTCCGTCACCGAGCAGCGCGGTCTTTTTGAAGTAGAGATCTTTAGAGGTTGCAACTACTTTAGCTCCGGGGAGGCTCTCCATAACTTTGCCCCCGAACGGTTCCCAGAACTCACCAGCGGCGACCTTACCACTGACCATCGCCGCGACAGCGTCGTCCATGATGAGGTTGCTGTATTTGACTTGGTCAAACTTCACGCCTTGCTCTTCTAACCAGATCCCCATGTAAATTTGGGTGAGTCCGCCTTCGAGAACCGCGACTTCTTTTCCGATGAGGTCTTGAGCGCTGTTGACTCCAGGTCCGAGAATGATTTTATCGGTGCCGTAGGATGGGTTCGTGTAGGTGACGAGCTTGACGGGGACGTCTTGATCCGCCGCGATGGGTCCGTATTCTACAGTCGATGAGGTGACATCGAGCTGACCTGCTGCCATTTGTCCAAAACTCTCGTAAGGGTCTTCGATGATGACGATGTCGAGGTCGAGCTCAGGCACGAGGTTCTTCTCCTTCGCGACAAACCAGAAGGCGTATCCCGGCCATGAGAAGAGCGAGATTTTGACTTTTTGAGGCGTGGCTTCGGTAGCTTCTGTGGAGGTTGCGGTTTCCTCTTCTTTTGAACAGCTGGAGAACAGCAGGCAAGATCCTGCAGCGAGAGCAGTGATGAGGGCGGCGGAGTATCGTATTAGTTTCATGGTGTTTTTATGTCATTGGTTTTTGTTTAGCGTAGATAGCGGAAGCAAAGTCGGTGCAGGAGGCGGATGGCGGTGTCGGTGAGGAGTCCAAGAATACCGATCGTGAGGATGCCGGCCATGATGTCGTCTACTTGCACGAAGCGTTTCGCACGCATCATCATCGCGCCGATGCCATCGGTGGCCGCGACGATCTCGGCGATGACGAGGTAGGTCCAACTCACGGCGAGCATCTGGCGCGCGGTCTCGAAGTAGCGAGGTAACGCCGATGGTAGCAAGACGTGGAAGAGGACCTTGAGCTTTCCTGCGCCTAGTGTGCGTGAGCATTCTACCAGTTCAGGAGCTACCGCGCGGGTGTTATCCATAAAGAGGGTGATGAGGAAGAAGACGACTCCGATAACGAGGAGAGCGATTTTTTGGCTATCACCTGTGCCAAGCCACATTAGGAGGAGGGGGACGAAGGAGGGCGCAGGGAGGTAGCGGAACGGGGAAACGAGAGCATTTAAAAAAGATTCCACGGGAGTAAAGGCTCCCATGAAAATACCGAGTGGTAACGCGATCATAACAGCGATGCTAAAGCTCGCAAGGATGC
The DNA here is from genome assembly GCA_937991965.1 of uncultured Verrucomicrobiales bacterium. Classification (GTDB taxonomy): domain Bacteria; phylum Verrucomicrobiota; class Verrucomicrobiia; order Verrucomicrobiales; family Akkermansiaceae; genus WTJZ01. Next base: position 6,298 of record CALKLP010000046.1, read on the forward strand.
GTTTGACACTCTGGGCGACATCGGTGGCGAACTCACGCTCAGTAAAGAGTTCCACCAGAGATTGTACCACGGCTATCGGCCCTGGAAGCAGCGTGGTATTAGTTCCCTCCGCCGTTGCTAATACGTGCCAGCCCGTAAAAAATAGAATCCATGCTGATAGGCCGATAGCGATTTTGAGACCAGTTGGGAGTGGTTTTTTGAATTCAAACAATGCAGAGAGGCTGCGAGATATCTTGGGAGAGAAGCTCTTCTTCCCAACGTTCACATCATTGCCCCCTCCTACCTTTGCGAATTGATTCGCCTCATTTCCGTTAACAGGATTTGTAGGTGGAATGTCAGACATGACAGCTTATATCCAGCATTGTGTATGCCATCACGGACTTTTAGTTGCAGATGCAACTAAATATTTTTTGTTGAGTTTCATGAAGGTGTCTCATATGACTAAGGCTATGAGTGTCGCCACGGAGGAATTGATCAAAACATTACCCCAACATGTGGCATGGAGGCTTTTTCTCACCTTGCATGCGGTGGCTTGTAATCGGATTGATAAGGACCTCCAGGAGGCCGGTGTCTTATCTTTCGATGACTACGATGTACTTCTCACCGTCAATGAAGCGGCAAACGAAACGCTCCGCATGAGTGAGCTAGCAGAAGCGGTCTTACTGAGTAAAAGTGGCATGTCACGCCGAGTGACACGCTTGGTCGAGCGGGGGTTACTCAAGCGTGATCAAAGCCCGCAGGATGGCAGGGTTTTTCGCGTTCGTTTGACTAAGGTTGGACATAGAGCGCTTGATGCCACATGGGACATTTATTGCCAACAGATTGAAAACGACTTCGCTGCTCACATCACGCAAGAGGAAGCGGAAACATTAGGAGTCATCTTCCAGCGCATGCTGGATAGAATGGGAGCGATCAAGCATGCCAATGTGCTCCAAGACCAAGTGACAGATGCTCCCAAATAGAGGGGGTGGAGTTATTCCTGTAATCCGCAGTTAGGCTTGCCACGGAGACTCGGAGATCAAGGAGAGATAAAGGATTCAGCTGTTGGGTGATTGAATATAAATCCTATTATAAATTTAAGCGTCTTAGAGCCTTTTCGGTTTTCTGACTGCTCATTTAGGTTTGCTTATTGGGCGACATCTCAGGGCAACGGCCCTGTTTTGGGGCTTTGGACTAAGTCGGGCACGGTGTGGGACCAATCGATTTTATCATTCATCCAGCACTGGTCACCGGGTGGATATGGAGCGGGGTCATCGAAGGTGCAGGTGTTGATCTCGAAGATATCAGGGAATGCGGGATCGAAGAAGGTGAGTGGCGTTCCGCAGTCGGGGCAGAAGGCTCGGTGACGCTCCGCGAAGATGATGATCTTTGGCTCGTTCTTAGTCCAAGTGATGCTTCCCCTTTTAAAAAACGACCACACGACGAAAGGGGCTCCACTAGCGCGGCGGCAGTCCTCGCAGTGGCATGCGGTGGTTTGCATAGGTAGACCAGCGGCCTCATAGCGAGTAGCACCGCAGAGGCAACCTCCATGGATGGTATTAATCATATTTGACGGAAGGTGTACTATCCCACTGCTCAGCAGGGAGAGGTGGTTCTTCTGAGATTGCTTTTTCGATCTGGTGGACGAGTGCTGTAACCATGGAGTTGAATAAGGCTTCGCCTTCCTCAGCTGTTGCTTGGGAAGGGTTTCCTGTGACGCCGTTCAGGCTGGTTTGCGCTACAGGGTAGGAAAACACGGTGTCGGTGGTGCGGTCTGGGTCATCGCTACTGCTGAGCCTATCCATATGCACGAGCTCGGGGTGGAGGTGGAGCATGAGGGCGGTCTCTGCCTGATTGGCGTGGAGATCATCGGCGTCCTTCGTATACTCTTGCCAGATTTCATCGGTGAGTTGAAAGGCGTTGATAAAGGCGATCTGGAGTTTCCCTATATGGGTGAGGCGGAGCTGATCGACTGCGACTCGGGCAGGAGCATCGTTGCCAAAATGTGAGTTAACAAACAGCACTTTCTTCCAACCTGTAGCGACCGCCCAGGTAGTGATTTCACGTAGGGTTGCGATAAAGGTGTCATGGGTGAGCGAAAACGTGCCCGGCCACTTAGGGGTATGTCCTTGCGATACCGTGTAGGAGAGCGCGGGGAGCAAGGGTATGTCTGTCAGATCAGACGCCCTGTGGCACACTGCTTCCGCCAGAAGCGTATCCATAGAAATAGGCAGGTGTGGGCCGTGTTGCTCGGTCGCACCCATAGGTAGCAAAAGTAAACCTCCGTGTTGTTCTTGCAGCTCCGCGATTTCAGGCCAGGCCAGATGTTCTAGCAGTATAGCCATACTTAAAACTTACGTGCGTATTCATCGATTTCCCACTGGGAAACGCGTTGGTGATACTGGAGCCATTCCTCGGACTTGTATTTGATAAACTCGCTGCGGAGCTCTTCGCCAAGGGTTTCAGCGATAAAGGGATCGGCTGCAAAGGCTTCTACAGCCTCCTGCAGGGTACGTGGGAGTTCGACTATACCGCGCTCCTCAAACTCTTCGACACTCAGTTCATAGAGGTTGTCTTCGACCGCATCACCGGGATCGATTTTCTCACGAATACCCTCTAGGCCAGCGGCGAGCACGAGAGTGGCTGCGAGGTATGGGTTACATGAGGCATCAGCATTTCTGGACTCGACACGGCCACCATTCATGGGCACGCGCATTGCGTTGGTGCGGTTATTTTTCCCAAAGGTGTTAAAGACGGGAGCCCAAGAGTAGTAGGACATGAGGCCCTTGCGCACGAGGCGTTTGTAACTGTTTACAGTCGGAGCAAAGGCGGCACAGAGAGCCGGGCCGTGCTTCAGCACACCGCCAATGAATTGGTAACCAAGTTCCGTGAGGCCGAGCCCACGAGGGTCGTCTTCTACTGCGCATTTAAAGAGATTCTCACCCGTGTCCTTATCATAGAGCGACATGTTAAAGTGGGCTCCAGAGCCTGTTTTATCGGCAAACGGCTTTGGCATAAACGTAGCTAACAGACCTTCCTGCGCGGCATATTCCTTCGCCATTAGGCGGAAGAAGGTAAACTTATCACACATCGACAGGGCATTATCATAGTTAAAATCAAACTCAAACTGCGAGTTCGCGTCCTCGTGGTCGAGTGAGTAAAGATCCCAACCTAAGTGATTAATCGTGGTGGCGACTTTATCGATCCAGGTGTAACGATCGAGGAAACGTTTCACATCGTAGCACGCTTTCTCCAGATCGTCGTCATCGTTGGGAATTTCTAGCTGCCCGTCTTCCGTGAGTTTCACCACGAAGAGTTCGCATTCGATCCCGAGGTTCAGCCCGTAGCCCATTTCCTCAGCGACCTTAAGCTGTTTCTTTAAGGCGACGCGAGTGCTGACCTCGTAGGGTTCACCCTTAAATTCATTATCGGCGGGCATCCAGGCGACTTCCTTATTCCATGGAAGCTGGATGATTCCATCGAGATCAGGCACGGAGTTGATTTCATCATCATTAGGTCGTTGGCCTAAACCATCGAGCGCATAGCCCGTGTAAAGCTCTGATCCGTGGGCGAAGTGCTCAAAGTGATCGATAGGCACGAACTTCCCCTTTGGGACACCGTGAATATCGACATAGGCGCCGATACAGTATTTTACGCCTTTTTCGATCAGGTCAGCTTTGATTTTGGCGATTTCTTGGTCTGTTTTCATGGGGGAGTTTTTTGGGTTGGTGGTTATTCTACTTCATCGCCTAGCTTAGTCATTTTAAGCATGGGAAGGTCGTCGTAGAGGTCTTCAGCCGGTGGGTGAATGAGGTGTTCAATGTGGTTTTTGGTTGCGAGGAAAGCGGGGTGGAGAAATTGTTCTGGCGTGCGAGGGCGCGGCACAGGGACTTCGATGTGTTCCTGCACTTTACCGGGATTGGCCTCTAATACGAGAATGCGGTCGGAGAGGTAAACCGCTTCATCGAGATCGTGTGTGATGAAGACAATGGTGACATCGACGTTTTTCCAAATTTGGAGGAGGTAGTGCTGCATTTGCGCCCGCGTTTGCGCGTCAAGCGCTCCGAAAGGTTCATCCATGAAGAGCACGCGCGGTTTCGTGGCGAGGGCGCGGGCAATGGCGACCCGTTGTTTCATTCCGCCCGAGAGTTGGTGAGGGTAGGACTCCGCGAACTTACTTAGTCCGACGAGCTCGATCCATTGGAGGGCTTCTTGCTCTGCGGTAACCCCACCTACTCCTTTCATCTTCAGACCGAACATTACGTTTTTCTTCACGGTCAGCCAGGGGAACAGGGTGTAGCCTTGGAAAACCATGCCTCGCTCGGCGCCTGGGCCTTCGATCGTTTTTCCATCAAGCTGGGCTACGCCATCGGTGACGGTTTCTAACCCCGCGAGAATACGCATGAGGGTGGATTTTCCGCAACCAGAAGGGCCGATGATCGAGAGGAATTCACGACGTTTGACCTCAAGGTTGACGTTATCAAGAGCAACGATTTTTTTGCCCTGTGGCGAGGTAAATACCTTGGAGAGGTTCTTCGCGGTGAGCACAGACTCACGCTCCTTTAGTTCAGTGAAACGTGAGCGAACAGCATCGGACTGCTCGAGGTAACTAGGGAGTTGAAGTTGTGAAGAGTTCATACGGCTTTAGATTTGTTTTGGTCGCTGGGTACTCCAAAGAATTGGCGAAGGCGTTCGAGAGGGGAGCTGCCCACGCGGAGCCATGGGAAGAAAAATCCCTTGGAGTAGGCTAGGATTTGATCGGTAAAGAACCCGACGAATCCAATCATGAAAATAATGGGGAAGACGCGGTCGAAGTTTCGGTAGCGTCCTTGGGTTTCGATAAACTCGGTCAATCCCGATTTTACACCGATCAGTTCGGCAATGACGAGCCACGTCCAAGCCCAACCGAGCAAGATCCGTAAGTCATCATAGAGGTTAGGCAAGATACCGGGAACGACAACGTTTTTCAATAATTGTGTTGGTTTGGCTCCCAGCGTTTGTGCGGCTTCGAGTAAGGAGTGATCGAGTAAGCGGGTTGTTTTCGAGATAATGAGCACCATTTGGAAGAAGGTCCCGACGAAGACGAGGGCGATCTTAGGAGCGTCATTAGCAAGGAAAATGGCGACTAGCAGGGTGCTGAAAGTAGGGGCAGGGAGGTATCGGAAGAAGTCGATAAAGGGCTCAAAAAGCCGGGAGAAAAAATCGAAGGTGCCACACATGATGCCTAGTGGAATCCCAATCAGGCAGGAGAGTAGGAATCCTCCGAAGACGATTTTGATCGATTGCAGAAAGCGGGCGCTCATCGTGATTTCTCCTTCCTCGACAGAGGCATTGAAATCACGCCAGCCAGTAGTGATGACCTCGTGTGGTGCAGGGAGGTAAACAGGGTTAGAAGCAGTGCCTTGGGGAATGAGCTTGAGGATGGGAGTTTCTGGAAGTGAGGAGGACTTGTAGTCGGGGGAGGTCGCAGAGAGGGTGGCCCAGTTTTGCTTGATGATGGTGAGGTTCTCTTCGCTCAGTTGAGGCGATTTAGAGATTTTCGTCCCGGTGGCGAGATCGCGCCAAATGTGATAGAGCGCGGCATCATCTTCGGTTTGCTCATGCTCTAGCCAACCGTTTTTTACTGCTACGGCACCGATTTGGCGGAGGTCTTTCTGGTTACTCCGGCGGGTGGCGCGTGGTGAGGCGTTTGGATTAATTCCTGCAGTGGCATCGGCATTTGCCTTACGCACGGCATCTACAAAGGTGGGAAAGTATTCCTTAGAGAGGCGGTCGCCAGCGGTGTAAACGGTGGTCACGTCACTGCGGTTCGCGGAAATATCGAGCTTTATATCGGGATGCCAGATGAAGGGCGTGTAACTTACCGCACACCAAAGGAGGATCGGGATAAGAAAAGAGAGAATTGTTAAAAACGTCTGCCGTTTTTTACTAAGGGGCTTATGGACCCTTAACCAAGGTGTTTTTTGTTTCGGCATGATGGTAAGATAAAAGGAGGCTGTTGTTTAGGTCAACACCCTCCTTTGAGTTATACTTGGTGTTGTTGTGATCTCCACCAGGCGTGCGGAGATGTTTTTTGGAGCGATTACTTCTTGGAAGCAGCGTAGGCCTTCGTGAAGGAAGGGTCTAGATACTTGGAGGCGTCTTGTGCTTCCTTGTATACTTCGAACTCGAGGTTGAAGTCGTCAACATACTTGGTAGAGCCATAGATGGATCCAAGACCTTTCGCTTCTTCCCATCGAGCTAAGGCTTCATCTAAGCTAAGAATGTAAGTTCCTTCGAGGAATGGCTCATATTCTTCAGGCTTTAGGTTTACACGCTTGGAGAGGATTGCGAGAGCTTCATCGAGATTGTCTTCATTCTTCATGAAATCAACGATCTTATACCATACAGAAACGACCTTAGCCCAGTCTTCCTTATTCTTCTCGAGGCTTTCCGCGGAGACGAAGAGTCCGTCATAAATGATTCCTGGAGCGTCTTTAGAAGTAAACACAGGAGTGGATCCAGAGACTGCTTTGAGAGCTTGTCCTGAGTTAGGCTGCCATGCACCGATAGCGTCTACTGCCCCAGATTTAAGAACTTGAGCCGTTTCGTTGGTGGGCGTGTTCACGATGGTAACATCGCTTGCTTCCATACCAGCGTCTTTTAATCCTTTGAGAAGGAGCAGGTGGCATACAAAGCCTTCTTCTACGCCTACCTTTTTACCTTTGAGATCCTTGATTGTTGAAATACCAGGAGCGGCTACGATCATGTCGTTCCCATTCGAGTAATCATTGATGATGATACAGGTGGAAGGTTTTCCAGTCGCCCCAGTAACGAGGGCATCACCATTGGTCATGCTAACCGCGTCGACTGATCCAGCTACGTAGGCGTCCATAGAGGCGACGTAGTCATACCACTCGAACTCCACTTCCACGCCAGCTTCCTTAAACCAGCCTTTCTTGATGCCGATCTCCCACGCGACCCAGCCTGGCCAGTCACTGTAAGCGATTTTTAAGGGTTCAGCGGAGACGCTTCCTGCCAGAGCTAAGGCCCCGATCGCGGCGACTTTAGCGGATTTGATGAATTCTGTTATGAGTTTCATGATTTGTATATTGGGTTGGAGTTAGGGGAGGCTTGGTATATTCTCGTAATACTTTTCGCCTCAACAATAATACTGGTAGCAGGTATTGTGCCACAAGTTTTTCTTTGGTCTTTTTCCTTTGGGAGTGCGGTGGAAGGATTGTCATGGATAGTTTTGAGTTAATATGCGGTTGCAATATTACCTGTAAACTCGCGGTTTTTATGGGGAGAAAATGGGAGATGAAAGAAATTACGATTGCCCTCTTTACAAGCTGGACTAGTTTGCGCTAAACCCTCATCAGTTTACCCAAAATCAACGCATGCCAAAGGACACAAGTATAGAAAAGATTCTCGTTATCGGAGCAGGACCCATCGTCATCGGACAAGGATGTGAATTTGATTATTCAGGCGTTCAGGCCTGTAAAGCTCTTGCCGAAGAAGGGTATAAGGTGATCTTAGTGAACTCGAATCCTGCGACGATCATGACGGATCCGGAGTTTGCGGCGGCGACCTACATCGAACCAATCACGCCAGAAGTGGTCGAGAAAATCATCATTAAGGAAAAGCCAGATGCGCTTCTGCCAACCTTAGGTGGGCAGACCGCGCTCAACTGTGCGATGGATCTGTTCCATGCAGGCACGCTTGATAGGCATAAGGTGAAGATGATCGGCGCAAAGGCAGATGCGATTGAAAAGGGAGAAGATCGTCTGAAATTTAAGGAAGCCATGATCCGTATTGGCCTAGATGTTCCTAAGTCTGGTTCCGCACATACGATGGAAGAAGGGCGTGAAATTGCCGCTAACATCGGTACTTTCCCACTCATCATGCGTCCAGCCTACACCCTCGGTGGTCGCGGTGGTGGAATCGCGTATAATAAGGACGAGTTCGAAGAAATCCTACACCGTGGATTAGAAGCCTCACCTACATCAGAAGTTTTGATCGAGGAGTCCCTCCTCGGTTGGAAGGAATATGAGATGGAAGTGATGCGTGACCACGCGGATAACTGCGTCATCATTTGTGCGATCGAAAACTTTGACCCGATGGGCGTGCACACAGGAGACTCTATCACCGTAGCTCCTGCACAAACTCTAACAGACCGCGAATACCAAATCATGCGTGATGCGTCCTTTGCGGTCATTCGTGAAATCGGCGTAGAAACGGGTGGTTCTAACATTCAGTTCTCGATCGAGCCTGAGACAGGGCGTTGTATTGTGATCGAGATGAATCCGCGTGTTTCTCGCTCCTCTGCTCTTGCGTCCAAGGCGACTGGATTCCCAATCGCGAAGATTGCAGCTAAACTAGCTGTGGGATACACGCTCGATGAGCTTCCAAACGATATCACCCGTGAGACTCCAGCGAGCTTTGAGCCGACGATTGACTATGTCGTGACTAAGCTTCCACGCTTTACCTTCGAGAAATTCCCAACCGCGGACCCCGTGCTCACCACGCAGATGAAATCAGTGGGAGAAGCGATGTCGATTGGCCGAACCTTTAAGGAGTCGATGCAGAAAGCACTTCGTTCTCTTGAAACAGGACGCTGGGGCTTCGGGTTTGACTCTAAGGACAAGCTGAATGTGACTGATGAGGACATCGAGCGTAAGCTGGTTGTTCCAAACGCGGAGCGTATCTTCTGGTTGCAGACCGCCTTTACAAATGGTTGGAGCCAAGAGAGGGTGTTCGAAGCGACTAAAATCGACCCATGGTTTCTGAATCAAATGTGGCAAATTTCCCAAGCGGGCGAGCAGCTCGCGGAGCTTCCTCTCCGTCAGGCAAAGCGTCTTGGATTCTCTGATCGCCAGATCGCGAAGGCCAAGGGTGTGGATGAACTAACCGTGCGCAAGGAGCGCAAGGCTGCAGGGATCATTCCCACCTATCGTCTCGTTGATACCTGCGCTGCTGAATTTGAGGCCGCGACGCCTTACTACTACTCTAGTTATGGCGACGAGAATGAGGCCGTTGATAGTGGGAATAAGAAGATCATCATTCTTGGTGGAGGCCCGAACCGCATTGGCCAAGGGATCGAGTTTGATTACTGCTGCGTGCACGCCTCTTTCGCGCTAAAGGAAATTGGCTATGAAACGATCATGGTGAACTCCAACCCAGAGACGGTTTCTACCGACTATGATACTTCTGATAAACTTTACTTTGAGCCGCTTACCCTTGAGGACGTGCTCAACATTTGTGATCAAGAAAAGCCTGATGGAGTCATCGTGCAGTTCGGTGGACAAACCCCACTGAATCTCGCTGCGGATCTGGAGGCGAACGGTGTGCCAATCCTTGGAACTTCGCCGAAGTCGATTGAACTTGCTGAGGATCGTAAGTTCTTCTCGAAGCTTCTTGATGATCTCGGTCTCAAGCAAGCAGAAGCAGGCACCGCAGTCTCAGAAGATGAAGCGAGCGCGATTGCCGAGCGTATTGGTTTCCCAGTTCTCGTTCGTCCGTCCTTCGTTCTGGGTGGACGAGGCATGATGATCGTTTACACGGATTCAGAACTACGCCATTACATCCGTGAAGCCGCGGATGTAACCCCTGATCGTCCTATCCTAGTTGACCGCTTCCTCGAAGGCGCGACTGAGGTGGATGTGGATTGTATTTCTGATGGTGAAACCTCGGTCGTTGGTGCGATCATGGAGCACATCGAGCAGGCTGGAATTCACTCCGGTGACTCCGCCTGTGTGATCCCAGCTCCAAACCTCTCTAAGGACATCAAGGCGCGCATTCTCGTGGCGGCCAAGGATCTCGCGAAAGCCCTCGAAGTTCGCGGTCTCATGAACATCCAGTTCGCCGTTAAGGATGAAGAGCTTTACATTATTGAGGTGAATCCTCGTGCTTCCCGAACCGTTCCGTTCGTTTCTAAGTCGATCGGCGTTCCGCTTGCGAAATACGCGGCTAAAATTATGGCTGGAATGACGCTGAAAGAACTTGGGTTTACCGAGGAGGTAGAGCCAGAGCACTTCTGTGTGAAAGAAGCCGTTTTCCCATGGTCACGTTTCCCAGGAATCGACATCGTTCTCGGCCCAGAGATGAAGTCCACGGGTGAAGTGATGGGGATCGATGAAGACCTCGGGATGGCTTACGCTAAGTCTCAAATCTCCGCCTTTAACCCACTTCCAACCTCAGGTCGTGTTTTCCTCTCTGTCAATGATCGTGATAAGCCAGAAGCCCTCGAGATCGCCCGCGACCTCTACGCGCTCGGCTTTGAGATCTGCGCAACTGGAGGCACGCATAACATGCTCAAGGACGCAGGAGTGCCCAACGAGCGCATCTACAAGCTCTATGAAGAAGCCCGCCCGAATGTGGTTGATGAAATGAAGAATGGAAACATCACCTTCGTTATCAACACCCCGATTGGTCCAGAAGCGAAGCAAGACGAAGTCGCGATCCGAGCTGGAGCAGTAGCGAATAAGATCTCACACTGCACCAACCTAGCCGCCGCCCGTGCCACTGTGCACGCGATTCGCTCCCTTCAAGAGAAAGAGCTCTCCGTGAAGCCGCTGCAGGCATACCACGCGTAATACAGCGAACACAAATCAAGGAGTCAACGTTTGAAACGTTGACTCCTTGATTGCAGATGCTCCTTGGCACAATGAGGAATAGCCTCTCTGTGAAAAACGGATTGCAATTTTAGAAATGGGAATGCAGAATCTGTTTCATGGCAAAATCAGCACTTGGAAAAGGGTTAGGCGCACTTATTAAGCCGACTCCGCAGCAACAGAATTCTACCGCCGATGGGGAGCAAGTACAATACCTTGCGATCGAATCGATCCAGCCGAGTGCCCTAAACCCTCGTAAAGAATTCACAAAAGGTGAGATTACGGAGCTTGCTGATTCGATCCGTGAACATGGAATTATTCAGCCTCTGATTGTTCGGAAATTAACAGATGGTTATGAGTTAATCGCAGGCGAGCGCCGATGGAGAGCCTCGCAGAGCATTAATCTTAAGACGGTTCCTGTGATTGTAAGAGAGGCGTCAGACCGTGACGTGATCGAGCTAGCCCTAATTGAGAATCTCCAGCGTCAAGACCTGAACCCAGTGGAGGAGGCCTCTGGATACTTGCAACTTGCTAAAGAATTTAACCTCACGCAGGAGGAAATTGCGAAGCGCGTTGGTAAATCTCGGGCGAGTGTAGCGAACTGCATGCGCCTTCTCGACCTGGAGGAAGATGTCCGTGGCTTTTTAGCAAAGGGCCAGCTGAGTGTGGGGCATGCGAAAGTGATTTTAGGAGTGCGTGACCGTGATCACCAGACAGCAGTTGCAGATCAAGTGATTCGCCATAATCTCTCCGTTCGCCAAACAGAAAAAGCGGTGCGTGCACTGAATAACCCAAGTCCAATGCAAGGTGAAATCAAGGGGGAAGGGCGTAATCACGCCGCCCAGACGATGGAGCTGATGCGAATTCAAAATGCGCTCCGAGACCACTTCTCAACCTTTGCTAAAATTTCTGATAATGGAAAAAAAGGAAAGATTGAGCTCGAATACTACGGAAACGAAGATTTGCAGCGAATTCTCGAAAAGCTCGGGCTTGATTTAGATAAGGCGTAATTCAGCTCCGCGCTACTAAATCTCGATAACTCAAAGCGCTCCCGCCAAAGAGGTCTAAGGCGCTCCCAACGGTGTAATCTATGTGCCCACCGCTTTGCTTTTGGATTGTTTCGATTTCCGTCATCGATGAAATACCGCCAGCGTAAGTGATCGGAAAACCATCGTTTACGCGGGTCCACTCTCCGAGCCATTTCACTAGTTCGGCATCCATTCCTCCGCAGAGCCCTTCGACATCCGCGGCGTGGATGAGAAACTCGGCACAATACTGACTGAGGTGAGTGAGTGATTGAGTCGTGATATGGAGATCCGTTAAGGTTTGCCAGCGATTCATGGCTACCGTCCAGCCGGTATCAGTGGTCTTGCAGCTCAAATCTAAGACTAGTTTATCACCGCCGACTTCCCGCGAGAGTTCCTGCAGAACGTTTTCGAGAAACGTTCCGTCTTTCCCAAAGATCGTAGAGGTAACAATGATGTGGCTGGCACCTGCTTCTAGCCATTCAGTTGCGTTTTCGCGATTGATTCCACCACCGATCTGAAGGCCGCCCTTCCATGCTCCCAGTGCTTCTCGTGCTGCTTCCTCGTTTCCGGGACCGAGCTTGATGACGTGTCCTCCCTGAAGGTTGTCGGCTTGAAATTGTTCTGCAAATTCACGTGGGCTTTTCTCGCTCACAAAGTTTTCTGTTGGGGCGGTTCCGTCGTCGTTTAAGGTCCCCCCGACAATTTGCTTTACCTTTCCACCATGAAGGTCGATGCAAGGGCGAAATTTACTGATAGCCATAGGGCATCAATGCACGTATTCTCTCCTAGACCAAGTTTCAAATTATGCGTTTTATCTCCCCAATTTTTCTTCTATCTAGTGTGGTAATGTTCCTTTCCTCGTGTGACGAGCAGGATTCAGACGCTCCGCAAGTCGAGTCCGAACCTGTGGCAGTTACTCATTCCGCTCCAGAGGGGATGGTTGTTCCTGAAGGGATGTCGTATATTCCAGCGACTACATATACCCGAGGAAATGAACAAGATCTCGGGACGCGCTCTAAGTATCCAGAAGAAATGCCCGAACACCAAGTTTCGGTGAAAGCCTTTTTAATCGATAAAACGGAGGTGACCAATGACCAGTTCGCTGCTTTTGTGAAGGCTACGGGATATGTCACGAGAGCCGAAAAGGGACTCAGTAAAGAGGTTTTTCCGAATGCGCCAGAAGATCAACTTGTGCCCGGAGCCTCCGTCTTTACGGCTCCTGAGACCCAACCCGAGTTATGGAATGAAGGCTCGGTGCATCAATGGTGGGCATTTGTGCCCGGAGCGAGTTGGCGCCATCCGTTAGGGCCGGATTCCTCGATCGAGGGGAAGGGGGGATACCCGGTTGTCTGTATTACCAATCAGGACGCCCAAGCCTATGCCGAGTGGGCCGGAAAGCGTCTGCCAACTGAGGCGGAATGGGAAGCCGCGGCACGCGGTGGGGCGGATCGAAAGCTTTTCACATGGGGGAATGATCCCATGCCGGACAAGCAATGGATGGGGAACACCTTTCAAGGAACCTTTCCGACTGAAGATACGACTCTTGACGGGTTTAGTGATACTTCCCCTGTGAAGTCGTTTCCGCCAAATGCATACGGATTATACGATATGGCAGGAAATGTCTGGGAGCATGTCTCAGACTTCTACCGCCCCGACTACTATAAGTTCATGATTGAGGAGGTCAATGCGAACCCAATTGGTCCTGAAAAACCAATTGATCACCTGATTCACGGAACGCTGGATCAAGGCGGAGAATTACCTAAAGGTTATGAGCCTTTTCATGAATTAGGATATCTCTATTCGACGAAAGGAGGCTCCTTTTTATGTCATCATACGTATTGTCTCCGCTACCGTCCTGCGGCGCGTAGTTACTCGGAGCCACTCTCGCCGACCAATCACACCGGCTTCCGCTGTGTAAAAGATATTGAATAATACTTGATTAAATCGATTTTTCGTTCATACCTCCTTTAACTCCTTTAACTTGTTAAAGAGTGGGCGCCTTGCGACCCACTCTTTTCTGTCTAGAGGTATCCCACTTTTTATAACAACATGACCAACGACATCGTAGCACTCATCGAATACTATGAACGCGAGAAGCAACTCGAGCGTGAAAGAGTAGTATCTGCTTTAGAATTCGCTTTCGTATCAGCGTACCGTAAAATGGTTCCAGGAGCTGATCGGATTGAGGAAATTCGTGCCTCCATTGACCTTAAAAAGGGGGAGACTACTATTTATGCGAATTTAACCGTTGTCGCAGATGATGATGTTCAAGATAAGTTCAACGAAGTGGCGATCTCCCTGGCGAAGAAGAAGAATCCAGAGATCGAAATGGATGAAAAGCTGGAGCTCAATGTAACGCCAAAGAACTTTGACCGCATCGCCGTGCAGACCGCGAAGCAAACGATGATGCAGCGTCTACGCATGGCCGAAAAGGAAATGCTCTATGATGAGTTCAAGGATCGTGCTGGAGAGATTGTCTCTGGTCTCGTGCGTCGTTTTGAAAAGAGCGATGTTCTTGTTGATCTTGGTAAGTTCGAGGGGAGAATGCTTCAGCGCGAACGAGTTGTAACAGAAGATTATAACATGGGTGACCGTATCCGTTGTTATGTTGTTGAGGTTCGTAACGATGCCCGTGGTCCAGAAATCATCCTTTCCCGCTCTCACCCAAATTTTGTCCGTCGTCTTTTTGAAGCAGAAGTAAGCGAAATTTCAGACCGCACGGTTGAGATTCGCGCTATTGCCCGTGAGGCAGGATATCGCACTAAGATCGCGGTTTGGAGTGATGATGACCGTATCGATCCAGTTGGAGCATGTGTTGGCCTTCGAGGCGCACGTGTGAAAAACATTGTTCGTGAATTGAATAATGAGAAGGTTGATATCATCAGCTGGAATGACGACATCAATGAATTTGTTACCGATGCACTTAAACCCGCTCGCATTAACTCTATTTCTATCGATGAGGCGGAGAAGGTCATTAACGTTACTGTTGATGAAGAAGATCTCAGTAAGGCGATTGGCCGCAGAGGTCAAAACGCGCGTTTAACTTCACGTCTCCTTGGATGGGATGTTCAAGTCCGCCGTGATGAATCACAGCACGAGCAGTTCGAAGCTCGGGTTCACGACGCCGCTCACACCCTTGCAGAGCAACTCGAAATTTCAGATGATGTCGCGGACCACCTTTACCGAGCAGGTGGGGTATCCGTCGAGATGATCACCCAAATGCCACTCGAATACATCGCCTCTGCCCTTGAAGGGTTGGACGAAGTTAACGCCGAGGACATTCTCGCGAAAGCGAACTCCATTACCAGCGACAATAGCTAAGCCCCAAATTAACCAGTAGCACCTTTACATGTCTAACGAAGAATCCCCAAAGCCGAAAAAAGAAGTTCTCGACCTAGTCGATACGCCCAAAAAATCTCGCCGTCAAAAACAGCGGGAGAAGGCTCCTGTGAAGGAAACTTTAGCGGATAAAAAAGCAGCGGCACTTGATATCTTTAGTGAAGACGGAGGAGCGAAGAAAACGAACTCTGTTAAGAAGACGAAACAATCAGGAATGGACCAACTGGCGCCAATCTCAAAACATCTAGATCAAGATAAACCAGTAGAGAAAGTTGCATCTACTGAACCAGAAGAGATAGAGGAGAGCACAGTGGAAGTCAGCGATGACAAGATAATTACGATTAAACCTCCGATTGTTGTATCAGAGCTTGCAGAGCGAATGGGTCTTAAGGGCTTTGAGCTGATGAAAGATCTAATCAGCTTAGAGGTGTTCGTCGCTCCTCACCAAGCGATTGAACCTGAAATCGCAGAAAAAGTCTGTGAAATCCACGGGTTTACCTTTGAGCGTGAGAAACGTGAAAAAGGAGGCGGAGTGCATAAGAAAGAAGAAGTAGTCGCAGAGCCTGAGCCAGAGTCAGTCGAAGAAGTTCCAGAAGATAAGCTCGAATACCGTGCTCCGATCATTACCTTTATGGGGCACGTTGACCATGGAAAGACCTCTCTCTTGGATGCCTTCCGTAAATCACGCATTGTTACAAACGAAGCGGGTGGAATTACCCAACACATTAATGCTTACCGAATCGAGCACGAAGGCAAGCCAATCACCTTCCTCGACACTCCGGGTCACGCCATTTTCTCTGCTATGCGTGCACGTGGGGCGGATGTTACCGATATCGTTGTCATCGTCGTAGCGGCGGATGACGGCATCATGCCTCAGACCAAAGAAGCAATTTCTCACGCCAAAGCGGCAGGAAAAACGATGATCGTTGCGATCAATAAGTGTGACCTCCCAGCGGCAGACCCAATGCGCGTTAAAACGCAGCTCATGGAGCAAGGGTTAAACCCAGTGGACTTTGGTGGTGATCTAGAGACCGTTGAAGTCTCCGCTAACACAGGGCAGGGGATTAATGATCTGTTAGAACTCCTAGCGTTGCAGGCCGAAGTTCTCGAACTTAAGGCGAATCCTAAAGCGACGGGACGCGCGATCGTCATCGAATCTCGCATTCAACAAGGCCAAGGTCCAACTGCTACCGTGATCGTCGAAAACGGATCGATCAAGATGGGCGACGCCTTCGTCTGTGGTGCAGGGGAAGGAAAAGTGAAATCACTTATTAATGACCAGAACGAGCGTGTGAAAATCGCGGGTCCAGCGACTCCGGTCGAACTCCTCGGATTTTCCAGCCTTCCAGTAGTAGGTGATGAAGTGGTCGTGATGACAAATGCCAAGTCTGCCAAAAAACTCTCCGAAGAACGTAAAGCAGAAATGCGTAATGAGTCACTCAGTGCGAAACAGAAGACACGTATTGAGGATATGCTCTTCCAAGTAGGAGATGGTCCGAAGAAGGCCATTCTCTCTCTCATTCTTAAGACGGACGTGCAAGGTTCAGTGCAAGCAATTCAAGGCGCGATCAACGAGATCGAGTCTGATAAGGTAGAATGTCGCTTCCTCCACGCCGCCGCTGGAGCCATTACTGAGACCGACATCATGCTCGCAAGCTCGTCAGACGCCATTATCATGGGCTTCAATGTGAAGACCGAGGGCAAGGCCGTAAAAGCGGCTAAGGCTGAAGGAGTGCAGATTAAGCTCTACTCAATCGTTTACGAACTGATCGACACCGTGCGTGAAGCAATGCTAGGCTTACTTGAGCCAGAAACTCGTGAGAGTATTATCGGTCACGCTGAGGTTAAGCAAGTCTTCAAGGTTCACAAAGGATTTGCTGCTGGTAGTTATGTTACGGACGGTAAGATTCAACGTTCTGCTCATGCGCGTGTTATGCGTGGTGGAACTCCTGTTTTTGATGGGAAGATGTCTACCCTACGTCGCTTCAAGGACGAGGTGAAGGAAGTGAAGAGCGGAACCGAATGCGGTATCCGCCTCGGTGAATTTAACGAATACGAGGAAGGAGACATCATCGAATGTTATAACCTTGAGAAAGTAGACCAAACACTCTGATGTCAATGCGATTACAACGGGTCAACGAGCTTCTTAAGCGAGAAGTTGGTGCTGTGATTCAACGCGAATTCGAATTCAAAAACTCGCTTGTGACCGTTACGGGCGTGGATGTGACTCAGGATCTCAAAGAGGCAAAAGTCTTCATCAGTGTTCTCGGCCCAGGCATAGGTACCGTTATGACTAAGTTGAAGGAGAAGCGTGGGCTAATCCAATCCCGTGTAACGAAGCGAGTTGTGTTGAAAAATACTCCCATCTTGGATTTTCGCTTTGATGGCGCCGCCGAACGAGGAATCGATATTATCAATTTACTTGATGAAGTCGAAGAAATTCCGCTCGCTCCACCAGAGGAATAGTGTCGTAAACTTTTATTACACTTCGAGCTTCCTGAGAAAGCCCAGGTGTATTTTTACGAGGAAATTAAAATAGGGATTGATCATCACTTTTTATTTTTTTTATAATTTTTCATTCAAATGGAGGTTGACCTCATCCATTATTTAATAAGGGCTTATTAGCTTTAATTTTAATATTTCTTAATTATCTGATAAAATTAATTATAAAAACTTATTGATATTTTAAAAAATATTGGCAATGTATCTACCTAATCTTTGAATTTTTTAAATATTAGGGGGAATTATGAGAACAATCGCAATATATTTAATCTTTGGTATGCTGACTATGTCGGCATGGGGTTTTGGAACAGTAGTCATTGATGCCGGGCATGGTGGTAATGATCGGGGTGGATCATGGGGTAAGGTTTATGAGAAGCATTTAGCGTTAGATACGGCATTTCGATTAGAGCGTTACCTAAAGATGAAAGGCTACCGTGTGATCATGACCCGCAAAACAGATAAGTATCTTTCATTGTCCACCCGCTCCGCGATCGCGAATAAATATAAAAATGCGATTTTTGTGAGTATTCACATTAACAAGGCAAGCCGCACTGGTGCAGCGGGAATTGAAACTTTCTATTATGGCTCAGAAGGAAGAAAGCTGGGCGCTGCGATTCAGGATAAAATGGTCTCGAAAGTGAAGGTAGAAAACCGAGGTTTAAAGTATGCTCGCTTCTCAGTTCTTAGAAAAACGAAAATTCCTGCGATTCTCACAGAAATTGGCTTTGTGAGTAACTACGGAGACCGTCAACGTCTCAAGTCAGGACACTATCGTGATGCGATTGCCAAGGCGATTGCGGATGGGATAGCGAAATACGACTAAAGTCTTTCAGCTTGTTTGAGAGGGGCTAAAGGACATTGATTAATTCTAATTGTCCCCTTACCTCAACTCAAAAACTGCAGTAGAGTTAAACCGCAAAGTCGCGACGACGCAAAGATGCTTTAAAATAGTGCTGAATAGGCGTTTACTTTTATGGGCTACTCTGTCGTGATAGAGACGCAAACAAATTATCTGTGGTTCGCCTTTTTTCTATATTCTTGATGTGCTGTGCTCTTGTCCGAATTGCTGGACTCGATCTTGCGGTTATGCAGGTAGAGGCATGGGCAGAAATGATCTACGAGCGTTCGGAGCAAGGGTTTGTCCATGCGGTGTATAGCACTCTTTCTGGAGAAGCGCCTTGTGAAAAATGTCAGCAAGTCAGGGAGCAGAGAAAGGAACAGAACGAAAACAAATTCTGCTTTAGTTCGCTGGATAAGCTGAAGCTTCCTTTGAATTCTAATCTTCAGGAATCGCAGACTGATTATGGGGAGGAAGAGCAAGTAGCCAACTTTCCACCCTACCTCGCTTTTCCCTCACAGATTTATTTAGGTATAGAGAGTCCGCCTCCCAGAGCGTGATATTTTCTCACCTCTCGTCTGAGCGCTTCCTTATCGAAGTTGCTTAAAGAGCGTACGCGTTTTCATACGCGGATACACAAAGCTTTTTCGACTTCTTGTGCATGGTTTGCGCATTCGTGCACCATGGATCTCTCACTGCAACAGCGGAAAGATAAGTTTCACGCTGTGGCATAACCTAAATTTATCAAATGACATTTACTAAAACATTATTCACAACTCTTCTTCTCACACCAATCATCAGCTTTGCGGGCAAAAATTCCAGCCCTCCCCATTTTGCCTGTGACACTCACGCTACTCACAACGGGCACGATCACGGTGCCGTTACTCCTACTGGCATTATGGGAGGACACATGCATGAGGCTGGCGAGTGGATGTTCTCTTACCGCTACATGTTCATGAATATGGATGGCTTACGCCAAGGAAGGGATAACATCTCCGCTGCTAGAGCCCTCACACAAGGATACATGATGGCTCCAGAAGACATGCAAATGCAGATGCATATGCTTGGCGCGATGTATGCTCCATCCGATAACTTGACTCTTATGGCGATGGTTAATTACATCTCTAATGACATGAAGATGGTCAATGCGATGGGGATGCATTCCGAGATGAGCTCTGAAGGCTTTGGAGACCTCTCCATCGGAGCGCTCTTCAGGTTATATGAATCAGAGGCTTCTCGTCTTCATGCTGGTATCAGCGTGATTGCGCCTACAGGGAGCACGGATGAAACTGGGGCAATGATGATGGGGATGATGCCTAGGACTATGACACTCCCATACGGAATGCAGCTTGGGAGTGGAACTTGGGGGCTGAAGCCGTCTCTCACCTACCTAGGGCAAGAGGGAGGTTTTTCTTGGGGGGCGCAAGCGACTGCTGCCATTTATTTGGGCGAAAACGATAACGACTATCGGCTCGGGAATAGGATCGAAGGGAGCCTCTGGGCGGGCTATCAATTCACCGAGAGTTTTAGCACTACCATGCGTCTCTCGGCTCAATCTTGGGGAAGCATCAATGGTGAGCATGATGAGATTATGAACCCGATGATGTCGACTCTCACCGATACCGCAAACAGTGGAGGCCAGAAAGTTGATGCCTTTATTGGGGCGGCCTATCAGTTCAGCGCCTTCACAGTGTCGGCTGAATTCGGGCAGACCCTTTGGCAAGACTTAGAGGGAACCCAGTTAGGCTATGACTGGTCTCTTAACCTTGGGGTCTCAGCGGCCTTTTAATTCCGCCCCAGAATAAGAGTCACTAATAACAAACCTAGCACCGCTCGTGCTGGGTTTTTTTATCAATACGTATGAAGTTTAAATTGCGAAATATAATTCATGTTTTTAATTGCGTATCTTAAGAATGTCCGTATGCCTTCATTATGGACTTAGCTCTGCAGACACTCATTTCGCCCATTGTCTTATGCTTTTTATTGGGGATGGTGGCTCGCCTTGTGAAGAGTGACTTGTCGATTCCCGACCAAATCTATCAGATTTTATCGATCTATCTCTTACTAGCAATTGGTCTGAAAGGCGGTGTGGCACTCTCCGAATCTACGTTCTCCGAACTTATGTGGCCGGCCATTGTAACCATCTTCCTGGGCGTCGCAACACCGCTCTCCGCCTTCTATCTCATGAAAAAGGTCGGGAAACTTGATACGAAAAACGCTTCCGCCGTAGCCGCGCATTACGGGTCAGTATCGGCCGTCACCTTTCTCGCCGCGATTGAAACCACCAAGATGCTGGGCTTTGAACCCGAGGGGTATTTAGCGGCTCTTTTGGCAGTGCTGGAAGTCCCAGGCATCATTGTTGCCCTCTTTCTTGCGCAAGGAAAGGATAGCTCAGGGAACTTTAAGAAAGCGATTCACGATGTGCTCGCAGGAAAGAGCATTTTCCTTCTCATTGGCGGAATGGTGATCGGCGCCTTCTGTGGAGCGGAAAAGATTAGCGCCGTGGCTCCTCTCTTTATCGATCCCTTCAAGGGCGTGCTCTGCCTGTTCTTACTAGAGCTAGGGATCGTGGCTGCAGGAAGGCTTGGTGATCTGAAGCAAACGGGATGGAGGCTCCTCATCTTAGGATGCCTGATCCCGATCGTGCATGGAGCGGTGGGAGTAACGCTTGCTACGTGGGCGGGAATGGGCATCGGTGGTTCTGCGGTCTTCGGAGCGATGGTAGGGAGTGCCTCCTATATCGCTGCTCCCGCTGCCGTTCGGATCGCTCTCCCTGACGCTAGTCCTGGAATCTATCTCACGCTAGCACTGGGGATTACTTTTCCCTTTAACCTGATAGTAGGGATACCACTCTTCCTTAAAATCGCGCAATCATTAGCGGGATAGAGGCTTGGAATTCAAATTCTAAGTGGAGGGACGTATTCTTTTCGGAAATCAGATAGTTGGGCTTCGTGGCCGAACGAGAAAAAGAGAGTCCTCACTGAGGGTTTAGTGAGCTTTTACCCAACTAGAATGAGATAACCCAAAAGAGGAAAAGAAGCATAGATGTGTCATGAGGAACACAGAGATATTTTCTCACTTTAGGAGTTTGACTCATTTAAATTCTAATCTTTCAAAAAATACTGAAAATAGGCTTGCTATATTATTCTTTCAGTATTTAATGAAAATTGAAATGACAGCAGACGAACGCCAAAAGTTTTTAGACGCCCGCGAGGAATTTATCACGCGTTGGGGGGTGATGGGCACACAGTGGGGGATTAACCGCACGATGGCTCAGGTGCATGCGCTCCTCATGACAAACCCGGAGGCGATGAGCACGGATGAGGTCATGGAAGCGCTCCAGATCAGCCGCGGAAACGCGCACACGAGTCTAAAAGAGCTGGTAGGCTGGGACCTCCTCCGAATCATCACGAAGAAGGGAGAGCGCAAGGAGTTTTTCGAGGCGGAGAAAGATGTCTGGAAGATTTTCCAAGCGGTTGCGCGGGAGCGGAAACGCCGTGAAATCGACCCTGCGCTGCAGGTGCTAGAGAATTGCGCAGATGAAACCAAGGGGCTGAAAGGTACTGATGTGGAGACCTTTAATAAGCAGATGACCGAGCTCGCGGAGTTCGTTAGTCTGGTGAGCTCCATGGGTGATAAGGCTGCCAACATGGCTCAGTCAAGAGCGATGCAAATGGCGCTCAAGATTCTGAGCTGATATCAGAAAAGAACTCTAAACTTCCATTTATTCACGATAAAAGTTTCACAAATAACTGAATAAACAAAACTAACAATAATAACGGAAATGAAAGATTACATCGATTATTTTATTCCAAACTGGCTGATCATCACCGGGGCAATTGGTCAAATGTTTACCGCGCTCATTTACCCCTATATCCGCCATCACGTCTTTGATTGGTATAATGATATTGAGCAGCTCACGGAATTGAACCAACAGATCGTCCGAACGTATGGGAAGTATATTATTGGGCTGAATTTTACCTTTGGGCTGATCGGGATTCTCTTTACGGAGCAGCTCAAGGGGATGACGGATCTGGCGGTCGCGATGACTGGGTTAATCGCCTTCTACTGGGTAGGGAAAATCGCGACTCAATTCCTCCATTACTCGATGTATCAAATCCCGAACAAGCGCATTTATAAGATTGGTGAAGTCGGCATGAACTTACTCTTTGTGCTCTTCGCGGTGACCTATGCGGCCCTCTTTATCCTGAATCTTATAGGCTACTTGCAAACACGATAACTCATGAAAACACTAAAAGAACGAATAGACGTGAAGGCTCCGCAGCTGGAGGCCTTTGATTACGCGCAACATTATGCGAACCGGAAAACCTGGGATCCCTTCATCGCGAGGCTGGAGCCACGTGATGTGAAGGAAAGGCCGAGCAAAGGGGAGCATGTACGAGTAACCGCTTGGCAAGGGTTAAATATGACCTGCGAGTATTTGAAGTATGATCGGCCGAAATGTGTCACCATTAAGATGACAGACGGTCCTCGCTTTCTCAAAAGCTTTGCCGGAACATGGAGGTTTGTATATTTGGACAGTGAGCAAACAGCAGTGATCTTTCTTTATACTTTTGAGATGACGCCACTTTGGCAGTGGATGCATCCGGTGGTGGAAGGGTATTTTCGTTGGGATATGAAGCGCCGACTCAAGGCCTTGAAAACTGTCTTGGAAGAAGAGGTCGATGTATTTGAGGTATTGGAGCAAAAATTAACCGCTTAATCTGATGGAAATTGAAATGTTTAGACGTCGAATCAAGGATGGGCTCAGTGTAATGCGAGGGCTAGCAAGGTTGTTGGTTTTGAAGGAGGTGCGTAAAACAGGGCCCTTGAAGGTCTTAAGTGAAATTTGAAAAGGCAGATGATATATTGAATGTTCTAAAAGGGTGAAGCCTTAGCCAGAGAATTAAGACTAGAAAGGTATAATGAATTCTAAATAATCCTTGCAGAAAGTGTGTCTTTCGCGGAAAGTATGAAAAATCCCCCTTAAACTATGCTGTCCCAAGAAGTCGTCGTCAAAAATAAGCTGGGTGTGCACGCCC
>CALKLP010000047.1 GCA_937991965.1 uncultured Verrucomicrobiales bacterium
AAACCGACTCACAGCTCTATTGGATTCGGCAGTCAGCTATTTGGCTGGGTCTTGTGGCTGGGTCAGCCGTCATGGAATTGCCCTGGGAGTCTAGCAGAGCCTTAGGATCCAGAATGTGGGTGTGTGGATGACGCGTGCTGCGATGATAGAGAGGTAGCACTTTTTGACTGAAACCGTTTCTGAATGATGGTGCTCCTTAGCCCCAAAAATCGTCGGAGTTTTCGTTCTTTTTTTTTCGCAAATACGATAGTCTTTGAAATACCTACGACGTACTCGTACAGTATGTATGTAGGCCATGGAATTGTTCCTCGGCTTTTTACTCTTTTCTTTTTTTCTATAAAACCGTGTTTTTGGAGTGGAGCTCTTCAAAAGGTTACGAGCCTCGGAAAAATATGGGTGCACCTCTACCGTAGCACGCGAGTCGGATATGGGATAACGGGGTTTCACATGCTTTTGGAGGACGTGTGCTTGTAGTGAAAAGGCATTTTTCTATGAAACTGTGTTCTTTTTAATGGAGCTCCTCAATAGGTTAAGAGCCTCAGAAAAGTATGGGTGCACCTCTACCGTAGCACGAGTCGGATATGGGATAACGAGGTTTCACATGCCTTTGAAGGGCGTGTGCTTATAGGGAAAAGGCATTTTCTATGAAACCGTGTTTTTTTAATAGAGCTACTCAGAAGGTTAGCAGCGCCAGAAAAATATCGGTGCACCACTTTTTTTCTGAGGTTGTTCCTCAATTTTGGGAGCTTAAGACCTCTCCCAAAAAACTGATTTGGAGAAAAAATAAAAACTGCTACCATCGGATGAAGAATCCCATGGCCTAGGTACACGACGAGAATCAATCAAAAATAAACGTTTATTCTTGACGATTTTGGGTTAAGAGCCGTCGTCGTTCAGAAAAAAAAAGAAGCCAAAAAGGGCTACCTTTATCGTAGCATGCGTCACGAGTCGGATATGGGATAACGGGGTTTCACATGCCTTTTGAACGGCGTGTGCTTATAGGGACAAGGGGATACTGCGAACTGGCGTGGCCCACAGCGATTTCGGTTCGTCCCGTGGCTGCGGGACAAGTGAAAAGAGCTTCTCTCAGGACACAAGTGGGTGATAGTTGTGGAGCCTGCTTAATGATAGATATACCTGCAAGGAGTTAATCCGTTGAGAGCCCTAAAACTCTTCCCTACACTAATTCCAATACAATGGTCCCCCCAAACGGGTTTGCAGTGGTGGAGGGGTTAACCGTGTCTGTATCAGGGCTTCTCATCATGAATGGCGTCGTCGGCAGGACGGTAGTTGCACGTTTTCCTTTTTCTGTTTTCCTTGTTCCGTTCCCCGCATTAGTGCGAGGACGGCGATATTCTCTCGCGTCTGCCGAGTCCGCCACAACCGCTGGGTTTTCTGTATTCCGTTTCCCGTCTTCCGTTTTCCGTTTTTTTTTTTTGCCTTAGCTTGTTCCTGAGGCTTCGTGACCTCACAGGGCAGAGGTGTGGGAGTGGGTTTTTGAGAGACAGATATTCGAGTCATGTTCTAGACCGTGCATCCGGTGCTTCCCCGAATACTGCTCATTATTCAGGGTGGGTTAGTGTTATGTTGCTGGCTAGGGAGCCTAGTAAAGGCTTCGAATCCAGCACGTGATATATGGATGTGGGATAAAAGGGTTAGGGTTTCGTATGCCTCTGAAGGCGGGAAAAGGGGATAATACGACTAGGCATCGCTCACAGCGCTTCAGTTCGTTCCGTGGCTGCGGAGATAATACGAACAGCTTCTTTTCAGGACACTATAATATTGCGAAAACACCCTGGAGACTGCTTAGTAGAGAGACCCGCAAGCAGCTACCTCTGTCTGTATCAGGGCTTCTCATTATACCAGCATTGACGAAATAATGCTCTTGCTCGCCGTGAAAACACCGCGAGAGCCACGTAGAAAGGCGCTAGCCAGATACAAAAACGAAGAAGCCCCCCCATAAGTAGCCGCACGTAACTGGCCTTAACAACTAGCTAAGGTGTTGGTTTATGCCACCTCTTAGCGTTGACAGGTCTCAAAAAAAAAAACGCTGGACAAGCTAGACCCCCAGATGATCACGCAAACCTCATGTTCTCTTTTCTCGACCAAATGATCTCGCAAAGCTTATGTACATTATCGAACCTACGGAGGAAAAGATACGTGAGCTTTGCATGATCATCTCGGAGTCTAGCTTGCCCCGCGTCCGTCCATCTAAGTCCTGTCAACACTAAGATTAGGTGGCATAAACCAACACAAGTCATATGTATTCGGCGAATGATTTTTAGTGCAGTCAACTAAATCACATCCTTACATAATCCTGCTGGGCTTCTCAACCAGTTTCCAACTCCTAAAAGTATCCTTTGTCCAGCTCCAAGTGTTTTTCCCATATCGGAAGTGCGGTGTTAAAAGGGTTTAAAGCTGCATACAGGTAACAAGCAGCGTGGAGGGGACTCACGCCACGATCGAGGTATCCCTTTTTTTCGCTAACACGTAATATCTGAATGACGGGGCCTCCTTAACCCATTTCCAACTCATAATTATTTTTCCTTTGTCTAACTCCAAGTGTTTCGTCTCCATGTCGGGAGTGCGGTGCTAAAACGGTTACATTAACCCGAAATCGTCGGAATTCCACCATTTTTTTTTTTAATCTACTTTTTTTCAGTGCATACTGATTATTAGGCCATGGGATTGTTTATCTGGTATACATACACACACGGCGCTTTTAATTTTCACGCCTACGGGGTAAATCGGCCACAACTCGACGCGAGTCAACGAGGGAAGAAAATGCTAGAGTTCTTCTCGCGATAAAAGAAAAATGTGAAGGCACGTACCGTAGTGGGAAAGGGGGGGACGAGGGCCAGCCATGTGACCCCGGATCTGAGTCACTACTGATGGGAGGGAGCGCGAGAGTAGTGCGAAGATAACAAATAGGATGAAGAAAAAAAAAAAGAGGGCGAATCAGTGTTTTGGGAGGA
>CALKLP010000048.1 GCA_937991965.1 uncultured Verrucomicrobiales bacterium
GGGTGGTTTTATTTTAGGCCGCGACTTATTTTTGGCAGTCTTTCATTTATCTTAAAAAACAAAACGCCAGCCTTTGCTGCCTTTTCCATAGAAGGAAAAAATAAGGCGACAAGGGGCTGGCGACTTTTCGAGACGTGATAGAATTAGTCGAGAAGCTCTGCCGGAACGATTCCGCCGTTTTCCGCAAGCTTCTTGAGAACTACCTTGTGCATTGAGATGTTCTGCTCGGCAGTTCCCTCATACCCAGATATTCCTAGCTCTGCGGCAAGCTCTTTACGCGCGCCATAGCTTGAGTCGATCCCGAGTAATTTCAGAAGATCTACAATAGAAGTTTTCCAGTCGAGGCTTTCTGCATTAGCAGCAGCTTTAGCACTAAGCACTGCTGAGACATCCACTGCTTCCTCTGGAGCAATCTCTGCCGCCGGAGCTGCACTTACTTCTGCCTCCGAGCCTTGTGAAAGCTCTGGAGCTTTTACTTGTTCCTCGTGTTGTTCTTCTTTCTTCTTTCCGAAGATGCCGCCTAATATTTTTCCAAAAATACCCATAGTGAAGCCATCCTACAAAAATTATGATTTCTGCTGCAATGATAAACTATGACTATATGAGTTTTAGCTAGGGCGTGTTAACAATTTGCTTCAATTTAATTGTCAACACGCTCTAGAGTATAAGATTATTTGTATACAGCATAGTCAGTCCCTTCTTGAAGCTCTTTGACTCCATCAGGAATCGTGACAGCTGGCTGGCCTGAGAGAATACCATGATTAATTAAGAACTGATCAGCATACTGTAGACTCCAGTAAAAGAATTCATTCTTCGGGTTGCGGCCATTACAAAAGCCATGCTTACCTTCGTTTCCAATATAAGTTTCTGAGATATTCCCCTGTGCGGTCAATGACTTTTGGAATTCTAAAATACTCTCGACCGTGATAGCTGGATCTTTTCCACCTAAAAAGGTGATCATTGGGGGGAGGTCTGCCTTGACATGAAATGGTGGGGAGTAAGCCTCTTCACATTTGTAAAAAGGGTTATACAGAATCGCAGCATTTGGCACTGCAGAGATAGAGAGGTCATCATCCGCATGCGCGGTTTCTGGCGTGGTAATCATGCATAAAGCGGCTGCTAACTGCCCGCCCGCAGATCCTCCCGCCGCAATAATGCGATTAGGATCGATCTTTAACTCCTTTGCATTTGCACGCAGGTATCGGATCGAGGCTTGCGCATCTTTCATGCATTCGAGAGGAACATTTTCAATCCCATCACGCTTTGAGAGACGATAATCTACCGACATCGCAACTACTCCCCGCTTTGCCCAGTAGGCACAATCTGCGTAGTGCCAATTTGTTTCGCCTACCCGCCAGCTGCCTCCATGAAAGAATGTGAGAGCCGGAAAGACCTGATCGTTGGTTTCATAGCCTTCTGGAAAAAAGACGTCCATAAACATTTCTTGTCCATCCACTGTCTTATAGATCCATTTTGCGTCCGGAGTGTAACTGGTCGCATTCTTACGCTTCGCTTGCTTCTTAGGAGCGGAGGGCACGGCAAATGCTTGCTCAGCATACGCACCTTTACTTGCAACTTTCGGCTTAAACTCAGGGTAGTTTACGATGAAGTGATTTTCATCAATGAAGGCGAAACTGTAATGTGTAGCCTCTGGAGGAATGACCGCTGTCACGGTATTGTTCGAAATCGTAGCACGGGCAGGATACCACTCCTCATCCTTTTTAGTGCCGTTCAGGGTATAAAAGACTTGGCCTTCCACTACTTTCGCTCCGTTTTCTTGGAAAGTCGCAGTCACCCGTAAGAGATCATCTTGCGTAAGCAACGCGTTTTGTGAAATTGCAGTTGGAGTTTTTTCCTTGT
The DNA here is from genome assembly GCA_937991965.1 of uncultured Verrucomicrobiales bacterium. Classification (GTDB taxonomy): domain Bacteria; phylum Verrucomicrobiota; class Verrucomicrobiia; order Verrucomicrobiales; family Akkermansiaceae; genus WTJZ01. The sequence continues at coordinate 1,861 of CALKLP010000048.1, forward strand.
TCGGGATTTTCGCTTTAGCCTTTGGGTTCAGATAAGGGCGACTCGCCTTTACTTCTGCCAAGTGGGATTGTAATTTCTTGTAGAGTCGTTGTGTAAGCTCAGGTTTCTCTTTAGCCAGATTCTTTGCTTCTTCGATATCGACTCGTTTTCCCTCCTCATCATAGAGCTGAAAAAGCTCTAAAGCGGGTTTCCCTAGATAGTCTTGGATCGGAAGGTGAATGAGCTTGTAGTTGCCTTCGCGAATCGCAGATTGATAAGAGGAATGCGGAAAATGCCAGTAAAGAGTATCACGCTCGAGTCCAGTATCTGGCGTTTCTAAAAAATCAGAAAGATCAATTCCATCGAGATGCTGCTTTGCTGTATTCGGCGTTTCTGTCCAACCCAGAATCGTCGGGTAGAAATCGAGTCCGGTAACTAACTCGTGAGAAACTGTTTCACTCGGGATTTTCGGGCCAGCTATTAGATACGGCACTCGAACCCCTCCTTCACGCGCATTAATTTTCCCTTTATCCAGCGGAAAGTTATCTGTGATCACATCTGTTTTATCCCGCTCCATGCCGCCATTATCAGAAGTGAAAATGATGTATGTGTTATCAACTAACTTATGTCCTGGATTACGTGGATCCTCAGTGGTCTCTAGGTAACTTACGATTCTTCCCACATGGTAATCTAGCGTCTCTACCATTGCCGCATAGTAAGGGTTTTTTTGTCCCGGAGTTCGCAACCATGGGCCGCCATCCTTGGGAAATTCTACTCCCATCTTATCACAATACTTTTTCAACAGTTGCTCACTACGAGTATGAATCGGGGTGTGCACGAGCCATGTGGCGTAGTAGAGGAAGAAAGGGTCAGCCTCAGTTACTGATTGTTGGCGCAGAAACTCCAGAGCGTCCTCTGTGTTCTGGTGATAAGGATATCCCTCAGAGTCTAAGCGATAAGGATCACCTTCTTGATCTGTTGCGAAACCAGTAGAGCGATCCTTCATACGCTTTGTTTCGCCAATGTTCATAGTAGCATAATGAAACCCCTGATCTTTCGGTTGAGGATAAGCATGGTGACTGATCGCACAGTGCCACTTCCCTACCGCTCCCGTGCGGTAACCATTACTGGCCAAGGCTTCCGCGATAGTAACCTCCTCAGGTAGCATCTGCCCACTATACCAAGGGTCGATCGCCAATGAAGCCAAGCCGTGTGCGACAGGCGGGCTACCACCGACCACATGGGTTTTCTGTGCACGTGCAGGAAACTTCCCTGACAGAACCGCGCAGCGCGATGGAGCACAGGTTGGCGCTGGTGAATACCCGTTCGTAAATAATATTCCCTTGGAGGCAAGTCGATCAATGTTTGGCGTTTCAAACGGGGTGGGTTCGTCAATATCGTAGCACTCGACATCCTGCCAGCCAAGATCGTCCGTCATAATAATAACTACGTTCGGTTTTGGTTTTGCATACAAGCTCGTCACCACCAAAAGACTAATTATGAATGATTTCATCATATTTATGAAGGAACAGCTCGCAATTAAATTAGTCCAGAAAATTCACTGATAAAAAGTATCGCAAATAACTCAAAGCCCTTCATTTTAAGTTTGTAGGAAATGGAAAATACATTTTACAACAGCTTTGATCAAGAGCGCATGGTCAGCGAGGACTCTTCCTCAGACCACCGCTCTAGCTTTCAGATAGATCGTGACCGCGTGCTCTACACCTCTGCCTTCCGAGAATTACAGAGCAAAACACAGGTTTTCCTCAGCGGAGAATATGACTTTTATCGCACTAGGCTCACGCATTCCTTGGAAGTCGCACAGATTGGTCGCTCTATCACCCACTGGTTAAAAACCTCTAGCAGGATCCTCAATGACACATTTTTTATTGATCCAGACCTCGTGGAAGCCGCCTGCATCTCCCACGATCTGGGGCACCCCCCTTTCGGCCACGCTGGCGAGGTAGTCCTAAACCGACTCATGCATCCCTATGGCGGGTTTGAGGGGAACGCGCAGACCTTACGCCTCCTCACCAAACGCATTTTTTCCGAAAAACAACAAGGGATGAACCCCACGCGGGCCTTTACCGATTCTGTGCTCAAGTATAAATCCTTATGGTCTGAGCTGGGAGGAGTAGATTCCCCACCGAAAAACCACTTCCTCTATGATGATCAACACGCAATCCTTGATTGGACCATGGGCGGCAATGACTTCCCACCTGAATACCCTGCAGGAGATCGCCGTGATTCCTTTAAGGCGCTCGAATGCCAAATCATGGATTGGGCAGATGATACCGCTTACTCACTCAATGACCTCGCCGATAGCGCCCGAGCTGGCTTCCTAAGCCCCCATAAAGTCGAAGCCTGGGCTGCCGCACAAACCCTCGATCCCAGCCAAGGGACCGCGATCGAAGACCTCTTACGCTCGCTCAAAGGGAACCGCATGGACGCCTTTGTCGGGAAGCGAATCGGGCAATACATCCGTGCCACCCAGTTGACCGAGGATGTCAATATCCTCTCTGGCCAGTCGAACCGCTACCGCTACCGCCTCTCTGTCGATCCTGATGTCCAATCAGCCTGCGCGGTCTATAAGAAACTCTCCTACGAGCTCGTCTTTCTCCAAACTGGTCTCAAGCAACTTGAGTTCAAAGGGAAAGAAATGCTGGAAAAACTCTGGGATGTGTTTTCCGAAAACTGCATTCAGACCTCAGATAATCCACACTTGCTCCCCCCGGCCAAACTCAGAGAAATCCAAGAGAGAGACCAAGCCAAGGAAAAGTATCGCCTCCTCTCAGACTACATCGCTTCACAAACGGATCTCTCCGCCAAAAAGCTCTACCTCCGTCTCTTCGATGCGAATGCAGGATCCATGACAGACCTGCTAGGATAGGCTCCTAATAACTTAACGCTTGACCGCCCTCCTTGGGATTCATTCCCGCTTCTTTGATAAACGTCTTTAACTTCTCTGCGAGATCCTTCTCCCCGAGCTTAATGAGGATGTTATAATCCGCCTTGGATAAATCGATGTTCCCCATCAGATAATGCAGGCAACCACGATATTGGTAGGCCACCGCCAATCTTGGTTTTAGTTTCAGAGCGATGTTATAGTGCTTCAGCGCTAACTCGTAATTCTCAGGGTCCACCTGGCGGAGCGCGTAGGCATAATTGTTATGCGCCTCAGCCAGCTTTGGTTGCTGCTCGATCGCATCTTTAAACTTATTAGCAGCCTTCTCATACGACTCCCGCTTTAACAAAAAAAGCCCATCTGAAAACAACCGCTTCGCCTTCGCCTCAACATCAATCACCTCCGCCTTCTCTGC
>CALKLP010000049.1 GCA_937991965.1 uncultured Verrucomicrobiales bacterium
TTGCCTGGGCTGGAATGCAGGTATATAATAACGTGACATCTAAAAGTAAAGTTGCGCAATTAGAAGGGGAGTTGGTGAAGCTCGAGCCTTTTGAGCAAAAGTTAACTAGTCTCAACAAGAAGAAAACTAATTTGGACGTGATTAGTGCGGATCTTTCTTCAGTTGTTGAAGATCGTTTCCGATCGATTGGGCATTTAGATGAGTTGCGTAAGCATTTTACTTCAGAGGTTGTATGGCTGAGTTCTATAGAAGATTTGACTGGCTATAATTTTGATAACAAGGATTCTGCCTCGTCTGGTAAAAAAGTATCCAGCGAATTAGTTAATGTTGATTTCGATTCATTAGGATATGGAGCACCCGCAATTAATGCTAACACAGCAGAAAATCAGGAGGTAAACGCGATCAGAGTAAAAGGTTTTTGGCGCGATAACCCGGCTTCTCAGCAGGCGGTGTTTAAGATTCTAGAGAACATTAAGAATGCAACCAATTCTCCATTTACCTTTGAAATTGATGGTGAAAAACTTGATGATAATCAAGTTCTTCAAATTCAGAGTTCAATCCCTAATGAAGAGTATAAAGCATCATTCACAATGATTCTCCCTCTCAAATCACCCGCATTAATCGCTAACTAATACAATAAGATGGAAAAGAAAAAATTATCAGGATTTCAACTCATGTTAATCGCCATCACTTGTGTGGTTGCAGGTGGTGCCCTAATTCTCGGATTTCTTCAGAAGAAATCGTTCGACAATAATACGAAAGATTATCAGGCAAAGTCTGCAAATTTGAGAAAAATCAAGTCAATGGCTGGATATCCAAGCCAAGAGACTGTTGATAAAATGTCTAGTAGCCTCGTGGATTATGAAGCTACCCTTGACGGGTTAAGTAAGGAATTTGCTAAAGTAACGATTCCTGAGTTTAAAAACGTTACACCAGCAGAGTTCGCCGCTAAAGTATCTCAAGCAACAAAAAACCTCAAAGAACTCTACGAGCAGAAAGAGGTGGCACTTCCCGCTGACTGGTATTTAGGATTTGAAAAGTATACGTCTGTCCCTGCTCCTAAGGAAGCTACAGGAATTCTTCTTTATAACCTAGAAGCCCTTGTCTGGCTTCATGAGCAGCTGTTGGAGTATAACCCTGATGCAATTCTGAATCTGTATAGAAAGCCTGTTGGTTTAGAAGTTGAAGGAGGAGAGTCCGTCTCGAGTAATAAGTCATCGAATAAGAAAAAGGATAAGCGCAATGTTATCAAACTACCAATTGAGTTAACATTTGCTGCAGATGAAGAGGATGTCCGCAGCTTTATTAATGCAATTTCAAAGTCGGAGAAGTACGTCTTCACAATTGATACAGTTAAACTGAAGCAAATTCAGGTTGCTGACTCTCTAACTGAAAGTAGTGATGATGAGCCTGAAAATAATGAAAGTGCTTCCGCTGATGGTTTTAACAACCTTTTCGAAGAAGATAATGGTGAAGAAGAAGAGGTTGTATTAAGCAACGAGAAGCTCTTCACACAAGTATTAGGAAAAGAACGTGTCGCAGTGTTTCTGGACTTAAACTTAACATACTTACCTGAGCCGATTCAGATTGCTAAAAAATAAATTTATACTATTTAGATTATGACAACTAAAAAGAAACAAGATGAAAAGGTGCTACTAGGCTTGGCTGCCGTGATTGCAGTTGCGCTAATCGTGCTAGGGGCGCTCTCCGTGCTTTCTCTCAGTAAGAAGTTTAATGCTAGTGAAGCCACGCTCAAGGACCTTTCCGTGATGGAAGGTAAGTTGAGATCTGAAGAGGCGAGTGCCGCTTTATCAGCGCCTCCAGTCTGGGAAGGTGCGAAAATACGGGGTAGAAAAGTGGATCTCATTACTTCTATTCCAGTATTTAAAATTAATGGACATAAAGAACTGGTGGATCTTTATGAAGAGAGCGGGGCGCCTGTGCATCCTCCGATCCCAAATCGCTGGTGGTTGAATCATGATGTTGATCCGAGTTATAGGGATTCACCTCAAAGAGATGCGGATCAGGACGGTTTTAGCAACTTAGAAGAATTCAAAGCGAAAACAAACCCGTCAGATGCTAAGTCGTATCCTGAGCTCATCGACAAGCTCCGTGTTGTTAAGCATGAAGTCAAAGAGTTTAAGATTCTTTACAGTTCAGAAATCGGAGAAGATCAAAACCAATTCAAGTATTTTGATAGTACAGTTAAGCGAAGTGGGATCCGATCAAAATACATTGCAGCTGGCGGAGATATCTTTGAAGACGATGCCTTGAAGGGTAGGTTTAAGCTGGACAAGGTTGAGACTAGAGAAATCGAGAAAAATGGGTTTGCACGCGAACAGAAGTTTGCACTCATCACGGATCTCAAAAAAGGAGTCTCTTTTGAAATTCCTAAGGCGTCTAGAAATGACTTTTTGAGTAAGGATTATAAAGTAACCTTTAAATTGAAAGCTCTGGGCAGTGGCCAACCATTCGCTCTTGAGGAAAATAGACAATTTGATCTTCCGTCAGGTGAAGCAAGTGAGAATGGAAAATATCATTTTTCAGAAGTTAAAGATAATCAAGCGATTATTTTATACAAGAATGGTGATGAGGATAAGAGTATATCGGTCACTCTAAACTAAAATGCAATTTTTGTTACAAAAGACTTCACAAGCTATAACTTTTATTCAAACATCTCAAAAATAGAAAAGCGCAGTAAATTATAATGAACACAACTAAACTTAAAAACTTAACTAAGTATGTCGGTATTGGCGTGCTACTATCTGATCCGGCTGTTGCTGGCGAAGGCTATAGTGGCGGCGGTTATTACGGCGGTAATGACTTAGCCTCTCGTGAGAGAATTAGAAGAGAGAACTCGATCCGTGAAGCTGAAAAGCACTTAAGTGATGGCCGCACAGCTTACGCTCAGGGTGATTACGAAACTGCTGTAAGTGAATATAGATCTGCACTTGATAAAACTCCACGTGGTTCAGTAGCTTCTAGTAGAAGACAGGCAATGACTGAGCATCTTTCTGATGGTAGTGTAGCGCTTGCACAGAAATACCGTGCAGTAGGTAAATATGACGAAGCCCGTGAATTACTTGAATCTGTTATTCTTGTAGACCCTGGTAATACTGCTGCAGCTCGCGAGCTAGATTATTTGGATGACCCAATTAGAACGAATCCAGCACTTACCTATGAGCACACACAAAATGTTGATCGTGTAAGAAGACTTCTGTATCAAGGTGAAGGATTCTATAACTTAGGACAATTCGATGAGGCTGAGGTTGAATTCAACAATGTTCTCAAAATCGATAAATATAACAAAGCTGCAAGACGTTGGCTCGAGCGTTGTGCTGCGATCAAGTCTGACTATTATCGTTCTGCCTACGATCACACCCGCGCACATTTACTAGCGCAGGTTGACCAAGCTTGGGAGACTTCTGTAGCGCCTGATCTTATGGATATCAATCCAACAACCTCTTCTAACAATAATGTTCAAGTGGGAGCTGATATTTCAAATAAACTGAAAACAATCATCATTCCAAGAGTGGAGATGGTAGATATTTCTATCGATGAGGCAATTGATGAGCTTCGTATGCGCTCACGTGAGCTAGATCCAACACTAGATCCATCTAGAAAAGGAATTAACTTTATTATCCGTAAATCTAAATTGAAACCTGCGGGCGCAGATTTAGGGCTTGATGATGGGGCTGCTGCTTTAGGAGCCGCTGACCCGGGGACTCTAAGGATTCCAGAACTCAAACTCACCAACTTACCTCTTGTTAAGGTGTTAGATGCTATCTGTGACTTAACTGGGCTCAGATATCGTATTGATGAATATTCTGTAACACTTCTTCCTCGTGATTCTGAAGAAGGGGATGAAATTATTACAAGAACATGGGATGTAACTCCAACGTTCTTATCTGACTTAGGCGGCTCAGAAGGTAGTGATGGTGGAGGTTCTTCTGACCCATTCGCGCCAGAGGCGGATTCAGGTGGAGGTTCTTCGTTTGTGCAAAAATCTGTTCAAGACCTGCTCTCTGTGAGTGGAGTTCAGTTCGGAGATGGAGCAAGTGCAAACCTCTTAGTTGGCTCATCTAAACTCATTGTTCGTAACACAATTAACAACCTCGACTTAGTCGACGATATTGTTACCAGCATAAGTGACAAGACACCTAAGCAGATTAAAATCTTAACCAAGTTTGTAGAAGTCTCCCAAGACAACACCGATGAAATTGGATTCGATTGGAATCTTGGTGTAGGTGGATCAGGTCTCAATGTTCGAGGCGGTTCTACAGGGAATGGACAGGCGGTAAGCGACTTCTCAATAGCTGGTGGACGAGTGATGTCTAGTGGTCTTCGTTCAGGAGATTCTGCAGTAACACGTGACTCCATTGCTAACCTTATTGCTAACCAAGCTTCAGGAATTCAATCTACGGCAAGTGCCCCTGGTATCTTGAGCCTAGGCGGAATTATGAACGGAACCACGCTTGAAATGATCTTCCGTGGACTGTCTCAGAAAAAGGGTGCAGACATCATGACTGCTCCAAGTGTAATTGCCCGAAGCGGAGAAACTGCGAAAATCGAAGTTATTCGTGAATTCATTTATCCTACTGAGTATGAGCCACCAGAACTTCCTGATGAGGTGGTTGCAAATGGGGTCTTCCCGGTAACACCGGCTACCCCAACAGCATTCGAGACACGTAACACAGGTGTTACATTGGAGATCCTCCCGCAGACTGGTGAAACGAATGACTACGTGATCAACCTTAACTTCAAACCTGAAGTGGTTGAGTTCGAAGGGTTCATTAACTATGGTTCACCTATTACGGGAACGACTGTGGATGGAGACTCTGTTCAAATTACAGAGAACAGAATTGAGATGCCAGTGTTTGCAACACGCCGTGTAGAAACAGCGATTACGATCTTTGATGGTCACACTGTTGCGGTTGGTGGATTAATGAGAGAAGATATCCAGAACGTGGAAGACAAAATCCCAATTCTTGGTGATATCCCTCTCATCGGACGTCTCTTCCAGAGTAAGGCGGAAAGTCGTATCAAAAGTAACCTAGTGATATTCGTCACAGCGCAGGTTATCGATGCCACTGGGCGCCCAATTAGAAGCGGTTCTACTGGAACAGATACAGAGTTAGATGACCTCTTCTCTTCTGATTCTTTGTTACCAGATCCAATTAACTAATTGATTCTACCTTATTAACTATTAAAGCTGACATTATCGTGTCAGCTTTTTTTATGCAACTTGGTCTTACAGGGAATATTGCTACGGGAAAGTCTACGGTATTCCGCTGGCTTTCTAAGCGTAGCGATTTCCTAGGATTTGACGCTGACGCGGTGGTTCATCAACTCTACAGTCAGAGCTCTGTTGTAGATCAATTAGTCGCGGAGTTTTCTTGCTGTATCCTAGATGAAGCAGGCGTTGTAGATCGATCGCAGATTCGTAAGTTGTTTCTCAATGACGAAAATGTTAGGGGAAAGCTAGAAGCGATTTTTCATCCACTTGTCTATATGGAATATCAGAAGCGTTTTGCTGATCTGCAGCCTAACCAGGTGATGTTAGCAGACATTCCGCTATTGTTCGAAAAGGAGTCGCCCTATCATTTTGACTATACGATAACAGTGGCCTGTTCTGAAGATCTTCAGTTGTCGCGATTAATAGCGCGATCTAACCTTGACAAGAATGCAGCACTGAAGATGATTAATAAACAAGTTGCATTGTCTCACAAAATGAGTCAGTCAGATTGTGTGCTTTGGAATAATGGTAGTTTAGATCAGCTCCAAAGGCAATTGAACCTCTTAGTTCACCGTATTTTTTAATGAGTGTCGCTGAAATCACAGAAGAATTACCTCAGGAAGTCTCCTTGCCTGAGGTTGTCGTTGTTAATGAGTTGCGCCAGATGTCGCATCTGGAACTTCGCAATTTACAAAAAGAAATTGGAATCTCATCAAGCGCAAACGTGACGAAGGCTCACTTGGTATTTGATATCGCAACGTTCTATGCGAAAAACGAAGTTACGCTTGAGTGCACAGGCTTATTAGAAGGCGCCGGGGAAAAGTTCTCCATGCTGAGAGATCCTGCGCGTAGTTTTAAGACCTCCCCTGACGATTGTTATTTTGCTCCACAATTCGTGAAACAGTATGGCATCAGTAATGGGCAACTTGTTAAGGTAAAGCTTAGAGCTCCCAAGGGGCGCGATAAGTTCTTGACCGTCGATGAGGTAGTAGAGATCGAGGGTGCACCTGCAGATGAGTTTAAATCTGCTTTAGATTTTGAGTATCTCACCTCCATGTATCCAGAAGATCGCCTTCAGCTAGAAATTCACGGAGAAAAATCATTCACGGGGCGCATTATGGATCTCGTGGCTCCGCTCGGGAAAGGGCAACGTGGCCTGATCGTCGCTCCACCACGGGGAGGGAAGACCATGGTTCTTAAAAGTATTGCTCAGGCTATTGAGAAAAATCATCCAGACGCAGAACTCATGGTCCTACTCCTAGATGAACGTCCAGAAGAGGTAACTGACTTTGAGGAAACTATTCATGGTGCTAGCGTTTATGCATCGACCTTTGATGAGCCTGCTAAGCGTCACGCACAAGTTGCGGATATGGTTCTAGAGCGTGCAAAACGACTAGTTGAGCAGAAAAAGGATGTGGTATTACTCCTTGATAGTCTAACGCGCCTTGCTCGTGGCTTCAATAATGCCAGAGGCGGAGGTGCGATCATGTCTGGAGGGCTTAAGCCAGCCGCACTGCAACGCGCACGTAAGTTTTTCTCCACCGCCCGTAATGTCGAAGAGGGAGGGAGCCTGACCATCGTAGCAACTGCTCTCATCGAAACTGAAAGTCGCATGGATGACATCGTTTTTGAGGAATTGAAGGGTACTGGGAATATGGAAGTTAAACTTGATCGAGAGTTTGCTGAAATGCGCATTTTCCCAGCGATCCACCTTTTCGAAAGTGGCACACGTAATGACGAGCGACTTTACCATGAGGAAGAGTTCGCAAAAGTGGTGCAGGTGCGTAAGCAGCTGACCAGTATCCCAGCGGGTGAAGCCCTGGAAAAAATCATCAAGAATATTGATAAAACGGGCTCAAACGCAGAGCTCTTAATTAGAGGATTAATTTAATGGAATTTGTATCAGATCAAAAACGAGCGGATCAGCTGCTCGATAAGTGGTTATCGAAAGATAACTCTCGCGCCTTCTACCTAGACTTTGAGGCCGATAATTTTCACCACTACGACGAGGTGTTATGCACCGCTCAGATCTGCTACGGAGGAGAGTCCTACTTGTTTGATGCTATCGCATTGGACTTGACGACAGGGTTTAGTGAAGTGCTCAAGACGAAGCCGCTTTGGCTTCATGGTTGTGACTATGACCTTTACCTCCTGAAGCGATACTTAGGAGTGACCCCTGGTCTTCTTTTTGACACCCAAATCGCCGCACGTCTGTGTGGGTTTAGAAAGTTTGGTTACGCTTCACTTGTAGAGGCGATTTGTGGGCGCGCGCTCCCGAAGGATTCACAGCGCGCAGATTGGACCAAGCGTCCTTTACCTGAGAAAATGATTCAGTATGCAGCGAATGATGTGCGTTACTTACCGCAAATTTCAGACTTGTTAGTCATGCGTCTCGATAAGCTTAATCGTCTGGAGTGGTTTAAGGAGTCGACACAGGCACTGGTAGCGCACAGCAAGAAAGTTCCAGAAGGGCAAGATGAAGATCGCTGGCGTATCACGGGGACATCATCTATGGACTCTGCTCAACTCCACTATGTGAAGTCGCTCTACGAATGGCGCGATGGAGAGGCTAAGCTGGCCGATAAGCCGTTTTTTAAGGTTGCGAATAATCAGCAAATTTTAGACTGGGCTACGGCGCTTGCTGCTGGAGATGAGATTTCAATTCCTAAGGGTATGCGTGACCGTCGCCGAGGAACGTTTGAGACGGCTTTACAGGCGGCGAAATCATTACCTGAAGATCAGTGGCCTGAACGCTTAGTGCGTCCGAAGGGGCCACGAGTAAAGCTTGATGAAGAAGCGCTTGGTTCCCTTATCACGAAACGCGATAAGGTAGCTGAACATCATAACTTAGAAGGCTCGTGCATTGCTTCACGCAAGGTTTTAGAGGCGATTATAAAGAATCCAGATGAAGTGGGCTCTCTTCTGAATTGGCAGCGCGAATTACTGCAACTCTAACGATTTGGAAGTAGCTTCAGATTATCGCAAAAAAAATGCATATTTTTGCGAATCTTTCTTGTGCTCCCTCCTTATATTTTAGAGACTATTGCATTATTTATGTCTGAAATAGAAGATCCTAACGAAGAGGGCACATCGGTTGACCAAAGCCAAGATTATGGTGCGGCTCAAATCGATAAGCTAGAGGGCCTAGAAGCGGTCCGTAAACGCCCAGGAATGTATATCGGAGACCCTGATGAGCGAGGGCTCCATCACTGTGTTTTTGAGGTTTTAGATAACTCCATTGATGAGCACTTAGCGGGCTATTGTGATGATATCAATATCACTATGAATGCTGATGGGTCTCTGTCAGTAACTGATGATGGTCGAGGAATTCCAGTTGAGCCTCACCCAAAGTTTGATAATAAACCGACGGTAGAGATGGTTCTGACGAATCTCCACGCTGGTGGTAAGTTTGGTCAGGGCGCCTACAAATACTCTGGTGGTCTGCACGGAGTTGGCGCGAAATGTGTGAATGCTCTTTCAGACTGGTTTAAGTGTGAGGTCTACCGTGATGGTAAGATTTACCGCATAGGGTTCCAACGCGGGACGACCACTGAACCGCTCGAAGTTATTGGGGAGGTTCCAGAAAATAAGACCGGAACGAAAGTTACTTTCTACCCAGATGCTACTATTTTTGTTGATACGATCGTTTTCCAATTCGATCGCCTAGCCAAGCGCCTCCGTGAATTAGCGTTCCTTAACCCGGGAGTAACTATCACTCTTGCGGATGAACGCCCAGAGCAGGAGAAGGAAGAAAAGTTCTTCTATGCGAAAGGGATCGAAGAGTTCGTCCGTCAGTTAGGTGAGAATAAGAGCCTTGTTCATGCCGAGCCGATTATCCTGAAAGGGAAACGTAAGATCGAGATCGATTATGACGGTAAAATCACCAAGGACGACGTCTTCGCTGATGTAGTAATGCAGTATAATGACGGCTTTAAGGACAATATCCTTTGTTACGCGAACTCTATTCCTAATGCCGATGGAGGAGCTCACCTTTCTGGATTTAGAGGTGCTCTTACTCGTGCCATTAACACCTACGCGAAGCAGAATAAAATTCTCAAAGAAAAGGAAGCTTCTCTTACAGGTGATGATGTTCGTGAAGGTCTCGTGTGTGTGATTTCGGTTAAGATGCCGAACCCGCGATTCAGCTCCCAGACTAAAGATAAGCTGGTTAATTCCGAAATTGAAGGGGTTGTTTCTTCGATCGTATACGAGGGTCTACAACGCTTTTTTGAGGAGAATCCAGATATAGCGAAGGTTGCCATTGCGAAAGCGGTAAATGCATCGCAAGCGCGTGAAGCAGCTCGTAAAGCGCGTGAAACCGTCCGGAAATCTGCGCTGTCAGGTGGAGGTCTTCCGGGTAAGCTGGCGGACTGTTCTGAGCGTGATCCTGCTAAATCTGAAATTTATATTGTGGAAGGAGACTCCGCTGGTGGTTCTGCTAAATCTGGTCGAAACCGAATCAATCAAGCGATCCTACCGCTGCGTGGTAAAGTTATTAATGTCGAGAAAGCTAGACTACATAAGGCTCTCGCGAATAAGGAGATCCAGGCGATGATTACCGCGATCGGTGCGGGAATCGGGGAAGGGGAGCAAGAAGGTGCCTTCAATGTTGAAAAAGTCCGTTACCATAAGATTATCATTATGACGGATGCTGACGTCGATGGGTCGCACATTAGAACTCTCTTATTGACGTTCTTCTGTCGCCATATGTCAGAGCTTGTTCGTGCTGGTTATCTCTACATTGCTCAACCTCCACTTTACAAAGTTACACGTAAGAAACGTGAGGAATACGTCGCTGATGATGCCGCTCTAAACAAGATTCTGATGGAGCTTGGTGCTGGAGAGGTAACTCTTCGTAAGGCTGGTTCTAATGACGCTATTTCTACGGAGCAGTATAAGGAAGTTCTCGATACCTTAGGGCAACTTGTGCGCTTTACATCAAGTCTCGAAGGACATGGTGGATCTTTCCGTGAGCTTTTAGATGCTCGCACGGATGGAAAACTTCCTGAATTCCTCCTCCGAGTGAGAACAGGAAATGATGAAGAGGTCATCTACATGCAAGATGAGAAAGCTCTCTTGGCTTACGCTGGTCAGCACCGTGACCTTAAGCTTTTTGGCGAAGAACTCACCGAAGAAGAAATCGCAGCATATAAGGAACAATACGAAGGCAAGATGCGTCGTGCTATTCGCCATGAACTCCATGAATGCGTGGTTATTGAGAAGCTTCTTGCACGCCTCCAAGAGCTCGGTATCGAAACTACCCCGTTCTTTAATGACGACAAGCCGCTCTATGAACTCGTTGATCAAGAGGGTGGTGATGACTCTGTGACTCCCGTCTTTAACCTGTTTGAGATCTTCAATAATACTCTCGAAGTCGGGAAGAAAGGGATGCGTATTCAGCGATTCAAAGGTCTTGGTGAGATGAATGCGAAAGAGCTTTATAGTACGACTATGGATCCCGAAACGAGAACACTTCTCCAGGTGCAGTTTAATGAGGAGAACCATGTCGAAGCCGACCAAATGTTCGATGTCCTGATGGGAGAAATCGTAGAACCCCGTAAACGCTTCATTGAGGACAACGCCCTCAATGTTCGTAACCTTGATGTATAACTTTTAAATTTTATAAGCATGTCTAATGACCATATAAAAACTATTAATGTTGCCGACGAGATGTCGAAGTCCTTCTTGGATTACTCGATGTCAGTCATTATCTCGCGTGCTCTTCCGGATGCACGTGATGGCCTCAAACCTTCGCAGCGTCGCGTGCTCTACTCGATGCATCATGATCTCTCACTTAGCCCTGGTAAAGCGCACCTCAAGTGTGCTCGTATCGTGGGTGACACGATGGGTAAATACCACCCGCATGGTGATTCCTCGATCTACTCGACCCTCGTAAACATGGCACAACCATGGACGATGCGCGAAACGCTTGTAGATGGCCAAGGAAACTTTGGTTCTGTAGAGGGCGACGCAGCTGCTGCGATGCGATATACGGAGGCTCGGATGACTCACATGGGGAGTCTCATGATGACCGATCTCGATAAGAACACGGTCGATCACAACACTACCTATGATGAAAACGGTAAGGAGCCATCGGTGCTTCCCGCTTCTATCCCTAACCTCCTTGTAAATGGTGGAACTGGTATTGCGGTTGGAATGGCAACGAATATTCCTGCGCATAACCTTTCTGAGTGTATTGACGCGACTTGCGCTCGAATCGATAACCCAAGCCTCACAGTTGAGGAATTACAGCAAATCATGAAGGGGCCAGATTTCGCCAATGAGTGTGATATCATCGGTTACCGAGGGATCGATAGTTACTTCCGCACTGGGCGTGGTAGTATCAAGATGCGTGGTCGGATGGAGATTGATGAACCGCATGGTAAGTCTGCAAAGATTTTCATTACGCACGTGCCGCACGGCGTGAACCGGGCGACACTCCAGGAGAGAATTTCCGAGCTTGTTCGTGATAAAGTTCTTACCGATATTTCCGGAATGCGTGACCTTTCTGATGAGCAGACGCGCATCGAAATTACGCTGAAGCGTGACGCTAACCCGGAGGTTGTTAAGAACCAGCTCTATAAACTTACCGCGATGGAAACCTCTTTCGGGGTGAACATGCTCGCGATTGATCAGCGTCGTCCACGTCAGCTTTCCGTTATGGATGCGCTTGATTGTTTCATTGAGCACCGCCGTGAAGTTGTTATTCGCAGAACCAAGCACCTTCTCTCAGAAGCTCGTAAGACTTGCGAGATTCTCGAGAGTTATATGATCGCGAAAAACACAGGGCGCAGTAAGGAGTTCCTTGATAACATTTCGCAATCTAAGAGCCGACAGGAAGCTATCGATTGGGTTAGGGATTACGATCTCTCTGTGAAAAATGCGGAGGGAATGAGCGTAATTCTCCACGGTCAACCGCATGTTAAGGGAGACAAATACGTCTTCTCTAGACGTCAGGCAGAAGCTGTTGTTAATCTCCGTGCTTATCAATTCACAGACGAAGAACGTGAAAAGTCTGAGAAGGAATACTTCGAGGTCATGGAGCGTATCAAAGATTACCTCGACATTCTAGACAGTGAAGAACGTGTTCTTGGAATTATCAAGAGTGAGCTTCTAGAGATCAAAGAAAAGCATGGCAACCCACGCCGCTGCCCAATTCTTCCTGACGAAGGTGAAATCGCGATTGAAGACCTCATCGCGAACGACTCCTTTATCGTCACTCTTTCACACACAGGATATATTAAGCGGACTAGCGAAGCTGAATACCGCGTGCAAGCACGTGGAGGTAAAGGCGTTCGTGGAATGGAGACTCGATCTTGGGATGAGGATGAAGACAAGGACTTCGTGGAGCACCTCTTCTCCGCACAAGCTCACGACTATATCATGCTCTTTACCAACACTGGACGGGTGTATGTGAAGCGTATTTATGATGTTCCTGAAGCACCAAGAACCTCACGTGGTCGTAACATTAAGAATATTCTCGACCTACAGCCAGAGGAGAAAATCGCTGCTGTGCTGCGTCTCGAATTCTCTAAAGACGAGGATGGTGAGCCAAATACTTTCCGTGAAGATGCTGGTTATGTCTTCTTTGCAACGCGTTCTGGTAAGGTCAAAAAGACTGCGCTGAACGAGTATCGTAACTATCGTAAGATTGGCATCAATGCGATCAATATTGATGAGGGGAATGAACTTATTGATGTTCGCCTCACCTCAGGTGATGATGAAGTTGTTCTCGTGACTCATGATGGACTAAGTATCCGATTCCCAGAAGAGCAAGCGCGGGCCATTGGCCGTAACAGCGCGGGTTATATGGGGATTCGCCCACGTGAAGGAGACTATCTTGTCGGCATGGCGATCGTCAAAGAGGATACCACCCTCATGATTGCCTCCGAAAACGGTCTTGGTAAGCGCTCAGATTTCAGTGAATACCGAATCCAGTCTCGTGGTGGTAAAGGAGTGAAAACACTCAATGTTACCGAGAAAACTGGCAAAGTCGTTCGCGGACTCTCCGTCGCTGAAGATGATGATCTTATGCTCATGACTTCTGGTGGACAATCCATCCGAATCAAAGTCTCAGGCATTCGCCAGACTGGCCGTGTAGCTCAAGGGGTGAAACTGCTTACGCTTAATAAAGGAGAGCTCCTACAAGACATCGCCCGCGTAGTCAAAGATGACGACGAGGACGAAGTCGAGTTAGACGAGGAAGGGAACCCAATCGTGAACGAAGAAGAGGCGACTGAAGACACAGGTGAAGCAGAACTTCTTTAGTAATAAAAAAGGGATGAATCGAATGATTCACCCCTTTTTATTTTAGATTAACTTGAAGTTAAAGAATAGCATCCGGATTAAGCGTTTTTGCTTCGGGTGCTTTTTTTATAGCTTCGTTTACCGTTGAGATGAAGTGTGCTACTTGCTCACGTGCCATTCCGACGTTGGCTTTACCTTCTTGTTCGATAGCTTCGAGTTGAGCAAGGCTCAGTGGCATTGCGTCTTCCGCAGCAAGGCGGGAGAGGAGGTCGTTCTGGGCGATTTTTGTGGCACGGAGATCTTCTACAGTAGCGACGGCGTGTTTTTTGATTAGGCCGTGCGCTTCTTCACGTCCCATACCCGCTTTTACCGCTTCCATCATGATGGTGGTGGTGAGGAGGAATGGACGGTAATACGTGTTTTCCTTTTCGATCACGGAAGCATAAGCGTCCATCTGGTCAAGGATGGTGAGGTAGGTCTCGAACAGGCCGTCAACGGCATAGAAAGAATCAGGTAGCATCACGCGGCGCACTACGGAGCAAGAGACATCGCCTTCATTCCACTGGTCGCCAGAGAGGCCGCTCGCCATCGTGAGGTAACCTTTCAGAATCGTGTGAAAGCCGTTTACACGCTCACAGGAGCGGGAGTTCATCTTATGCGGCATGGCGGAAGAGCCTGTTTGCCCAGGGGCGAAGCCTTCGGATGCTGTTTCATGCCCAGCCATAAGGCGAAGGGTTTTCGCAAAGGAGGACGGAGCGCTGGCGAGTTGGTTCAGCACGGAGACTACTTCGTAATCGAGCGAACGTGGATATACTTGTCCGACGTTTGTCCATTTCTCTGGGATGCCGAGGTGTTTTGCAATGGCTGCTTCGAGCTCGAGCGCTTGATCAGCATTACCATCGAAGAGGGAGATCTGATCCATCTGAGTTCCGACGGCGCCCTTGAGTCCTCGAACGGCGTAGCGGGCGGTGATTGACTCTAAGGCTCCGAGCGAAAGAAGGAGTTCTTCGCCAAACATGGCGACGCGTTTGCCCATTGTAGTTTGTTGCGCGGCAACATTGTGCGTGCGGGCGGTGATGACCAGTTCAGACCATTGATCGGCCTTGTTTGACATGCGGTGCAAACTCGCGAGAACTTTGATCCGTAAGATTTGGAGTGAGCGGTAGACCTGGAGCTGCTCTACGTTTTCGGTAAGATCGCGGGAGGTCATTCCCTTGTGAACATGTTGGTGCCCAGCGAGATCGCAGAACTCTTCGATTCTGGCCTTTACGTCATGACGAGTGATGCGTTCACGCTCCATGATCGATTCTAAATTAACCTGATCCTTAACCTTCTCATACGCGGCGATGGCCTCAGCTGGAATATCTAGCCCTAGTTCTTTCTGCGCTTTCATAACCGCGATCCAGAACTCGCGTTCTAAGACGATACGGCCTTCGGCGGACCAAATGTTTTTCAGGGACTTAGACGCATATCGCTCGGCAAGAATATTAGGGATCATACTGCCCGCAATGAACGAAGATTTCCCCGCATTTGTAAAACAAAAAAAGCATAAAGGAGTTTCGTTTGAAATAATATTTTGTAATCGTTTGCATGCATTCAGCTTAATGTGACGGATCAGTTACATTGCGTGCGAGATGGATATCGTATCGCCAACTCAGCTTGGAAACATCATTAGACAAAAGCGTGAAGAGTTAAGGAAAACTCAGCAAGAGCTCTCCAAACTCGCAGAAGTGAGTAGTCTATCGATTAACCAAGTCGAGCACCGAACCGTCATTGTTCCTTGATAATCGCACGCAGCCTATTCCTGAGAGAGTGGGGCGTTGTAGTAAAATCTTGAATTAGAGACCAGTAGTCTAAAATGATTATAAGTATTCATTTCCGCCCTTATTCTAATTCTCAGACTTCAACAGAAATAGGCTCGGCTGGAGCGACCACGGCACCCGTTTCAGTAGGGGTGGATATTTCAGAGTTGTCCTCTACTTTTTTAGGCTGTCTTGGTTTGCGTGGTTTTCTATTAACTTTTTTAGAACCAAAGTAATCGCTGACGAAATCGACAACGGTAGATTCTGTTTGCGTTCGGACGGCGGGAGCGACCTTTTCTTCGATAGACTCAATGATAGCATCAGAAAAAGTAACGTCTGCGTAACGCTCCGCTAAGAGGTCAACAACGAGTTGGCGGATTGGGCTTGAGGTAGTTTCCATTGAGAACAATAGAAGCAAGTAGGTAATTTTTTAAAAGAGAAATTTTGGAGATTGTGCAGGCTTGACCTAGAGTGAGCGTTTCATACAATAACTCTATGAGTATTGAGGCTTTAGCACAGGATATCCGGAAACGTAAAATCCAGAGATCTACTGAGGTATCTATTGAGCAAAAAATTTTAGACGGCTCAGAGTGTTTTTATATGTCATGCCAATTTGCAAAAGCTGGAATTCGGGTCGACTTTCCTGATGCTAATGAAGAAGAGATACATCAAAAACTTATCGAAAGACTCTACGGAAAAAGATGAAGTATGGTCATGATGCCGTGTCTATACTGTTAGACATTTTTAACAAATATGAGGTGCCATATATGATAGTTGGCTCTTATTCGTCAAATGCGTATGGTGAATCTAGAGCGACTAAGGATGCGGATATTGTTGCCGAGTTTTCAGTGTTAGACCAAATCAATTTGGAAGAGCTTTTACCTCCAGCTTTCGTAGTAGAAGAGCAAATGTCATTTGAGACCATATCGGGAACAATGAGAAGAATTTTGCACATCCCTGAAATTCCTTTTGAAATTGAGATTTTTGATTTGACCAGTGACGAGTTTGATCAGACACGATTTCATAGAAAAGTGAAATCCACATTGATGGATAGGCTTGTCTATTTACCAACTCCAGAGGATGTCGTCATTCAAAAGCTAAGATGGGCAAACACTCCGAATCGAGAAAAGGACTTTTTGGATGCAAGAGCCATCATTGAAGTAAGAGGAGATCGTCTGGACTGGGAATATATTCAGAGCTGGTGTGATAAACTCGATCTCGAAGATATTCTAGCAAGATTGAGAGCGTAAAACTAATTACGCTGTGATGGCCATGCGCTCATCATCAAGGAGACCTGATTTTTCGAGGTAGTAATCATAACCACCAGCATAGGAGGTGATGTTTCCTTCACTAATGTGGAGCGTTTTATCAGCGAGTGCGCGGATGAAGTGGACATCGTGCGAGATGAAGACAAGCGTCCCTTGGAATTGCTTGAGGGCCGTTACGAGAGCCTCGATCGAAATGATATCAAGGTGAGTCGTAGGCTCATCCATAAGGAGGAGGTTTGGCGGATCAACGAGAAATTTCACGAGGTTGAGGCGGCTTTTTTCTCCTCCCGAGAGGACTTTAATACGCTTGTGGACATCTTCACGGCGGAAGAGAAAGGAGCCTAGTAGAGAGCGTGCATCTTCCTCGCGGAGGGTGTCGCCTGTGCCCATGATTTCTTCGAGCACGGTGTTGTCCTCGGTGAGTAGCTCCGTTCGGTGTTGAGAGTAGTAACCGATCTTGGTGGCGTAACCAGCTTGCACCTCACCAGAGCAGGGCTTTTCAGTTCCTGCAAGCATCTTGAGTAACGTGGATTTACCCGCTCCATTCGGTCCCACGAGAACGGTACGTTCTCCTTTTTCGACAACGAGGCTCACATTCTCATAAATGACCTTCTCGCCATAGGCTTTGTTGACATTGGTTACCTCGATGACTTTTTGATTACTCTTAGGAGGTTGCGGGAAATTGAATTTAAAGACCTTACGCGGGGCGATCGGTTTTTCTACTACCGGAATCTTGGCGATTTCCTTAACCTTACTCTGCACCTGAGAGGCTTTGGAGGTCGTGTTTCGGAAGCGATCGACAAATTCCTGCATGTGGTCGATCTGCTTTTTATAGTTCCGGTAGGCTTTGACTTTACTCTCGTATCGGGCGCCACGTTGTTCAACATAGCTGGAGTAATTCCCGGTGTAATGAATCAATTCCCGTTGATCGATTTCAACTACAGTCTCGCAGATCGCATCCATGAAGTCACGGTCGTGAGAGATGAGGAGAATCGCGCCTGGATAGTTCTGTAGGTAGCGCTGGAACCAGATTAGTGACATGAGGTCCAGGTGGTTAGTAGGCTCATCCAGCATGAGGAGGTCGGGCTCCATACAGAGGAGGCGGGCTAAGTGAGCACGCATGATCCATCCTCCAGAGAACTCTTTGAGCGGGCGTTCAAACTGTTCTTGCTTGTAACCTAGTCCAGCGAGGATTTTTTTCGCTTTCGCCTCGATTTGGTATCCTGCATTGGCGTTGAAGACGTCTTGCGCTTGTCCGTATTCCTCAGAGTCAGTGGTGTCTGCGGCTTCATGCGCACGCATGGAACGCACAGCCTCACCCATTTCCTTATTGATCGACATCGCAGTCATGAGCACGGTGTCATCGCCGGGATCACCAGATTCTTGTGATAAAAATCCTGTAATCGCATACTCATCACGATCAACCGTTCCTTGATCTGCTTCTTCTTCTCCTAAGACGATTCGGAAAATAGTTGATTTCCCCGCACCGTTCGGTCCTACGAGGGCAATGCGCTCGCCCCAGTTTACGGTGAGTTTTGCGTTTTCAAACAGGATTCGCCCATTGTAGGACTTCATGAGATTCTTGATCGTAAGCATAATTCTTCCCCTGTGTTACGGTAAAAGAGTGGGAGAAGGAAACCTTTTTTAGTAAGAATTTAGTCTTACCGAGCGCCAGTTTTAGAAAAAATTTAAGGCCAGCATCAATGAAGATACTGGCCTTAAAATGGCGGAGCGGACGGGACTCGAACCCGCGACCCCCGGCGTGACAGGCCGGTGCTCTAACCAACTGAGCTACCGCTCCCAATAGCCCTTTCGGGACGAGGACTCTAATTGGAAAAGATTTAGAAGGGCAAGTCTTTTCTGTAGATTTTTTTTAATTACTTTTTCCTCGCTCTTTTATGGCAAATAAATCACTTAATTAGATAATTATGGATAAGCTTATCGTACACGGAGGGTCTACCCTCAAAGGCAGTATTAATATTTCAGGCTCTAAAAATGCCTCTCTTCCTATTCTTGCTGCTATTATTCTAGCGGAGGATCCATGTATTATTCGTCGCGTCCCTGACGTTTCTGACACGAATTACATGGTGCAGATTCTTAATAAACTTGGCATTCACGTTGAGCGTTCCAGCGGCACGGTGCGAACCAATCCGGAAAATATAATTTCAGAAGCGCCCTATGACCTTGTCCGTAAGATGCGTGCTTCTATCTGTATCATGGGGCCTCTGCTCGCTCGTACAGGTCGCGCTAAAGTTTCTCTCCCGGGTGGATGTGTGATTGGTGATCGTCCAATTGATCTTCACATTAAGGGCCTAGAAGCATTAGGTGCTAAAGTTGAAATGGAAGGTGGAGATATTACCCTGACGGCACCAGAAGGTGGTCTCGTGGGCGCTAAAATCAACATGCGTGGTAAGAGTGGTCCAACAGTTCTAGGTACTGATAATGTCATGATGGCTGCTACGCTCGCAAAGGGAACAACAGTGATCGAATCTGCAGCTTGTGAGCCTGAGGTAGTTGATCTTGCCGATTTTCTAAACTCGATCGGTGCAAAAATTACAGGAGCAGGAACGCGAACGATCACGATTGAAGGCGTAGATCGTCTTGGTGGAATCGAGCACCGCGTGATTCCAGACCGAATCGAAGCAGGGACCTTTATGGTTGCTGGAGCGATGGCGAGTGAGGGGATTACCATTAACCGTGTGAGCCGTAAGGAGCTCCTCACGGTCGAGAAAGTTCTTCTAGATGCAGGCCACGTGGTTGAATTCAACGAAGCAGGTGATTCTGTTTACGTCGCACCAGGTGAGAATCCGAAAGGCTTCACGATCACGACTGCACCATACCCGGATTTCCCAACTGATATGCAGGCACAGTTCTCAGCACTTGCTGCGATAACACCTGGGATATCGATCATTCAGGATACGATTTTCCCACATCGCTTTATGCACTGTGCGGAAATGAAGCGTATGGGCGCAGACATGGAGGTAGGAGAAGGACAAGTTGTTATCCAAGGCGGTGCTCCTCTCAGTGGCGCACCTGTTATGGCTTCAGACCTTCGTGCTTCTGCGGCTCTTGTGCTAGCAGGGCTGCTAGCTAAGGGCGAAACCCACATCAGTCGTCTCTACCACATTGACCGTGGATATGAGAATATTGATGAAAAACTCCTCCAGCTTGGTGCTAAAGTCGAGCGGGTTCGTGAGTAGCCAAACGCGGGAATATTAAAAGTAAAGGGAGGCTATGAAGTCTCCCTTTTTTTATTCTAGTTCGAGAGGGGCGCCATTTATCAACGGTGTTTAAATTAGACGTTCTCTTAATCTTTAACTATATTTATGAGGAACCCATTTTCAGTCT
>CALKLP010000050.1 GCA_937991965.1 uncultured Verrucomicrobiales bacterium
TGGAATGAGAGGATGGTGTTGGTGTTGGTATACCCAAAATAAACATTTGATTTTGTCGATTTGAAACGAGCTCCATTATTTTTTCAGATGACGAGTATTAAAAAATCGATTCAAGGAATTCTTTCACCTACACGCGTACGGCTTCAAGGCAACTTCCGGAAAAAAATTATTGTCACTATGAATATCGACACAGGATGGCGCAGATTATTCCCTCTCTGGAGGAATGTTATTCTAAAAACGCGGGAGACTGCACCGCACCTTGTGTTTTGGAATACCAGGCAGGCACAGAAGGTGGCAACCCCACCTGCGTCCCTCCCGTCGCCTCTTTAAACTCAGAAACGTTGTCGAACGACGAAGTTATCTTGCTCAGGAGAATCATGGTGCGTCTACTACCAGAAGAAGCCGATGATGATAATGTAGTCAACTCGGCGACCTTAAGAGATGCTTTCAACACTTTGCACGCGCCCCTGTACGGCTATCTTGTTGCAAGAATCAAGAATGATGTTAGGACGATACAACACACCACATGGGCGGACTCCTGTAGACGCATCTCCGCTACTATACTTTCGGAAATTGGTAATACGCAAGACTGCTTTTGCGGTGAACCCATGAATTCGAAACAGGTACACATAATGCGTTGTTGTGGCTCCGTTGCACACCTTGAATGTTTACAAAGACAAAGGTCAACCCACTCTGCAAATAACTATTCCCGACCAAAGTGTCCTTGGTGCAATTCCGAACGTGGCATTGCCCGCCTAGTACCCGGCCCCTATATACAGCCACCACCACCGGATGCCTCAGCTGCTATCCAGCCGCCGGTTATATCATCTCCACCGGATCTACCACGTCATGTACCCATCGCAATGTTCATTGCTATTAATTATAGCCTATTGTACGAGTTTCTTTACCCCCAGTCAATGCCAAAACCTCAAGAAATTGACAGCATTGTAAGTCGTTTCGACGAAGTGTACAGACTCCTCGATCCCCTCAACTCATAGTGTTCGTTTCCAAACTTCAATGCTTTTATTTTCACCGATTCCAAACCTTGAAATTGGGACGAATGGATTTTGGTTGCAATTTGGAATAGAATTGTAGGATATGCGCATAGCCATTTCCATTACAGAGTCTTCACTTATGTCTCTTTGGGCGGAAATTACCAACAAGCCATTTGGTCGAAGGAGTCTACACATGTGATCGACATCCTCCTGTCTAAACAAAATTATTGGGCAACCAATTGCACAAACGACGTCAAATATATTTCGGACGTCGCTGTTCTCGAGGTGGTAGGGGAGAATGTCGGCATTTTCGCGATCCCATGTAGTCCATCTACATATCTTGTCGTATCCGTAAGTATTGTGTATGAAGTCCCTCACTTTCTTCTTGACAGTCGGAAATTTCGTGTTGACATACATGTCTTGTTGGATCCTATGATACAAGTCACTGGGTTCATCGTAGTAGTCTTGTTCACAAATAATCGCAACATCAACGGTGTCATTATTCGTGTCAACATGAACATCATTCTCGTTTGGAGAAAACTGTGGTGGAATATTGCCCATAATAACAGAATATTTAACTAATTCAGGCCTCATATTATTTTGTTGAATTCAGTGCGTATTCCAAATGTTCGTTCTCCACCAAGATACGTACTGAAGGTATTCTTGAATCTGAGGAATCCGGGCATACTTGAAGACAAGGAGCCCCTTCGTTGTCACAAGGAAACGAAGCTTCATTGAAGAATGTCTGCTTAAGTAGCCGGCATAGGAGAGATGCTTTAACTACGATAGCTATCGAGGCTTTTTTAAGGTTTGTAGTGTTTACCATAGTTTACTACATTGAACCTAGGAGATGTGAATCCCTTGTCTCATAGGCGAACTCTTTTAAGAGAAGAAACAAGCTTGTGAGGGGGCTAGAGACTTTGTTGGATGGTAAGATATTTTTCCTGTCCATGGTAGTAAGAGGAGACATGACAGCATGCGTGAAATTCTTGCCAGTTCTTGAGGTATGTGTCAACATGTTCCTACCGTAGAAACTCCTCGGCCAGGAGTCTTTCGCCAGGTAATTGGAGAGTCCTTGGAGAACCGGTTTGTTTGACTTGATAATATCCACGAACAGGTCTGCAGCAGGACTCTCCAACCGCGTTGCCTTGACGTACACCAAGAACTTCAACGTCTCCACTCTCTGGTCTTGTCTCACGATTCGGTCGTAGATCTCCTCGATGGATTTGTATTGGAATGCTTCAATATCGACGCCCCTGATCAAAGAACGAAGGTCGTCCGCGAAAGAGTCGAAGTTGTCGACGTGTAACGACATCCTACGAAGAACATTTTTAGCTTTGTCGTCCACGTATTTCGCGAACACCAAATTCCTTCCGGATCTTGTTTTTTGCAAGAATTCGCTCATGTCAGTAATCTCTCTGGTAGCTTTTATTATATTTTTGCTGGGAAGACGAAATATACCATCTACTTTCACCGTGGATAACTATCTACTTTGAATACATTCACCATGTGTCCATCATACCTACTATTCGTCGTGTTTTTGGTGAGGTATTCGTCGTCTTCGTCGTCTTCATCCTCCTGTGCTTCATCGGAAATTTGCGCGGACTTCGCCTACGAGAAAGATGACCTGGGTATTTGTTCTTGGCGAGACAAAGCTCAGATTTGGAACACCACGTCAGAGGAATGCTACGTGAACGTAGACGCAGAACTGAGGACCGTTTCGTACATGTCCCAGATCTTCACGATCGGCGTTACACCGGCGGTGAGGTACCCCATCGGGGAAAATTGCTGGCATTATGTACCAGAGAACGTCGCCGTGGCCATAATCCAAAACAAGGAATACTTTGATGGCGACTCTGTCTGTGATTCTCACCCGTACAACTCTCCGTCGCTTGGGTGGGAGATGCGATATGTCATGGAAACCAAGGGGTACAGGGACTGTGCGTCTCTCGTCGTTCTCCACGAGGATTACCTAGTGTCTTGCGTAAGGCATCACGCGGATGCCCGAGCATTGGCCACGTTCGGATACATGCTGATTGTTGCTCTTGGCATCTTCCTTGTCGTTTGTCTGCCGTGTTGTTGCTTGTGTGATTGCTTAGATTTTTGAAGTGACAACGAACATCGAGGATTCTCCGAGTGAGAGTTTTCAGTGCAATGAAGATCAATTAACAATTCTTTGAGGTATCAGTGCAATGAAGACCAACAAAGGTTTTTTTGAGTTATCAGTGCAATAAGTATCAATGACAGTTTCTTTAAGTTATCAGTGTAATGACGATCAATGAAGGATTCTTCAAATTATCAGTGCTCTTCAACGATTATCAATTGTCGTCGACGGGACGCCCATTCAACCACCTCTGACGCCCACTCATCCACCCTACTTTCTTGGTGTCGTCGTTCCTGACCTTGCTACTACGAATCTCAGCCACGGCCTTGAACTGACGAATCATTAGACTCAGTTGTTGTTCTTGGAGATCCAATTTCTTTTTTTCGAGGTCTAATTCGATGGTCTTCTTGGCGAATACCTCACGATCAATAGTTCCTAGGAATTGAAACCCGGTAGGCATTTCGGCGGATCCACTTCTTTCCCCGAGTAGTCGAGCAACCTGTACGTTGGCATTCTCAAGCCTCCGATTGATGTCGTCCATTCTATTTGAATGACATGACCATGTCACGAGACCGTTTATGAACCGTCCAAAATCGTTCTCATCACGAGGGAGGATATGAACAGAAATATACTCTTTTTTAGCGTTGTGTTTTACCCGAAATTTTTCACACACAATGTCCAGTGAATTATTCCCCACCATTGGCGGCGTAGCCCACATACGGGTTGACGGATACTTTAGCTCGGACACCAAGGCCAAGATCCCTTTCACCTCTACTACCCACAACTACTACGTGGAACAAGTCCTGGAGCCGCATCTACTGGACGAATCCGCGACGCGAACCTACTACAGGAAGATCTCGGCGAATTCTACAGAGTTCCACGCAATCTTCACGAGCAAGAATGTGGTGAAGAAGATGAAACTTCAAGAGTAATTTAATATCATTAATAATCAGTCTTGAGAGTCAACGTGGCTACTTTGTTATCGAGAAGGATTTCACACAAGTTGTGTCTTCCGTACTTGAACTCTCTGTGTTTGTTGTTCCTCTTTGTTAAAGGTAACAAACTCCCGGAAGTTTTGTGCAAACTCTCCACGAAAGCTTTGTCAATCACGACAGGACCGTATCCTTCGGGGATATCCTCCTTTCTAGGATTTTCGTTTTTGAACACGAGTTTGAAGCCTCCTGCTCTTTCTTTCAGTAAAAACACGAATGCGTCAACAACAGTGGATGGCGATTTCGTAACGATACAACGCTCGTCAGCAATGATTGCACCACGACCGTAGTCGACGACGTCTTGCAAATCCAAAGGCTGTTTCGCTTTTCCAGCAAAAAGGCAAGTCATGTACGGGAGACTAGGCAATGGCGCGATATCCCCAACGAAATCAGACCCTAGATCGACGGTGACGGACATCACGTTGTGCCCGAAATATGACCTGGATTCTTTGACGGCATCGATGACGTCATTAAATATTGGAGATTGTGGATAGACGGCCACGTCGGTACCGTAGACGGAGCCGTCATCTCGTCCAGAAATGCTCGGGGCGGTTGTGGCGTACGTGATTTCCGGAAGATCGGGGACTTCTCCGGGTTTGTCCGGATCGGGGATTGGATAGGGAGATTTCTCAGGTTTCTCAAAAAGTTCGATGACGGCCGTAGACTTGAGGAGAAGTGCAAGCTTAACGACATCTTTGACAAAGGGGTAAGTCACGTCCATCCGCAGCCGGGGGCCCGTCGCAATGAAATGCACGTTGTTTGTTGGGAGGGAAATCCAGTCCAGAACCCGGCGAAAATTGAAGGGCAGCGTTGCCCAATCTCCACGATTTGATAGACTGCTGACCGCGTGGATTAGCCTCAAGTATTCGTGCGAGGCACGGCGCCTTTCTTCTGGCCCAGCGCTCGTACAACACATGCTTGTAGGTTCTTGAAAACTAGCCTCCGGCGGGCACGAATTGTCAAAGTCTCCTCGACGAGTCCTGTACTCGCTCCCCCTTGGAGCACAGGTATCCGCGGTGTCTCTATTGACAGCGGGGGCCGGGGCATAAGCATTCACCGTATTCATCAATTCTGCTGGGATACTTCCGAAAGCTGACATTGTTGGTTGTATTCCTGTGGTTTAATACACATAAAAAAAACAAACAAAGGATATCATTTTTCCACCTCTCGGAGAATGTGGACACATTCGGCCGAAAATACAAATATATTCTATGTGTCTAGGTGTAATTAACCTACGACATGTCGTTCTCTTCTTTTGTTTCAATCCTTTTGGTGTCATTAGGGTTAGTGAACTCGTCTCGGACGACACCAACGTTGAACACGGTCTACCCGAAGCCCTCGTGTTCAGCCACAACATCCTTGGCGCAGATTCGGTATTCGTCAACATCCGACAGGATATATGTGGAACATGATGAATCCTCCCAAAACCCTCCCTGCATCACCGTAGGCGAGGTCTGGGAATCCTTAGCCCCGAAGTACCCCGATACGCTTCACCCAATCGATGAGCTGGGAAACTTTGCGAATTCTTCGACCGGAAAGTGGATGCTGAATTCCGACCTGTACGTCCTTGACGGCGTTACTCTGCGAATCAGAGGAATTTCTGTTGGGGGAGACGCCGACGAATTCAGGCTAGTTTCATCTTCGGAAAAAATTGTTAATTTACGAGCCCATGGTGGATCACTTGATATCGACTCGACGCGCATCTTCTCTTGGGATTCCACCTCTAGGTCTTACGACGAAGACATCGAGGACGGACGATCCTTCATTTCTTGTCTCTCAGAAATCCTCACCGACCACGAGGAGACATGCGAAGGTCGTGCGAAGAATGACATGGGGGAAGGTCGGATGGACATAACGAACTCCGAGATATCGTACCTTGGCTAC
>CALKLP010000051.1 GCA_937991965.1 uncultured Verrucomicrobiales bacterium
GTTGAGACTATATGTTATTAAAAAAGAAAACGCTCCAGCTGTAAGATCGAATATATAGTCGAAAGTCATCTTTGCAAGCTGTGTGTGCTACCGCGATCGCGCGTATGACCGGTTGTGTGTCCTCATTAAGGATATAGGTCGGTGACTTCTCTTGCAACTACAGCGTAGCTATCAGGGTCATCATGGTGATATTGGTCAGTCTATGCGCGGAAACCATCAAACCCGTTTCTATATATATATAATCTATATTATAGTCATATCCTGTCGGACGTTCGAAGAAAAAACTATACCACCAACATAGAGAAATGAATACTTCGAATGTTATTCTTTCTCTCACGACCGCAACTACCCAGGGATCACCTTTTAACTTGGTAGCGTATCACCTCTTAAGTTAGTCCAACTTGCGTGATGGTAGAAGTTTGCGAAGCGCCTTTAATGACGTGCGTGCCGCAGAACCAAGTGGTTGCGTTGCGGGCAGAACGTGGTGTATCGTTGACGTGGAAGAACGTACGGCGTGTACGTTCCTCGTCTTGTGGACGTTTGTCTTTCACCCATGTTTATATACAATTGTTTTGGGCATAACACCGCACATCTGGAATTTCTTGGCGCTGTTGCTCATGCTCAAATAGCGAAATTGCATCGTCGAAAACTTTGTTGCTACCATTTGTTCACGCACACAGATGTAAATGGCACGTGTTTCACGTATGGTGCACGCTCATCGCAAAACGTGCGTGGGAGTCGACAAACGACGCGTGCGTGCCTCACACGCATTTTTTTATTCAACAACACCCTGTATCCGAAGTTTGTTGTGAATCCCATAGATAGCTTCTTGTATTCATCGTGGGCAGAAACTGGCTCCGCCGATATGCGCTGTACATGAAATATGCAACCTATCAGGTTTAGTCTATATAGCGACTGGGGCTTATGGCGTCCGGGCGATAAGAAGTTATGATACCCGTACACAGCACCAATGAGCACCTTCCGCCACCCTGAAAAACATCTTGTCGACACTTCCCTAACATACACGCAATGTACAAGATCTGTAATCAGCCGTGTTGCCTTCAGCCTTTCTGTTGGTAGCATCGGCACACAGACTACAGTACACAGATGAAGCTCGAATATAGTGTTATATATACCATCCGACATTGTGCAGCATGCGGGTGGACTGGAGCAACCCATTCAAATATCATATTTTTCCCTCGACAAGACATTCAAGCGTTTAATTTGGCATGTAGCGGAACCTCATTGCTCCAAGCTGCCTACCTTTGAATAGGACCACGTCTGTACTTGAAAGAAACCTATAATTGTGAATTCAAAGGGGTACTCAATTCCAGTTTGAAGTGATATAAAAACAACACCAGGGTGCCGTTCTGCAGCCCCAACGACAAAGCGGTATGTAAGAGAAGGCTTTCTGTAACAAAGGTTGCGGCCTTCGCAGGTACTTTACCCAAAATGACGTTGACACCTGTCGTAGAAATAACCAGGCATGTGTCTGCAACGTACGTCTGCATGAGATTCCCGTAGAGGGATGGCGAGAAGACGAAGAGACACCATCCCCAGTTGTCGTGGCTAGAACGCCTCGCCTTAGTCGGCGAAGCCACGCGGAACGCCAATGACTCAGAAGTTCTTGTCAAGAACGTTAGCAGGCATGCTGCAGTCGCTGGGTTTGTCAATGAAATCGAACCATATTCTTGCTACTCTTCTGTCGGGTGAGAAGCCGTGGCAATCAGCCACATATCTGCAGGTACTCGAGGACACATGTTCCGCGGGGTGGTGTTTCGGCACCATAATTTTTAACGTCCGGGTACGTGCGCTTACTTATTCCCGTCAACCTTTAGCTGTTGACAGATACCCCAGGCGAAAAGCGAGTGAGCTTGTGCTAGTTCGGCGAATATGATGGCCTTGTGGGTTGTGAGGCATTTATCGGATATATATATATATATGTATATATATATTCCGTTTGATGTTATACCTGGGTAGCTGTAAAGCACCCAAGAATATATGACTTGAGACTCGTGTCAATTTTGGCCGTGGTTTTACCTTGAAATTAGCGGATGATTTTGCACCTGGCTTGGCGTCTATGTAGGGCTTTGCGAGTAACAGAGTCAGAACCATGAGCTCGGAACGTCCTCGTCATCTGCACCGGATCTTGTTCGGACATACGAAAGCCCATAGCGGAGGCAGTCGATTATGACTCCTTAATTTCAATGTTTCTGAATGTGGGCCTACTTCAGAAAGATATTCCAACGGAATGTGAACTTTTATGTGTACGACGGGTCGATCTTGACGTTAAGTTGTCTGCCCCCATATCGGCAAGTAAACTGTGGTTAGGAAATTTTGTGGAAGTTTCCTCAGTATCCAGGAGACAATTTACATGTAAGGTAAACTGCACAAATTTGGAACCATGTATGCAGCTAACGGGCTTCAAATCACACACGCGCGTAAAGATCAGACCATGGTGGTTAATTTTCTACGTTGGGCCTTAGAGATATAGGCGCCTCGTCTTGCCAACCACTATTGGGGAATTAATTGCATGAGTGCTTATTTCGAAAGTTTTGGCAACTCCCCTTCGCGTGCACCAAGCATTGTGCACGTGTTTGTGCATTACGAAGTGTGTGCTGGTAAAAGCTGTTTCGTCAAGATTTGTTTCTGACGGCCGCGGTTCCTCCTAAGAGGAGCTACTCAATGTAGATTGATGTCTCTTTCTTATTGTGCGATCTTAGTAGTAGGCCTTGGCTATGCGGTGCTGTCCATGCGGTTCCATTTCTTTCTCGCTCAAGTTTGGCGTTTGCATTAGTTTGAGAACTCCTCGGAAAAAGGCGGCTCTAGCGGGGCAAGCCCTGTTTTTATCACCGGGTTTGAGCCACTCGCATGTGCTCAACTGTGTACTTCACCGACAAAAGCACTTCAAGCGGAAAGGTTAGCGCAGAGTAGCTACCAATTTTCATTGCGGACCGGGGTATCGACAAATCAAAACAGCACGAAAGCCTAAAACCACGAACTACAGGTCCAGATCACTAACGCGGGAGACCCCGAGCCACTGCGAGTGCCCAGGCCCCAGAAATGGCCCCCTTATCATATTTTGGGTCTTTATGCGCTCACAATACAGTAAGAGCTTCATCAGAACAATAACTGGGTATCCCTTCCGTAGCATGCGTCTGACGATCTGCTTATATATATTTGTTTCACTCGTTCAGCCCATTTCGTGCGCATCGGGCAGAGTTTCGAGTTTCCATTTCGTGCGCATCGGGCAGAGTTTCCGTCGTCTTGGCCACCGATGTGATCAAGCCCACTATCAAGTAATCACTTACCTACATATCGTCCACCGTGTTTACCGAGTGATTTTCGGCCTTGAGCCGGTTTCCGGCCGCCCCTATTGAACATTACTCCTCAAATTCGTAGCAGCGCCAATTCGTTATATTTGAAGTGTTGATTGTGTGCATTATGCGGCATCACATCCCGAGAATATCGTGCGTTCGCGTTACAACCGTTAACGTCTCGTCCGTTTGATGTGTTATTATTTAAACGTCGCAGGGAGCGCTTTATAGGTTTTCTTCGGATATGTTTCCCATGTCTATTGGTGGTGCGAAACTGACCACGAAATTTGAGCACACTTCCACCCTAGTGTAGACGGGTACGCAGGTAGATGGCTAGAATCTTGTCGCAACTTCAAATTTTCAAGTTGTAATCTCCGAGACGGAAAATTTGAAGAATGTAACACCCGTGTTGGAGACAACGCGGGCCCCAGCTGTCAATCGCCGACGAAGGAAATCGAACCTACAGCAGTGGTATCCTTGAAATGTTGGTGGGTATCGTGCATGGTAGGTAAGAAAACGGGAGCAGGTTAGCCCTTTGCAAACAGAATTTTCCACAACCTGGGGAGGCAGGTGTGCTGTTGACTCAGCTCAACGTTGTCGGCTTACTGATCAGGAATGACAGCTAGACACCTGTAGATAAAGGTTTGAAGGAGATGGAAGTTTACATAACGACAATGAGTAATATGTCACTTCGTTCGAGAGAAATCCCACAATAGAGGTTGCACTTGATGGGTGTAACGCTACTGGCCGATTGCGCACCAAACGTGAGGAGCTAACGGTTAGAGTGTTTCGTTCGAGGGGACATTGATGGAAGACTTCGGTAGGGTGGGTACCCGGTTTATCACCAGCCACTATGATCTACCTCAACTGACCAAACCACGTTGCGCGATTTGTTTATCGCAGCGTCCCTGACCACCCCATTGAACATCAATGTCGAAAATGTAGAACGACGAGATAGTCTATGGCCGCAACCACTAGGGGATTCAACTGCGCGAGTGATCCTGACTCACTGCAGGAAGAAGGAGGCCCCAAGAGAGAGCCCCCTACCGTACAATTGGTCATGGTTTCTATGATCTTTCCGTGACTGTGACATAGAGGTATAGGCAGGGCTGCGCCATCGAATGCCTTCGATGTGAGGGTTCTGGTGATATTTTGACCGCCCTCATGTGAGGAGCGTGGACACTTCCGCTGCAGCCCGACCGCGGCATGCGCCTCTTCCCTACGACACGGTGGGTTAAATAGCCTCCAGACGAGTGCTACGATAGAGGCAGCACTTTTCGTCCAAAATGGTTTCTGAATGACGGCGTTCTTTACCTCAAATCCTTGCAACTAGGTCATGTTGTTACGCATGATTCTCGCCGTTCACCTGGACTGTAGGATTTT
>CALKLP010000052.1 GCA_937991965.1 uncultured Verrucomicrobiales bacterium
AAGGTGGTTTGGCTACACTCCGTGTACCTTACTCTCCCATCCCTCGCCTCCGAAACGGCAGCATATATCCAAAAAGCGCGTGTAGATGGTTGAAGAATGATTCACGGGATACTCACACGATATTCAGAAGTCCCATATCAGCAAAGATGTCGGATGGAAGGGTTGTAAGGAAGTTCCCTGAAAGGTCCCTTTTTTCACGTGGCGGGGACAACAAGACGGCGAAAGGGAGAACATATAACCGTGTCAACAGTCGTACACCCTCTACAACATAATTCGTGTCGTCATTGATTGTTCAATACCACGGAACAGGGGTAAGCCGGAAATCCATCTCGCGTTCGTGCGAGCAGTAGTTTTCACAATACTTTTGGGTGACGATCGTATGCTCAACACAATCTGTCGCTACGCGGGGGGCGAAGATATTTGTTCATGGAGGGACGCAGGGGATGCCAACATACACACAATGTTGAGTTGTGATTCAGCTGAACGTGATGGGAAGGGCCGACGCAACCGGTTGCCTGAAAAATGCCAACCTACTTAATCAGACCACCGAGAGTTTCTTATCGCATTGAATTCGCCGGAAGTTTTATTTGTGTGGTACACGATTTGTGGACCATCGGAAAGTGGTCTAGAATCAAACGCACAGGCACCCAACAACACAACCGTGTAACGTTGCATGCCTTTCGCCGCGCACTGTGTAAAGTTTATACCGTAGTCTCTTTTTGCATCGATGTTGGGCCGCAACGCACATTGCCACGGCGACTGCCGCCTCTGGATAAGAATTAAGCAACTGCCAACAGAACGAGTGTTGGCGTTTTCCCGTCGTAAGACATCTACCTCTTGGAGAAAAAAGCCAAGCTGGGTGGAGGGCGAGAGGGTTGCATGTATATATCGGAAGCGAACGCCCGGCCAATTTCGCCTTCGCGGCGCAACCTAACTCTTGGCTGCCGGCCTCTCTTCATGCAACACGTTCGTTGACGCGGACGTGCCACACCGTTTGGCGACATCCGTGTGCTAATGAGGTTCTTAGTGTGCGGTAATGATGCTGACGGCGATGTTGTTTCGATTTCATGTCCAAACGGGTTCTACGATATAGGTATCACCATTGGATTTGAAATCGATACTGAATGAATGGGCTTCCCTATTTATCTCAAACTCGTCAGAAACATATAGTCGTAATTTTGCACGATTCTCGCCTTGTACCTAGACCATTGGATTTCTAGACCGGTAGCAATATAATTTCCACGTATCAGTTGGTTGGGAGAGGTCATAACCTCCCAAGTTGTAAAATCTCAGAAGCAAGTAGTGCACTTCTGTCGTAGCACGAGTTTCACATTACATGTAATGTTGTTTGGGAACTGCTTAGATAAACTTCATTTAACTCGTTATCTGGTCCAGGTTCGTGGTCGTTGCGGTCGTTGGGGATGTAACCAACAGTACATATTTTGTCTAACGTTTTTGGTCGAGATCAGACGGCGCTTAAGGAATGAAATATGATGATTCAAGTTTCTGATCTCGCGTTTCCCGATGGACAAACTCTGAACGTGTCTGTCCAATAGTTGCGGTTACGTCGGTCAACCCTTCGGGTGCAAATCGTTTTTCACCAGGGAACTCGGCCTTTTCCAGCTTTTTTCCATATTGCAGGGAACTTTTTCAATGGTAGGTGGCAACATATTTGATGAAGTCGGAAGAGCTTGGGTGTGTCTACAAGCAAAAATGCTGATAATATTTAATAATGCATCATTCCATTGTTACGTTACATGTCGATCGATCTGAAGCCAAAATGGTGAAATGTTCTGAGGTTCGAACGTCCTAGTGCAACTACTTTTTCATAAATTTGCGTGGTGTCCACGACAATGGGGGAGCTGCCCAGACTTAGTACGCATTGAGATATTCTTAAATATTGACTTGTTGGACAGACAAAATTGGTCCACTCACGTAATGAGTTCGAGTCATCAATCACCAGCAGGTAAGCATTGTAGCAGCGCGGACAAAGTCTGAACGGCAAATATCGATATTGCGTTCGGTCGGGACAGTTATGGTGCTCGATCCCAATTTGGGACATACTCCGAAGTACTACCTAGAAGCAAATTGTTTTAAACGAGTGTGTGAATTACCGCCGTAACGGTTTGCATGCATCACAGCCAAGACACACCAATGTTCAAAGGCACCCCGAAGGTACGACGAGACATATTCATAAGGGAACATACTTTGGTACCACCAGCAATAGTCTATAGGTATCGTTGTACTACGCGAGACCTTATCCGTGTTTTTCGATTGGGCTCTTCGAACAGGCACGTTCTAGACATAGCAGAAAATATATGAGATGAATCGCCACACTGATCGAAGTTAGCTGTGCCGAGAACGGTGGGATAACCGGCGCACTGCATGGCGGGCCTCGTGAAGCTCGGGCGTCGTTCCACGTACGTAACCGTTGATGTGGAGACTTCGAATGGTCTTACTGCAAATAAAGACAAAGCACCTATCGTCTCTGCACATGTATATTTACCCAGAGCCAGATAGTAAAGAAGACGTACCTGGTATTTGACCGTGGCAGCGATAGGGAGGATATCAACCCTTTTTTCACTCCTAGGTTTGTGCCACTGGCACGACTGACTCTACCTCACGGGAAAAATAATATTTTAAATGTGTTTTGTTTTTGGCGCAGAGTGACTTAACATTCCGTTGCGAATTCTTATGGTATTTATTTATAACAACCCCAAAGGTTAGGACCGCCATGGCATGTAGGGGATCACTCACGCGAATGACTCCGTGCTCTACCTGGAACAAATATCCCAAACAATGACACCTTTACCGTGTACTGCACTCACAAGCCTTGGACGGATCCCATGTTGTCGAAGAGGCCGGCCGGTACCGAGTCGAGCATACTGTTCCATAAGAGCCTGAAGAGGCGTGGATCGCAGTCTACATTTTACACACGTCTCGTCCACGCAGTGCATTGCGACATCGTCGAAAAACTTGAAAATATCAGCTACCTGGTACAAAGCAAGTTGCTTTCACGGTCGACATCGTGCAGCCGAGGTGTCGACGACGTTTGCGTGATTAGTGCCTGTACAAATTCGTTCTACACATGATATTTGCCATAGACCTGACGCATTTCTGGCAAGTCGGTTTCAAACAAACGGGGAGATTGAATGTTAACGGGTGTCACGAGGATATGGTTGACTCCCTCCATGTGGTATGCACTCACAAGGTACCAGGTAGATCAGAAATTTCCACTGCGGTATTTAGCGATCACCCTTTTGATCATCAATAATATATCAACACAAAGGGCGATGCAACATGAAACGGTTTGTCGGCCCAATGAATTGCAACCCCAAGTGATCCAACCGTAGGCGACAGAAGGGTTTAATTGCCCTCGGGCTAATGTAAAGCCGACATCGATGCCTTTTTTGATACCCACGTCATTGGTGGTTGACCAT
>CALKLP010000053.1 GCA_937991965.1 uncultured Verrucomicrobiales bacterium
GTATCGGAGCACTAACCCCTCAATGGTGGTACGGGCTGGCTAATGCACTTTATTTTCGGGTAACACAATCGAAACTGGAACCCTTTGAGGAATCTACCGCCACAGGCTGGACCTTCATCTTCATCGGTCTAGTTCTCGTCGGTCTGAGCATCTGGGAAAGCAAGAAAACCAGAAACAAAGAAGTCGTGGGCCTCCGGCATATTTCATTGGGCAACTTTCCGCTAGAAGCCGTAAAGCGAGATCTTCCATATATCCAGAAGCTTTGGCACTATCGAGAACTGGATATCAATCATAGTGATTCATATAGCAATGGGGTACTCACAGATCACAGCTCAGTTCTACGACGATTAGAAAAAGTTCCAGATCAACTAGACGGCATTCTTCAGGCCAGCAGCGATACGCCTTTAGCATACTATGGACTTACCCATATCCCACTTGCTGTGTATCTAGGTTATTTATTGTCCGATAACAAGTATCACATCCAGCAGTACGAACTAAAAAATGAAGAACGGCGATGGAACCAATTAGGTGGTAATCCCCCTCCGATAAGCTTCAAAAATAGCAACACTCCTGTAGGAAATACTATCCCTGGAAATGTTGTATTGACCGTCGGCATTAGTTATCCGATCCATACCTCGGAATTAGATGAGCTAGGCATTTCTAACGTGCTAGGCAGGGTGAATATCGAAGCCGCAGAACCACAACGTCAGCTCATTTGTAGTCACGGACAAATCGATCAGGTGTGTCAAGAGTTTCGACGCAGCCTTGAGAAGATAAAAAACGCTTACCCAAACAGAGAAAAGACACATTTATTTTACTCTGGTCCCGTGTCGTTAGCCTTTGCCTTGGGTCGAATCATTAGCGAGCGAATAGATTCGGAAATACTAATTTACAACTACTCCGTTAAAGAAGTGCCGAAGTACAACTGGTCTTTAACTTTTAACGGGGCAAACCTCGCCCAAATTTCCTCGACCGCTCAGAAAGGAGAATAACGTGCCGCAGTACAACATGCATATCGAACTAAATGAATATTACGACAAGCACGTGCGACTCAAGGACGAGATCAAACGATTACGGGGACTACGTGACACTAACCTAGATCGACTCAAGGAAGGCCTGAAAACACTCGGCAAAGCAGTTTATGTCAAAGCCATTGAGCAAGGCAGCATACCAATGCATACTGCCAATAAGGCTCCAAACAACGATTATGACATTGATCTTGCCGTTATTTTTGAGAAAGATGACTTACCTGCCTCTCCATTAGAGGCCAGAAAACGTGTAGCTAATGCCATAAACGAAAAGGCGAGTGGCTTTAGTAGAGAACCTGAAGCAAGGACAAACGCTGTTACAGTCTGGTATGCAGATGGTTATCATGTCGATATTGCCGTATATCGTCGCAGTGAAGATTTCTGTGGCAATGAAGTCTTAGAGCACGCCGGAGCCGAATGGGCTGATCGCGACCCCAAAGCCAT
Source organism: uncultured Verrucomicrobiales bacterium (assembly GCA_937991965.1). Taxonomy (GTDB): domain Bacteria; phylum Verrucomicrobiota; class Verrucomicrobiia; order Verrucomicrobiales; family Akkermansiaceae; genus WTJZ01. The sequence continues at coordinate 1,473 of CALKLP010000053.1, forward strand.
CACCGATTGGTTTATCAAAGAGGTTAAGGACCAAAGTCCCAGCGATTCCCTCTTGTCATCGCCTGAAGTCGATGTCCGGCAAATGCGGCGTGTTGTCCGGTGGATTAAGTCATTCACTAAAGGTCGTGAGGGTTGGAACCTGCCAGGAGGATTGATGATATCCACACTTGTTGCTGAGTGCTATCGCCCTCACGATAAGCGAGACGATGTTGCTCTGTACGATACTCTGGTTTCGATTAAAGAACGCCTCGATGCATCATGCGCCGTTTTCAATCCCACAGACAATTCGAAAGAGCTGACCGAGAAGCAAAAGTTCCTTGCACAGGTAAAGAATCTAAAAAAACGACTAGGCTCAGTAATCACGAAACTCAATCCGCTGTTTGAACAAGACTGTACCGAGATCAAAGCACTGAACGCTTGGAACTACATGTTTCAACATGAGTATTGGAGTACGAATTCCTCCGAATCAAAAAGTCATTCATCCGAAAGCGTAGGAGCTTATACCGTAGATTTGAAAATGAGCACCGCAAAAACAAAAAACGGTATTCTTTCAGCTAACAATGTCATAAGCGGCCGTTTTTTACCTAAACGTATACACTTAAAGTTCACAGCGAATACAACTGTTCCATCGCCCTACAGCGTGAAATGGCGAGTGGTGAATTCAGGAGATGAAGCTGAGGCCGCCAATCAGATGGGACATACATCCACATCCAACGGCCATACCAACTGGGAGCGTACAGAGTTCAGAGGCAGCCACGAAATGATCTGCGAAATCATGCAGCGAGGTGAAGTTGTAGCCACAACCAAGAAGATTGTGAATATACGCTAGTCAGAATCGACAAAATAAATAGCCAATTAGTTTGACGGTAGGCTCACTCACCAAGGCCATAGCTTTGGTGAGATTTATTGATAGCAGCGTGTAGCGACCCCTCGTGATGAGGGCCTGCGGAGAGCTAATCGAGAGATTCCATCGACCTCGCACTGTGGCATTCAGCCCACACTTTCAGTTTCAGCAGTTGCAACACCACCAAGCGAAGGCCGC
>CALKLP010000054.1 GCA_937991965.1 uncultured Verrucomicrobiales bacterium
GGGCGTGTGGGGCAGCTCAATATGTATGTGCGTGGAAACTATATATATATGTATTACATGCAGCAGCACCCGGCGCTGCTCAAGACAGCAGCGGCAGCTACTTTCGTCGTCTGTATATTCCCGAACACGAAAGCGGAAGGGGTAATGGGATTCTGCGTCGAACATCGATGAATCGTTGTTGTTGTTGTTGCTCTTCTGCTGCGCGGTTGCAAAATCTCCTTTAATGACAGCAGAATAATAGGAACGTCGATTTTTTTTTGCCGTTGAAAGTTGTTGGATGTAAACTTGTTTCCCAATTTCGGTTCGACTGCATGTTTGGGGTCATTATGATCGAAGCAAAAAAGCTTTGCCGAAATTTTCCACACAAAACAAACAAAACAAAACAAAACAAAGTAACAATTGGTAGCCCTTCAGACGCATGCTACGATGACAGATCGATATAGGTATTCACGTATACCACTTCTTGGCTAGAAAGCTTCCTGGATAACGGGACTACTCACAACCCGATGTTTTTTTACGGTTTTTTACTCTTTTTCGTTGCGTACATAGGCCCTGGGAGTACTCATCTGGTAACACGTTTGTTTTCCCAAGTTGAGTTTGGGGAGAGGTTATAGATCTCCTCGAGTGGGTCGTTTTTTTTTTTGCTGTTGAAAGTTGTTGCAAAAAAACATAATTGTTTCAAAAGATGATTCGACACCGCATGTTTACGTGGGGCTTTATTGTGATCCAAGAAAGCTTTGTCGAATAGGGCTATATTCTGATCGAAGCAAGCTTCATTTGTCGAAAATTTCCCAGAAAGAAAAAGAAAAGAAAACATCCCGTGTCAGATGCATGGTGCGATGGTAGAGGTATATGGTACACCACTTTTTGGCTCGAACGTTTTCTGGATAACGGGCCTCATTAACCCATCTTAACCCCAAATATCGTCCAAATCTTCCTGTTTCTTGCCTTTGCAATTTTCATTTTTTACTTAAGCCATGGAAATGTTCATCTGGTGGCACGTTCGTTTTCCCCAAAATCAGTTTTGGCGACAGGTTATTGTTATAGATACCCTCGAGTGAGGCGGTTCGGGGGAAAAAAAAGAGGCGCACACTTCTTCCGTTTACGTAGCATTTCGCGTCTTGGCATTTCCCAATAAAAATATACGCCAGAGACCTAAAAAAAGAGTTCGGAATTTACAAGTAGTTCGTGTTTTCTAGAGTCAAGCTGCGTCAGGTCATTCTATATATGACGTGTAGACGACGCCAGATTTTATCCCCGTCGAAAACGAGTTTATCGTTTCCTCGCACAGATTGACTACAACAGCACGCTGTTGACCCTGGTACAACCTACACTGTAGTTCCAAGGGCAGTCGCCGCCCTAGGATGCACACCCAGTAACACGCGCGATCGGAGCATCGCACACGCAGCTTCCAAAGATGGGTTCCGATGAAATGTTCCAAGATGTTCGATCTCACAGCTGGGGTGTGCATATATATATTTTTTTAACGTCATGTACGCCGACCTACGATATCCTGAATGAGGACATACCCAGTAATACGCGCGGTGGAAGCATCACACACACAGCTTGCAAGGATGAGTTCCGACAAAAGCTTCGATCTCACAGCTGGATGGAGCGTTTTGGCGTTTTTACTTTGCTCATCCCTTCAATTTTTTTTGTGGTAAGTACTTTCATTTTGTCCTTTTCCCTCTCTCAAGACGTAACTCAGGTCCGGGGTCACTCAGCAGGCTATTATCTCCCCCCCTCCCCTCCACGGTACGCGGCTTCGTTATCATCTCGAGAAGACGCCACATATTCCTTCCCTCGTCGACTCGCATCAATATATAGGCACAGAAAATACTTCATTTGCTAAATGACCGGCCAGTGTGAAGATAAAATACCTTGGCTATGAGGGCAGGGACGCAGGCTATCAGCTTTGTTAGCTTGGAAACAGCACCCGTTCTTCTTGCTAGAACTTGAAATGAAAGGTGTGGAGCTAGGAGAAAGCTCGAGAGAAAAGGAGTGACAGAGAGACGGTTCCGCCTGCTTAGGGTGCGCTTCACCTCAGTACACCAGCTCTCTCTGAACGTTTCCGGGCAACGCTTGACGAACGTCCTCACGGCGGATATATATGTATAGTCTATGTATTTTCTTAATCCTCCGGCGGACGTGGAAACATAAAGCTCAAGCTCCCCGCAATTCCATTTATTTTCATACACGTCGTGTGTCGATTTAACTCAATTGCCTTCGCAATCCAGCGCTAGGCGGCGAGTCCTTCGGTTCCCACTATAGCGATGGCGTGAGCTGTCCCGATTTATTCTTCTTCTGGAATGACAGGCTTCTTCGGGAATGACAGGGGCTTACTTGTCTGGGCAGTCTTGGGGGCGTTCCATTGCCGGACATGTTAGGTTGTTGTGTTGTGAGCTAGCTCGATTCCACGGGTTGTCTTCCAGGCTCGGAATAATCCTTCCATGAAAATATTCGCGAGACCACGAGACCACAATCCTGCGGGCTGTCTTACCGAAGCTATAGCCCGCTACTACTGATGCTCTACTACAACAGTGATAGCACGTACCAGGTCCCAGGTATCATGCTGTGTACAGG
>CALKLP010000055.1 GCA_937991965.1 uncultured Verrucomicrobiales bacterium
AAGCCCCCCCTTTCCGCCATTCTCTGCTCTGCAAGTATCCCCTCGACTAGCGGAACCCGTTGTGAAGCCCATTGATCACCTTTACACCCAGTCTTGCGTTGAGAAGTACACCTACACTGACCTGGCGCGCCAACTACGCGCGGAGCCCCTCTGCTTCTCCATCCTCTGATACCTTTCTCCGTGTTCACTTACGCCGCCACCAAACGACTGCTGAAACATCTCCTCGACCCGTCGCCCACATGTTGCCGAGGTCCAAACCCTCGCCACAAAAATCCGGCTCACCACAACCGATGACAAAACCGTTCTCCCCTGCAAACCATACCGGAACCACACAACATACCTAAGCATGTTTCGGCCAATCTCACCAAATACGTTGCCAACTCGCTCTCCACCATGTCCCCGCCCTATTATATCACCCTCAACGACTTATTATCTCCACCGCAGGGACGCCTCGAGATCGGCCAGATTTCGGGACGTCCAATCGTTCGCGGAGAAAGCGGTTCTCGCATTGATGTACGAAACCGATTTGGCCGAACTCCTCTACCCTTCATGAGACCATGAACAAGAAATAAAACACCATAGGCTTCACATCCTGCACTATTGAATGAGGGGGAAAATAGACGACCGCGCCTCAACCGACAATTGTCCCTCCATTTTCTACATCGTTCATGTCCTCAATGATCCGGGGTCAATCAAGGTTGACCTCTTCCCATCATCTCACACCACTTCACGGAGCGCCGTGTACGGAGCCTGGTGTCTTCACCGTCATCTGGGCGGGGACTGGCTCGCGGTGCCCTACGGGGTGCTGACTACCCCCCCTATTCCCCGGTAGTTTGTCGGGAAATTGGCGCCAGACATGGCTTGAGTAAGGTATGCTTTGTTAGGGTTTTAATTATCTTCACGACTTACGGCTCCTTTGCCGTGTACTCTAACTTCGTCCGTTTTGTTTTGCGTGCTTTTAGGCTGCTATTGTTTCCCTTTTGCAGTATGGCACTTCACTATATTTGTTACTATTTCGATACCCCTTTCTGGTGGTCCTTTACCCCCCTCCATGGGTCCCATGAACAGACATTCAGTCGCTGGCTGTTATCTAGCCGTGTAAGCGTTTATTTCCTCGGTTAGGTTATTACCTTTTCTGGGGCCCCTCTTCTTGTATTCTGCGTTCCCTTGCACCAGAAGTTTCTGCTCAGCACGCTTTTGATAGTAAGCTAACGAATTAACCCTTATAAATGCGCCTTAGCCTCAATTACGAGGTGTGGGTTGCCTTTTGCTGTCGCTGTTTTGAATAGCGGTATCCTTGACCCACCTCCCGATTTCTTGATGTCTTAGTTAACCATCTCTTCAGCGTTGTGTGATCTGCATGTACGACCACCTAGTGTGGGCTAATGGTATTGTGTGTCTTCTCTATGTGCTCTTTGAACGACAAATAGATTAACGGTTCACCCTTGTTTGTCAGTGTGGTCGGATTAGTGTTACCCAGAAACGGCCGTATGGTTTTGATTTAGATACTGTAATGTGATTCAGGAAATGGTACGCACATGGTGAGTACCACAGTAATATGAAGCATGTGATCTCTGTACGTACGTTTAAAGCTATGTTAACCCCTGGGCCCGCGCCACGGCCTGATCAGATTCGCTGTGATTAGATAGTAGGGCCTCGCATAACGAGTAGAATAGTTCTTAGCCGCGTGCTAGGACTCGGTACTGTTTCCTGTGTTTTGAGTTGGTCTGTACTCTACTTCCAGTAAGCAACACGTCACAGGCGGCGGTTTGCTGTAGTGATTGCAGCAGGATACCAGATAGCACTACCGATGATGTTTGGTATACCGCTTTAGATTTCTTGGCGGGACGAGAGGCGTTTCTCGCAGCTTGGCCGTGACCAAGCTGTTACCACCACATCTCTGTTCTCCCCCCTCTGGTCAATCTCGTGCCCAGACGACCTAATCACACAAGTCTTCTACGATAGCAGTTAGGGAGTTCAACACTTCTGGGTTTTTCTCAGCTGACTGCTGGTCAGCGAAAGGCACACCTGTGGCCCTTCAGTAATCATATCTTCAGGGATCTCCCAAGGTATATTATTGCCCAGGGCATTGAGCTTCATTCCTGGCGCCGGTAGTGGTATACTCCGCAACCAACGGTCGAGAGAAGGTACTCATGATTCTTTTTTAACTGCACGTTGATGATCGTTCGAGAGCTAGGTCCTATCATGTCATAATCTGCTTTCAGAGCGAGTCACGCTTTCCTCGCTATATCGCGTCTTCAAACGTCTTCGACTCGTCTTAGAATACACCAGGCACAGGTTACGGCGTTTTAGGACATCAAGACGAAAACAGCGACCTGTAGAAACAAAGCGATAGCAGCAGCTCAACCAATGACAGCATCTTGTTATTCAAGGTTTATTTTTGGAAGTCTTTAAGCGTGTTTCCCTGTCACCGTTGGTGCTGTACGAGGTTCACCAGATAATCGCCGATGGCATTATATTTTTAAAGTATGAAAGTAACTGTAACACCCGGCGCACTGCTCTGGAGCTCACACATTCAGAGCTCCCGCGACAGCATCAAAGCCTCACCCCACCATCTACCCACACCCAGCACAACGCCGCTTTACTGTCAATTCCACCGGTTCCAGCAACTCGTCATCCTAACAGTGTACTGTATTTTTCTCGAGGCTCTGGAAGGCCTCGAGATGCAATGCACTCGCCAATGAGGGATCGATTTTATTTGAAATACTTTTACATTATGAGGGTCAGTTAGAAAGGGGAGGTGAAAACCAGTGGCACATGCAGCGTATGTACTCCTTGCTCGTTTATGTACGTCCATCTCAGGTGGTGAGACTTTTACCTGTTTCCAATATAGCGCAGCATACTCGGATGATGCTAATCATAAAAAATAAATATGCGCTCTCCGTCCTTATGTAGGCGTTGCTTTCGTTAGCATAGTAGAGTTTCGAAAAGTAGTTCTCAGTGATTGTTGGTGTTTTTAGTGTTTGCACCAGTAAATCCGGAGGGTTCTCCCGCGTGGGAGAGATCCCACGGAACCTTCACCCGCCGCAATGGTATTGCTTTATGTATGCGTATTAAGTAGGGTCCAGGATGCTTGGAACCACGGAGGTGGCATATTTTGGAAAACACGTTTGCTGGATGGCGGGGCCTTTTAAAAAAAACTTGCCAATATTCCTTTTTCGTGTAAACACAAGTTCCGTTGGATGCCTAGGCCACACGTTTGTACGTCGGGTTGTACCTTCAGTTTACGCAAAATTGGTTTTCCGGGTGAAACAAACACCTCCTCAAGCGAGGAGCTTCGGAAAAAGATGGTGTACCTTTACCGCAGCATGCGTCCCGCCAAAAAAGGGAGGCGGGCAATAAGCACATGCCCCATACATGATGTGCTCGTAACATGTTAATCGGCAACTTACTTCTTCTCTCTCTTTGTGTTTCCAGGTGCGGTGTCGTTTGTAGCTGGCAGGGTTCACAATTTCACTCGCATCCACCGTCCGCTGCTAACGGTATTGTATTCGGCATGCTAGTAGGCGAATGACGACAACCTAATACCAGGTGCAACTAGGGCACGGTGTATTGGCGATTATTTTGTATCGGAGCTACTATAGAAGGCATCAATGTGAATGTTATAAATATATTTATACAGAAACACTGCCTGCTTGCAGAGTGAATGCAAAACAATACGTGATATTTATATACAAATATATATATAAATATAGCTTCCCCCCATCCCCCCCTCCCGCCCCCCTTTTGATCAAAACCAGGCCCC
>CALKLP010000056.1 GCA_937991965.1 uncultured Verrucomicrobiales bacterium
CTCCAGAGTTTCTTTTGCCCACAGCTGGAGTTACATCGATCAGTGCTACGGTAGTAGAAGTCACCGGTGCTGTTACATATCAGATCAATGTAACAGAGTCTCCATCTGGAACAACGATGGTAGCCCATACAGGCATATCAACTGGTGAGTTTGTTATAAAGTCATTGAAACCGGAAACGACTTACGTTCTTGAACTGTATGCAAATAAAGGGAGTGGTTACGTTCTAGAAGACACCGAAACAGTCACAACTCTTGAAAACTCGGCCGCCAATTACGATGTTACTGATTATGGTGGTAACGGAGAGTTTGATTTGAGTACATTAGATAATTCATCTTTCTCTTATTTAGATGATGTCATTAACGATCTGTTTACAACTGGAGATAATCTTGAGATCAAACTGGGTGCCCTAACGTCTGATGTTGCATTCGTTAAAGTTGGAGAAGCAATATCCACCGAAAAATCTATTCTGGTCCCATTCAATAGTTCTTCTGGTAGCGGCCAGGTTATAACAATGACTTTATCTGACACCTCAAATGTATCGGTGAGTTACAATGAAGGAAACAATTCAATTACAATTGGTGGTACTACCCTTGAAATAGGGGATGGTACTATTATAGATGGTAAAAAAATGACAGTAAAGGGTGTTTAGTTTTGTTTAATATTTTTCAATATATAAATGACAATGACAAAAGTTTCAGAAGGTATCATTATTATCAGAAAATAATATCAGGTATATGAGAAAATGTGATAATTGCGTGTGATAATTGTAAATTTTCAAAATTCGTACAATTTTATTGTTCGTGCGACAAAAAAAGTTTACAAAAAATCTCAGGCCACTGTTTTTGGCTCAGAGGAATGGACAAAAATGAAAAACATTATTCACCGGAGATCCAAAGGTATCTCACAGGGTATCCTTTTTATCACTTGGGTAATGAGTGCTTGCGGCTTATTACACTGCAATGACGCGATTGACAACGCTGACGTGTAGGCCAAACTTAACGAGTACATTAACCAAGCTCAGTACACAGTACGCAATACTGAGGATAATAACAAGGGCATCACGAGGAGACTTGAATGCCTGATAGATATGCAAGACGGAAAAGAAGAAGAGCAGGAGTCGTTCGAATCTGATGGTCGTGGTAGCCATACTCTCCCTAGGGTCAGTATTATCAGGATCCACTTGATATGCCCACGGCCTTGTACGCCAGGCCATGGTAAATGCCGGGGGGCCTCTCGGATCTTCTGGCTGGGTGGTTGACATGAAGAAAAGGTAATGAGAGGATAGGAGAAATAAGTGTCACGAGAATGGAGATGTTTGAAGAAAATGTTAGTTGTAAAAATTGGACACAAGAGTCTCCGCCAATCGAAAATGGGTCGGAACGTAGTAGTTAGCATGGTTAGATACACTCCACCGGGACCCTTGGTTGGTTAGGCACACCTCACCCCCACATCGTTAATCACGTACCTCAGGGAGCCCTTGAAACGACATGCAACACGTGCCCAAGAAGACCAAGACCAGTACTGACAACCACGTACTGAAGAACCCGTTGGTGGCAGAATGTATACTATCTTACTCGACGGGGGAGTATCTGTTCTTGGGTACTGTTTGCAAAACATGGGCTCGGAATTATGGGACTGATGATTCCGATTCCCATAAGCGCACGAAGGCCAGCAAGGTCAATAGCCTTTCGAGGATCCGAGAGGTGGTCAGGATCAGAGAGGACGATGTTGACGGCCCGGTGAAGGAGTTCCTTGTCGGCGTGTTTCTTGAATGTATCAAGAAGGATGATGTCGTGTCGTGTGGACTTCTCCTATCAAAGGCTGGAGATGCTCTTAGAGGAACGCATGACACGGGCGCTCCGTTGGATTTTGACTCCACGATCCAAGCTATAGAATGGGGATCACTTTGTATGCTAAAGTATCTTGTTGGGTGGCACGACTTTGAAGTGCGATACACCCATAGGGTGGGCAGGAAACACCACCCGAAGTCCAAGGCGATGATGTCGTGGTTGGTTTCGCAGGGGATGGACTTGAGATGGGCATATATTGAGGCAATAATGTATGGATCGGTGGAAAACATGGACTTGTTGAAGGAGCTTGATGTACAATTCCCATTGGATATGCGAATGAAGGCCATGAGATTTGCAAGGAGTCGCGAGATTAGAAGCTGGCTGTTGGCGAACGTATAGAGATAACTTACCTTGAAGTTGAAGCAAATGCAGCTTACTAGTAAAGGCAAGGAATATGTGAGGCGAGTTATTTCATGGCCGAGAGGACGATTTAGGTAAATCACCTCGATCAAAGCCAGTTCGGCGGAGTGGTAAACACTCAAACGCCGCGATAAGTGCATGCATGGTACAACGATTTTTTATTATGATTCAATCCCAAACCGAAGAACCTGGATCGTATTGTATAGGCAGTAAAACTGGGCCATATTGTACAGGAACTAAGAAACCAGGACCATATTGTACAGGAAATTCTCCCCGGACTTAGTGTACAGGCACTATCTAATGTCTCTAGATAGAACACCTAATGTATTCCTTATAGTACGATCAGAACCAAATAGGAAGCTGAAATCTCTACCATATGGATACAAATCTATATACACTAATTTAGATTATCTACAGACAAAAAAAAATCAAGCCTTCTTCATACAGATCAAGACCATTGACTCTTGCTTGACTACCGAAAGCCTAGGGAACTCGGACAAGCTCCTAATGTTCTTCGATAGATGACCAAGAAGTGAGTTGATCTCACCAGTACTGAAGAAAAGCTTCCCCCTAGTCTGCGTGACGTATTCAACAATTTTGCCGAACTTGGTACCAGATGAAAGAAACACACGTCTTATGGACTTTTGGGGGATCCTAGTGAACGATTCGTCAATGTAAGCCACATTGTGTACATTTTTGACAGTACTCATGTCCTGCAGAACGTCCTCCCACAGTGAATTCAGGAGCGAAATCTCTCCGTCGAAAATACTCTGATAGGAGTCCAATCCAAGCATTCCGTGTAACACCTGAATGAACCTCCTGTTCTTTGCCTTCGGAACAGATGTAGGAGGGAAGGATCCAAACACAAAGTGCTTGGATACACACCTACAATTCCCAGCAAGAATAAGCTGCTCTGTTGAACGCACGAACCACACGTCTACCTCATCC
>CALKLP010000057.1 GCA_937991965.1 uncultured Verrucomicrobiales bacterium
AAGGATCGACATGGGTAGCCTAGATGCAAAAGCGCGCAGGGATATCCTCAAGGTTCACTTCCGCAACAAGCCTCTCGACCTCGAGGTCGATCTCGAGGCCCTGTCCAGGCAGACGATCGGTATGTCGGGAGCAGCCCTCGCAAACATTGCGAACGAGGCCGCAATCATGGCCGCCAGGGAGAACACCCCGACTATCAACGACTCTCACGTAAACTGGGCCTTCAACAAGCTCACCGTGGGCATCCGTCTCCCCGAAAGAGATATAGGTGAGAAGACCGCGGAGACCGTTGCCTACCACGAGGCGGGACACGCCATCGCCTCTTACCTGATGAATTCCCCCGACAAGGTCTCTCGGATCTCCATCATACCCAGCACATCGGGGGCCGCCGGGTTCACCATGTTTACGCCCGGTGAAGAGGGAGACTCGGGTCTCCACTCCAAGGAGAGATTGGAGGGAGAGATCCTTGTGTTGTTGGGGGGTCGGGCAGCGGAAGAGCTGGTGTTTGGAAAGACGAGCGTCACCACGGGAGCGTACGACGACATCCGGAGGGCCAAGGGGGTGTGCCAGAACATCGTGGACGATTTCGGGATGGGGGGAAACATCTCTTTTAATGAGTTTGACTCCAAAAACAAGGCGGTAGAGATCTTGAACGAATCCTACACGAGAATCATGGGGTTAATGGGGGAAAACCGTAAACTCCTGGAATTGGTGGCACAAGAGTTGATTGAAGAGAAGGAGATTTCGGGGAATAGATTCTATGAATTGGTTTCCTGTGCAAGTCTATAGACGACTCGACTTAATCACTTCGTTCAGTTTCTGTCGGGGTGCCTTATCCCCCCTGGTTGCGTCGTCCCCGTCGCTATCGTTCGACGGGGGGACTGGAATGAACCCTTTTCTTATCTTCTTGCCTTCCGAATACTCGCACTGCATGTCTATTGGATTTCCCACTGAGAGGATCACGGTATGTTCTCCCTGTTGTCGTGCCCAAACCCGAAACTGGGGTTTCTCGTCCGCTTTTCTTATCTTCTTGCCTTCCGAATACTCGCACTGCATGTCTATTGGATGTCCCACTGAGAGGATCACGGTATGTTCTCCCTGTTGTCGTGCCCAAACCCGAAACTGGGGTTTCTCGTCCACTTTCCTTAGCTTCTTCCCTTCCGAATTCTCGCACTGTATCTCTGTTGGATGTCCAACTGAGAGGATCATGGTTTGTACTTCCTGTTGTCGTGCCCAAACCCGAAACCGGTCTCTCCCCCGTGGCTAATCGACGCCTACGGTGGTACCGTACGGTAGCGTCCGGTTTGATACCGTGGGGGAATTTGACCACCCTTGGTTTGTACCTAATCCACAATTCAGCAATGCCTTTGTCCAATACCCTTCCGAGAAGTAGCATGTACAGTAAATGTATCCTTATTCCTGGGAATATAGCCGCCAATCCGGTGATAGCGCTGGAAACAAACTGCATGATGTACAATTCTCTATTCCTCACAGATTTTGGTTTCTTAAGAGTAGACAATAGGGAGACACAATACATTGCAATGAATACCGCGCATTGTAAAAGTGCTCCTATCCCACGTGTCTTGAATATATCTCCCAGTCCTGCGCCTACTTCCAGATCGAAGTGTCGAACGACATCACGCGAGTGCCTCACCATGTCAGCGAATGACACGTCATCCACATCTTCAATAAGCCCACCATTCATTATTTTCACACAATTGCTCTCGAAGAGAGATCCTTCCTGGGGTTTCTCAAACTTATCTCTCATGAAGTGGAATATATTGATCAATCCGGCTACACCTGACATATTTTCGCGGTCTTCCACGAATGATCCATGGCGCATAACCCGAGTGTACCACGATTGACTACTTCGTTGATCAATCGTTACGACCTTTGCTGTCATCTCTGCCTCTTGTGCCTGACGTTCCATCCTCAGTTCTTGTTTGGTAGGGTTTGCCTTTCGTGAACCATCTGGGTTCATTGCCGCGTTCTTGTAAGCCAGGAATCTTGAGTACCCCGGTATCATATCGGTCCTGGCCTCGAGACACAAAGACGGGAGCATGTTGTCTATATACCTCAGCGTATTGACTCTTATTTCGTCGAAGTGGTTTGAAACAGCGAATATCTCGTCGTGATTGGAATCATCGAGTTCCTTTCTATATCTTTTACCGTCCTTTAACACAAGGACCTTGCCTTCTACATCCATACGGTGGCGTTTAATTTGGATACCTTGTTGAATATTAAGGTCTAGCTTGTCAACCCCATCCTGTCTCATGATCGCCGCCCGTCGGGATGCATGGTCCGAGAGTTCTATGAGTGATTTTGTTACCCTGGACTCGGAACCTGCTAGCATGTCACTATCGAGAAATATAGACGCCATGATGCGATCATCGGGAGAATACTTGTGGAAGTCTCCGTGAAGTGCTACTCTCCATGCTTCTGCGTTCTCCATAGACACTTGTTCGTCGGATATAACCTTTCCGGTCAAATTCTCAGTACCAACGTTCAAGTTACTGGACAGTATATCCTCAACCAGTTGATCTACTCTCAAGCCCTCGAAGTTAGAAACCACGCCGGATTGATCATCACTGGGCTCCGTGAGGTTAGCACTAATATTCTTCAATAATCCAAGGCTATCCATGCTCTTCACCATCATGCGGTTTCTGTTTACGTGGACTATGTATTTCACATCCCAGTCATCTTCATCGACTGGCTCATTGCCTTCCCCTTCCATGACCACACCTCCAAGGAATATGTCCGAAAAATAATTCATTTCGACGCGAGCACCTTTATCTTTGTGGTAGCCCCTTATTTCGTACCTCTCGTATTGATCTTCTAGACCGTAATCGTGTATCGTCTTCAACGCAAGGGTCACATTAGAACCAGACCCCTTCTTGATGGTTTCGTTGACTTCCTTTTCTAGACGCACTCTCTCCGAGGGGGGCAATAGGGAGAACTTGTCGATACCATCCTGATCAATCGCACCGTCAATGACTAGCTCACCCCCTTTCCAATGGGTCAGGTAACTGGGTGCATTGGATGCGGAGGTAGAAGAAGGGTCACTGCTGTCCTCGTACATGTCCAAGAGCTTAGACCTTGCCGTCTTGTACTCCACGCTAGCGGGGGAGTTTCTATGAGAAGACAGGTCTATCTTGTTCTGGAATTTAGCACGAGTGGTACCCATTCTCCCACCTCCACTTGTTACCATTCGCGATGGCGTGCTCAGACCCATCGTGTCGATGTGTGGAACCAGCCCGACACCCGTCGAAAAGCCCACACCGGGTGCTACCGCGAGTCCAACGGAGGAGGAAGGTTCCTCGTCGAATCCGGAGTCGAATTCGGAAACCACAATGTCGTTTTCGTGATTGTTGACGTGGGAAAGGAAGAACTCGATCAGCTTCTTCTTGCTCTTCTTGCACTTGACTTCTTTGCACTTTATCATTGCTTCTTCCATCTTCTCCACCATCCTACTGCATCCCCATGTATTGGGTTTAATGCAGGGCATGCATAGGTCAACTACCAGGCCCATGGTGAAATCTACAAAGTCGTTTACGGTCTCTACTCCATGTAGGATCCCTGTGTCCATGTCGTAATACGGGAACTCCATGATATATTTGAAATCGGCGTCCCCCACCACGTATTCGAACCCGTCTAGGCACGGGTAGGAATCTTGGACACGTGTCCAGCTTTGAATCAGACATTTTCTCACGGCCAGCTTGTTCAGGGCGACCATCATTTTATTCTCCGGCTTGGGGAATACGGTGGAACCAATTGTCAGCGTCTTGTCTCCGAGCTCGTCCTGAAAGTATCTCAAAAGTGCTTTTTCGACATCATTCTTGCCATATTTAACAAACTTGTCTTTCATCCTGTCGTACGAAAAATCGTGTGGCTGGTCATCTCCTACCCACCCATCCCTTCGCGGATTGTGTTTACGTGATGATGATCCCCCCGTGTCAATATAGGAATTGACATCGAAAAGATTAGATTCTGTCATGGGGCTCATGTATAGTTAATTGATTGCAATATTATTTTTTACTACATGGTTTAATTGTTTCATGTACTCGCTTTATGGTTTACGCATTTGGTAACTATCGAACGGGCTTGTTTAACGAGCAATGAATATATATATTATAATTGTTGTTGTTATATATAGAATATGCACATGGCGTATTACGGAGGAGATCCACTCGGGCTCAACTGGCTACCCATGCTAGCACTATATTCCAACCTTGGGAAAAAAGATTCGACATACGAACAGAAATGCCATATCGGGTCCCAACTACAGAAACTCGATGGGAATGACCGCAAGGTTATCGATGGAATAAGCCGAAAAATAGACGAACTCATACAGAGAAACAATGTGACTTTGTCGAACAAGGACATGACCAATCTCAAGAACTCGATTGTATCAGAACTAGGTAATATAGCATCGAAGATTGGAAACAAACCATCGGGACCCGTAGTTTGTGACGCCAACTCTCTAGTATTCGATGAAGACGTCAAGTCTTTACTTTCGGATCTTGTTAGGGAAAAGTCGGAAGGTTTCAGACGAGGAAAACGTGATGGAGAGAACAAGATCGACAACGAAATGCCTTTGTACTACAAGCCTGGTTTATACAAAAAGCCTATGAGGGAGTTAGAATTTTTGTTTATCACATGGTCTAGTGAATTGATCATCCCGGTACTCGACTTTACACTTGAAGGGGACAATAACACCGTCTTTCATCTTTACCAAGAGCGAGACATTTATACAGAAAGAAAAATGACGGCGGATAAAGCATGGGAGCTAGTATATCGGGCCGTGGGAAAAAAGTCATTGACAGACAATGAAGTTAAAACTATCTCTGGGATTATAAACGAGAAAGAGGACAATTTGTACGTCTACAACGACTTAGAACTACTCCGGGTACTCTCTACATTACTTCTAATGTTTAAGAAGGTGAGAAAGGCTAACAAATAAAAAACTATCTTCTCGGATGACCCCGTGCCGATTCCGCAGGTTTGTCTCGGGGAAATCCACTCCTTCTCGGATAACCCCGTGCCGATTCCGCAGGTTTGTCTCGGGGCAATCCACTCCTTCTCGGATCACTCTGGACAAATTTCGCAGGATGGTCTTCGTTAACTCTCCTCCATCGAGCTTTGGCCACTTCTTCTCCTCTTTTTCTAGCGTCATTATTCCTTCCCCTATTTGCGTCCTGTGATCGTTTTATGTCGTTCGCGAAAGCAGAGAGTGCGTCGTTTATATCTGAGGTGGACCCCGGTTCTACTGAATTACCTTTTTCCCTCATAACATATTTTTTCATCAATCCTGGCAGGTGTCTCGTGGCACCTATCGCTTCTACCGCTACCGTGGAAACCATTATTACCAAGTATGTGACAAGGATAGGCACATGAACAGTTAATCCACTGGCTATGATGATCATTCGTTTCCCGTGCCGTATATCCTTTATTTTCTTCATTCTTTTTTCCTCGTCTTCAATTTCATTCGCCGCTTTCACCCTGTCTCGTGTTATAAATGAAAATGCAACCAATGCCATAAGAAATGCTATCGTCTGGTAAAAGGCATTCATCTCGTATGATTTTATGAACGTCATGTTAAAAAGGCTTCGTGGGGCGAGGTATTCATGAGCGAACGTGGTGTCCTTAACCATGCCTATAAGACTTCGATATGATACATCTTTAACCGAGTCCACCATAGGTTCAAGTATTATCGCTTCCATGTTTTGTTGTATGACCTGTTGAGCATCCTCGTCTGTCACTTCCTCGTAGACTTCATTGTAGTAGGCATACATAGATAACACACCAAATGGTAGAGTGCGGACAGACGAATTACCATGGTGAGCCATCCTCATTAGTTGGCCCCACCAAGAGAGTATGTCCCCTGCTGTTTTTCGGAGGAGTCCTGCATAATTCACGGCGGCTACTGCTTTCCGCACCTTCTCTCGTTCATTTTTGGTCGCCTCTCCACCCATGGCTTTCAAGTTGTCGATTGCGTCACGATTTTTCATGAACTCAGCATACCCTGGATCATTTTGTAGAGCGAACACATCTAGCACAGGCCTTACCTGTCGAGCCAGTGTTTGTTTTATCTTTCCTATCACCTCTTTTCTGAGTCTGGAGGGTGCTTTTTCTATCACATTCGTGGTATCTCCAGATACTAGGCTAAAATTGGGGTCGATACCATTGGAGATTGCTACGCGCTGCAGCACCTCGTCAACGGCGTTCACGCCCTGTACGTTATTTAACCGATTTTTGACATCCATGTTTTCCGTTAGTATTTGACCCAACTCTTTTAGCCCATCTGGATCCCGTTCGACCATAGATCTTGTCATAAAGAATGCCCCGATGGATTTATCCGTTTTATCAAACTTAGGGGCTTCTCCGTATATGAAGTTGTGAATCGCACTGGCCCCCACTGTAATATCCATGTCGGCAGTACTGTCCAATACATATGGCGTACCCATGATGTTAGAAATTCTTCTCATAGCCTCCTCGTCTGATACGCCATTTGCAGGTCCGACAAAATGAGCCATAGCGTCCTTTCGATCATTCACCTGTACTCCATCTACATCGTTATTGTCGAAGAACATGTGCACGTCTTCTCCGGTGTTGTTATGAGAGAGCCCACTTTTAATAGTTTCAAGGTCGAACAAACGTACGTTATCGCCAATAACGTATATGACCGCCTTTACTTCCCAATCGCCATCTTCATTGAAATTTCCTGCTATTTCAATGTCAAGCGGGAATTTTTGGAGCTGATCGTGTCGAACTATTTCGCCTAGCAGTTGGACATTACCGTCTTCCACTATAGCTTTTTGAATCTTCGACAGCACTCTTTCTATGACCAGTATCTCTTCTGGTGTATAATTAACACCAATATTGTTTATTATGGCCCAGTCGAATACTATACGATTTTCTTCGTTTATCCTCACCTGGATGGTATGATCAACAGACTTGAGGATGCTGTGGATTTCTGACAAGGCAAAGTTGTTATTTATTGTGTACCCAAGTTCTTTCACTTTCCGCATAGTATCAACAGACTTGAGGTATTCCTGGCTCTCTGGTTTTCTCTCATGAAACTTGATGTCGAATTTATCGCCGTAGAACATGTGTATGCTGTTGGCTATGTTTATTCCAGTGTTGGTGAGTTGTGATTCGTTTTTGAGGAAAAAGTAGAGAGGGTTGGTTGTCTCCATGGCTCCTACCACATCTCTCCGGAAAGAATTGTCCAGGGCGTCAAAGAGTCCAGCTCCGTCTGAATCCTGGCTATATTGGAGATTGGTAGTACCGCCTGATCCTATAACGGAACTCATTCCCATCAAGGATCCCACCCCTATCCCTTGGATCTTTACAGCTGAACTGGGTACCTTGTTTTCAAAGTTTTTGGTGACGTACGTTAGAAGCTTTTTTTTGTCATCCGCGCACTTGGTATTGGTGCACAATTCCAGAGCATTCTTTAGCTTTTGTTCCATTTCTCCGCCACAAAAGTCGACATCATTCCTTGATTTCATACACGGGAAGCAGAGTTTGTATACAAGATCCATGGTGAATTGTGCAAAATCTTCTACTGTCTCTACTCCATGAATAGTATTCGTTTTCATATCCACGTACGGAAAACGTATAATATGCATGAAATTCAAATCTCCGACAATGTATTTAAAAGCTTTCAGACACGGATATATCTCCCTTATCTTTGCCCAATTGTCGTACAAGCATCTTCTTACAGCTAATTTGTTGATTATTGTCAAGCGATGATCAGTGGGTTTCGGGAAAACACTTGATGTCATTCGAAGGCTATCGTCACCCATCTCATTCCTGAAATAATTAAGCATCAGCTTCTTAATATCACGGTCTCCGATCTTGTTGAAGAGATGGATCATATCAGCATGGAAATATTCAGTATCAGAATTTTTCATGTGAATACTTTATAATTTATATATATATTTTATTTATTGGATTCGCTCATTTCTTACTTCAAATCGAAGATCTACAATATATATTTACACCTATATGGTAAATCTCTGCTGGGGCCTGAGACCCATCCCCCTCTCGATGTCCCGAAACACGCTGGTGCGAGCGTCGTTGTGCCGGGAGCGTCGGTCGTAGTGGTCGTTCAACAAGCCCTGGGCCATGACTCGGTCGCCCTCCATCCTGGTGACGGCGGGCTTCCTCTGCGAGCGCCTCGTGTTGGTGGGGGCGAGCAAGGGGTTCACCCGGGGGACACCAGGTGCGTTCCTCCCGTCGAGGAGACCCCTCATGTACCCGAGCATGTCGTTCCTCGCGGCGTCCGTGTTCATGGCGTTGAAGGGAAGGAAGGGGATGCGCTGGTTCGTGTAGTACACCGGAACCTCGTGGATGACTTGCTGCGTTACTGTACGTGTCCTAGGCCTTGTCCTTTTCGTTGTGCGTTTCGTCGTCTTTTTGGTCTTTTTCGTCTTTTTGGTCTTTTTGGTCTTTTTCGCAACCCTGGGTTTCTTGACGGGCCTTCGGGTGGTGGTCGGCATACTTGTGATGTATTTTCGCGCGCGTGTGCGTATATCAATGGTAATTAAAATAAAACGATAAAACCTACATTCGATTATTCACCAGAACCCGGCGCACGATAAACGCAACAGCCGGCAACACCAACGCTAGCAGCAGGATCAGAAGCCCGTACCTTCCCCGGTACGTGTTGCTCATGCATCTCCCGAAAACGTTCCTTCCTCTCCCCAGCCTACCCAGTAGGGTCGACTTGTACGTCGTCGGTGTCATGAAGTCCTCCCCGTACTTTTCAATCAGACGAGCCGTAGGTTTATTGGGGACGTTCAGGCTGAAACCCCAGGTGTTGACGTAAGTCCTTTGAACGGGGAATATGGTGTCAACGAACGTGTCGTCCTCGTGTGTCCACATGGAGCGCAGGCCCCCTTCACCGTCCTCTTCAAAGAAGAAGAGGTCTAGGAGGGCCACGTTGTTCTCGGGGGAGCGTGACCTGATGTGGTAGAGAACCAGGGACATACCCCCGTAGTTCCCGCACACCCTGTACTTGGTGCTCTTCTCGACCTGGTATAGCCCTTGTGGGTCGTCGTTGATCTCGTCGAAATATTCCATGGTCTTTTCAAACTCGGACATGGTGGCGCATATGTCCATGTCGTCGTCGCCGTCGATCATGTCCCCCTCTCTCACGACCCCGAGCAAGCCCCCGAAGTCCAGCCAGTATTCTATACCTCTCGAGTGCATCCCTCCCGTGATAAATTCCAGGAGGTCGATGTTGTCCTTCCTGCACTTTCCTTCGAAACACTGGGGTCCGCCCATGACATCCGGTTACTATTGCATACATATTACCAGTTATTTTTATGCGCACATAGTAACGATTCAAACTACCATACCATGAAGACGATTATCACTTTCGGAACATTTGACCTTTTCCACGAGGGTCACCTCCGTATCCTGGAGAGGGCGAGAGAAATGGGGGACCGTTTGGTCGTGGGGGTGTCTTCCGACGCCTTCAACTATAGCAAGAAGCAGAGGTACCCCATCATCCCCGAGGAGAGCAGGATGAATATCGTGCGCGCCCTCAAGTGCGTCGACGAGGTGTTTCCGGAGAAGTCCATGGAGCTCAAACAGTTTTATTGCGACAAGTACGATGCCGATGTTTTGGTGATGGGGGACGACTGGTCAGGTTCGTTTACTTTGCAGGGGTGCGAGGACATTTACCTACCTAGAACCGAGTGCGTTTCCACGACAGAAATTATTGAAAAAATAAGGTCGTAGTGTGACTGGTTCTTGTAGGTTCTACATGCGATTATCGATCGATGATTTTCATATTGTACAATCACATCATTGGAACCAAAAATTTCATGACGGAACCTATCGTCAACTTGGATGTCCTTACCACCGTATTCGAGTTCTGTCGACTAAGAGACGGGAGAAACATGGGCAGCGTATCCAATGCTTTCAGGAGGGCATACGAGTCATCGAGAACCGCGTGCTCGATCCGGGGGATGGGTCGCGTTAGAAGGTTGTTTAGAGATCACAAACACGGGGCGACCAAGGTGTTCAAGTCCATGAATGATAATTCCATGGTTGTAGAAACCAGACACGTTCGTGGAGACGGGGAATTATCCTATTACATGTGGCACTCTGGAGATTACGCGTACGAAACCCTGACTTACCCCGTGGAAGTCGACGGTACGATAAATCATGCTCGATGGAAGAGTGGTTTTTTACGAATCGTAAGGTACTAGTGTCTCAATGGGTACACTTAAATGGTTCTTCACCAAAATTGTACTCGAAACAATTGAAATTACTTGTCGTGTATAGCACACACACTTGAACATGAACGACTTCGTCATGAATGTCGATTCTCTTTCCGGTATCATGGAATTCTCCAAGGTAAAGGAGAGGAGGAACCTCAGTTGTGTTTCCTCCTTGTTCAAGGAAACGTTCAATTATACTGAAGATATGTGCATAGACATGGCGATTACGAACTTGGTTCGGGAACGTCGCGATAGGTACGAGTTCCCTATAGTGACGTCGAAAAACCAAACAGTGGGAGAGTGTCTACCCAAGAACATGGACGTCCGGAGGATAACTACATACCTACTAACACGAGCTATTTATATACTCAACAATAATTTCAAACAGAGTGTAGATTTAGACTACATTTCTTCGACCATCAGGAAGGACAAGTACATGTTTTCTATCTTCATGAAATTTGCCGCAATTGGTCTCTTGTATAAATTGGACCCAGACACCAAGATTGAAAAGGTGTTTCAAGATTACAGTACTGGACACCAAATGTATAATTATCTGGACGAACCAGGTTCGCTTGATAATAATCAACCCATTTGGTTCCACGTAGATGGACTGAATGATGTATTCAGAAGGGATTTATTGGATGGTTGTATCAACAGGGTTTACTACCTTCTCGTGAACTGAAACTACACATTTGAACACCACTTCAACCACTATATTTTGTTCAGTGTGTGTGCCCACATGGCCAGGGTATCCGATACTATCTTGTCTCTTATTTTCTCGTGGTCGTGACCCGCACTGTATTATTCTCGGCAAACCCCGGGAATGGGATTAGAGACTTCATATTGGATGGGAAGAAGGTTACCTTTACAACTCCCGTACCTTCAATTTATAATTACCAATCACGAGCTGTGTGCCAACTCCGTATTCGGTGGAGTCGACCGTCAGAGTGTCGTTGGCCTCGTTGTAGGAGACGAGGGTCGACGAAGAATCTGGCAGCGTTACGGTTATGTTCTGCCCGGCCCCGGCGTCTTCAGAAAAGGAGGTCAGGAAAATCTCGGACGGGTTGACGAGGGAGATGGTTCCCGCGTTCGCCACGAACGAAGTATCTCCAAGACTTGTCACCACGCGATCACCCGTAGACAAGGCTCCCTCTAGGTTTCCATCGATCAACGAGATAGAGTCAATCGGGAGTTTCGTCAGGTCATTGCCAAGACGATGAATCAGTGCCTGGACGGAGACGGTGTTCACCTCGGGGGCCACGCCGGACGCCGAGAGGATGGGGGTCGACGGGTCCAGGTCGGTGTAGAGGAACACCTCGTACGAAGCCCCCGGCTCGACGCCAAACAGGGTCGCATTTACGATATTGGTCATCGACACTAGTTCAACCTCACCGCCTCCGTCTTTCTCGTACGCCAAGGTGTACCAGGAAGCTCCTTCCATCGGTAGCCAGGAAAAGTCCGCTAGCACGCAGAACATATCTATCCCGAGAGTTGGTGGAAACTTTTGGTTGGTGCCGGTGGAGTCGTATACGAACGAGGCACTCGAGCCCACCACCGCCAGCGAGTCGTCTACGTACACCTCGTTCGTGGCCTGCTTGAAGTAGCTCACGTATTCGGTAGTGTTGCTCTCCTGAAGGTCGAACTGTACGCCGATCGGTGCCGAAATAGTCGGTGC
Organism: uncultured Verrucomicrobiales bacterium; assembly: GCA_937991965.1. Lineage (GTDB taxonomy): Bacteria > Verrucomicrobiota > Verrucomicrobiia > Verrucomicrobiales > Akkermansiaceae > WTJZ01. Next base: position 11,909 of record CALKLP010000057.1, read on the forward strand.
CGTTGAGACGGTGATGTCACTGTAGGCCGAGTAGGCGGCCTTCCCGGTGACGTTCGGGAAAACAAACTCCCAGTTGTGAACTGTACCCCCAATATCCGTACCAACAAACGGGACGTAGGGGAGGTCACTGAACTCGGGGTTGTAGGTGTACCCCGAGAGAACGTTTGATGCGTTGGTGTAGTCGGTACCGGTGACGGTCATCCCGAAAGAGGCATCGGAAGATATCCCACCCGATGTAGTGCTATTGCCTACGTCTGTCACTGTACCGTTGATGGCCACGATGGAGTTGGTGATGGCGGTCCTCGGTTGTCTACATATTCCGTTGTCTACGTCACCCTTCATATAGGACATGAAGCGTGTGAATGGACCAACAGATATCGTCTGAAAACACATCGAAGAACCCAAACCTGTTACATTCCCAGTCATGGCGTTTACTACAACGTCTACATAGTCTGGACTATTCGCCTCAAAGTTACCTACGACTCCGCCACTAGCCTTTGATGCCACGATGTCTCCTACCATCGCGTTCATTAAGAAAGTACTCGTTGAAAACCTGGCATGGCTCGCCACACCCCCACATGTTTCACCCACCAGGTTATTTTCGAACGTGGCAATGTTTCGTATCATAAACAATGTTCCTTGAAGAAAATACCCCAAAACACCACCCAAGTTCCCCGTAGACGTGCACGTAGTAATTGTTCCCCCCAAGGTAATACATTGGGCCGTGCAGTATCTCGTATCCGCGATGAGAACTCCGTTGCCGAAATTGGCGGATTTACCAGACTCATAAGACGTCCCCGTCTCGAACTCGGTGGATATGTTGTAGATGAAGGATCGTACAGTAAGCGATGTCGCTATTATCCGCGCCGCTAGGAACCCACACTTGGCTGTTGATGCCGAAGTGTCGATATGCCAAACACCGGAAAGAACCATGTTACACAGCGTCACCACCGAGCAGTAGCCAAATAGGCCGCTGTCATCTAGTGTGCCCGTGAAAGACCAGTTGGCGATCTTGAAGTTCCCACCGTCGTACTCCCCCTCGAAAGGGGACGCTTCGGTGCCGATGGGGATCACCGTCTCTCCGGCGAGGTCGATGTCCGCTGTCTGGATGTAGGACGACGACAGGTAGTCTACCGGAGGCGATCCGGTGTCGGTGTATAACGATCCTCCGTTCATGATCTGGAGGAGGTGCTCCTTGGAGCTGACCTCGTGTCTCGAGCTTGCGTCTAGTACCCAGGCCAGAGACATTTTGGACCTAGCGTGCTGGTATATCTTGGTATATCTAGTGCCTACAAAATATCCAATATATTTGAGTGTTCATGTGTTCTCCCTATATACACCATATGTCTGAACGAATAGAGATTTAATATTGATATACCTCGAAATGAAACAACACCCATGTCTAATGCAGAATACATCGCTCGTGCACAAGAGGCATTGACCGAAATCGCAGAAAAGTGCCAGGATGCACTGGACTTGGAATCCAAGATTGAGATGATTGATTACGAGGGTTTCATCCTGTACTCGGGGGATCTTCAATCGTACCACGACCTCATCGTCACATTCCTGAGAAACATGATGCATGTCGACGTCTCGATTGTAATCTCGGAAGGGTTCCTTTGTGACTTCACAGAGTGTGAAGTAAAGTTCTTTCTTGGCAAGAAACGGGTGCTGGCGCTAATGATCCATCTCCTCCAGGACATTGTACTCTTTAGGAACGAGCTAAGGATTCGGGACTATATGGACATGTTTTCTGAAATATTCAAGAAAGAGATGGCTGAATCCATGAAAAAGAAGACAAGAAATGACGTAAAGAACCTAAACACACAGATTAACATTGCAACCTCTCGTGGCGACAAGATTGACGCTCTAACTCTAAGGAAGAGTCTTAAGGAGAAGGACCTGGACGTATGGACACAGTCCAAGAAGGAAGCGGGTATGAACGCGGACAGGATCAGTGTAGAGATTGGCAAGTTGAGCAAGGAACAAATTATATCCCGTATCCTTGCAGGGGCACCCACGGACCCAGAGTTGGTTTCTCGAGTGAAAACACTCCTGAAGCAGGTTATCTATCTAAGACACCTGGACAACCTGTGTAACCACCAGGCGAAGGTTGAAGCAGGGGATCCAGAAGAGATTATCGCACAGGGTTTCGATAGTCACCTTGGATGGATACAGGTTCTCGAAGAAGCACATGGGCTTTTGTAGGTTTCCACACTTTACCTTTGGTTTCACGATTGGATCATATGACGCGTTTAAACAACACTGGACCAAGTTTTATCATAACGAAATGAATTTTACATCCTATTTATTCTTCGTATGGTACAACCAATCTCCCGGGATATATTTACAGCCGTGGTGTCCTTGTACCCACATTCTTCGCCGAGGATACCGTACCTTAGCAGCTTGGTCAACCTTTTCAACTGCGCACTGTATACACCACCGTCAACGACGAAACACTCGTCCTGGTCCACACCGTACCTCTTGTCTTTCTCAAATACCATTGCGAGGGCTTTACACATTTGAGCAACGGTTATCCCAGGCTTGTTCAGTGCACGCAATAGTTGTTGGCAATCGACCATGACATTCTCTTTCCACAAGAGAACACTAAGAATAATCAGACAAGCGGAATATATATCCCATTCCTGACACTCCTTGGATGATGTTGACGGGGGTGCCCAGGTCGGGGTCCCTATGTTCCTTCTGTCGGTGTGTAACCCGTCTGCTAGGTTCCCAAAGTCTCCAATAGAGGGTGTGATCTTCCCGTCGCGTTCACTCATGAATATATTGTCTGGCTTAAGATCAAAGTGAGACAAACCCTCGGTGTGTATTAGAACAAGACCATTCATAATACCCTTGCATATCTTGAGCCTCTGGGCTATACCAGGTCTCGTCGTGGAATTGCCGATGTATTGTGTGAGGTTCTCCGTCCCTCTGAACTTTTCAGCCGAAAAAGAAGGTGAGACGAACGAAGCCGCAGTTATATTTGGGTGCTTGGACAGCTTGAGTTCGTTGTAAAGAGAATGGTACCTTAGTTTCTGTTCCATACTAAGATTGATTGGCTCGTGCTCACACTCCTCATCTGAATCATCACCTGAATACTCCGAAGCACTTTCTTCTGTTATATCGACTTTTATTGCGTACTTGACGCCCGTTTTTTTCCTTGTTGCAATGAATACCCTTCTTTGTCCTCCTTCGGCGAACACATCGTCCGTATCAAATCTTGTAAACATTTCCTTAAACCTTTCGTCCGATAATGCATGTTTCGGATTGGATGTTTTTATTTGGTACCACGTGACGTCCGGTGCTTTGGACATTGTGTATGTACGAACAATAAATAAAAAAAAATGTAGAGTTTACTCTATATTTTGTTCAGTGTGTGTACCCACATGCCCAGCATATCCGATACGATCTTGTCCCTTATAGACTCGTGGTCGTGGCCCGCACTGTACTTTTCTCTGCAGACCCCGGGAATGGGATTAGAGAGTTTTCCCGGGTGGCGAGCTATACGTATCACGTATGATGCATTGTAGCATTTACTGGCATTCTCAATCAAATCAATCTGACCCAATCCTATAATCTCCGTTATCCTGGGCTCCAGGACTCCGAACGCGTTACTCTTAATATGTTCTTCGGTTCGTGCACCCCTGATAAGTTCGATTTCGTCCCTAGACATTCCTAGGAATGAGTGGCCCATGTAAGAAGACCTGTGGGACATCCAGTTCAAGAAACTTCTATCCAGGGTAGAGAATTCATCCAGGTTTGTACACCTCTTTCTCCCCTGACAGAGCATTTTGTTGACGATATCGTTGAACTCGTCGCTTTCATTTGTTGCACGAAGTATATGAACATTGAGGAAGTCTCCAAGTTTGGTAATCTTTTTTATTATACCCATGTTTCGTGTGCGTATCCTGGATGTACGCTGACACTCGGTGCATAATTCGGAATAGAACTTGTGTAGTTTCGCGTAGAGTGGTATGCCCCTGGGATAAACGCTATTGAGTATACGAGAAGCCTCTTCTACGGAAAGAACGTTTGTTTCACAATCCATGTGGTTTATGTTTGAATTTAATGTTGAACAATAAAATTATTCGGCGTACGCCCACTTGAAGCCGTGCTTCACCAAGTCCCCCTTGATGGCGTTCTTTAGTGCGTGCTGACCTCGTTCATGGTTCCATATGTCCGGGAATTTTTGGGATCCTGGTTCGGAAACTGACAATTTGTATTCGAAATATTCGATTTTTGTGTAATATATATCACACACACTTGAACATGAACGACCTCGTCGTGGATGTCGATTCTCGTATACTTGGAGGCCGGCTCCCCCAGGCTCATCGAGGCCGTGGAATCGAACTACAGGACCCTTGTATACGAGAAGATACATGTGATAATCAAAATAGAGATGATACATTGGAACTATATATCTCAAAATTGTTAAATACGTTTTAAACCCTAAGAACCATTTGGGAAAGATCTTTTGGATGGTTCTATAAGCTGGGTTTTAGACATTATCAAGAAGTAGGGTTGGATAAAAGAACCGTTAACCATTTGAACCACAATCAAAGAACCGAACCATTCGATATTTACGAAAAACACTGGATTTTTTCATTCAGACACGTGCCACAAACACTTTGGAATGAACGACCTTGTCATGAGTGTCGATTCTCTTTCGGGAATATTTGAATTCTCCAAGGTGAAGGAGAGGCGCAATCTCAGCTGCATCTCCTCTTTGTTCAAAGAAACGTTTGATGCATCCAGGAAAGAATGTACCAAGATATCTATGAGGAATCTTGTGGAGGAGCGTAGGGAGAGATATGAGTTCCCTCTGGTGACATCCAAACATCAAACGGTTAAGGAATGCTTACCGAAGGGATACAGGGGACATCATCAAATGAGGCATTTGGAGCAACACGCCATGAAAATTCTTCAGCATGATTTCGACATAAATATTACTTTTGATGATTTAATCTCAACTATAAGAGAAAATAAATCATCATACGGAATTTTTCTGAAGCTCGCTGCCACCTTCTTTCTAAAGGATAAGGACCCAAGAATGACTCTCGAGACACTTTATGCGAAATATTCACAGGGAGGGGATAGATTATATTATATTGACCAAGACATTGAAAGTAAGGTCCCGTTATGGGAACATGTGGATGGTTTGGAAGATACATGTGATAATCAAAATAGAGATGATACATTGGAACTATATATCTCAATACTTTTAGATTGTTTTGTATAAGTGTAGGTTCGATTTTAACCTTTTTACAAAGTTTGGAGTAATTAATCATCTTGATCACACCCCTGCAAGTGCCACAACCAACTTCACCATCATGACGAAAGCGTCAAACGGAAAAGGGAAGGCCAAAAAACGATCACCTGCCAAACTGTGCTCTCATGGAAAGAGGACGGGTCGATGCAAAGAATGTGGAACGGCTAAAACTTGTCCCCATGGTAAACTAAACAAGGGTTACAAGTGCTTCGAATGCTTCAAACTCGGGATAGGGGGAAAGATATTCTGCGAACACGGTGTGTACAAGTCTAGGTGTACTGATGGTTGTGGTGGATCCGATATGTGCATACATAAAGTCAATAAATCAGGGTGTCCTAAGTGTGGAGGCTCACAGAGGTGTGAGCATGGAACTACCAGGTCAAAGTGTTCGAAGTGTACCAAGCCTGGTGATGGACACATGTGTGAACATGGTCGCCCGAGATCCAGTTGTAGACCTTGTGGAGGCTCTGACTACTGTATCCACGATGTACAGAAGACCAAGTGCAGACACGGATGTGGAGGATCCCAGATATGCGAACATGGACGACATAAATACCAGTGTCAAGACTGTGGCGGCTCTCAATTATGCGAACATGAAAAGCAGAGGCACTCGTGTGCTGACTGTAACAACAGGTTTTGTATCTGTTGTGAGATCGAAAAGACTGCTGCCGTGGATGCCATGTGTCAGACATGTTTATCCAGAATCAATGGGACTTCCGTAGAGGAAATTCATCTGACATCTATGATTTGTCATGCCCTTTACGGAAACGGAGACAAGCTGAACGAGGTTTCTGTACAGAAGATCAATGGATCAGGCATACCATTTGATATGGTATTTACCGACATCTCAGAGGAGAACGTAATCGTGGTAGAACACGATCAGCTCTACTACCATGAAAGTGATGACGCAGTGGAGCGCGATACCAAGAAGTCACTAAGTGGCTTGGCCGAAGGGTGTATAGTCATCCGTCATCGTCACGTGGAATGCCCGAAGCTTGATTTCGAGCACAATGATTTTCACCTGGTGGAGTTCGATGGATATTCGTCCAAGAGTCACTCGGGGAGACTCGCTGTTTCCATCGTAGAGTACATGATCAACATGGGAGTTCTGAATGAGTCGTGTATGGAACATGCGTTTTACTTCCTTGCCAATCCCGACGAGTTTGCAGAAATGTCGTACGAGTGTGCCAACGAGTTCATCCGCAAGATGGTACTTGGAGACTGAATATTAAGAAACAAAAGTTTAAAGAGAGTTTGGATATGTTTAAATATTTTTATTATTGGCGCATCAATGAAATTTCAAAGACACTTTTTTCAAAAAAGGCATATTTTTTTCCAGTGAAAAATATACAAAAATACACAAAAGGGGTTTTACCCCCTGGAAAGGGCTTAGTTAGAGTAACGAACTCCCCCCATCCCATCCTTAATCCATTTTTTGTATCAGCTAACGCCAGTTTTAAGGGAGTAAATCCCCAGCACTGCGAAAACGACTGACCCCCATGCTTCCCAAGCGTCAATTTTCAATCGACTCGATCACATGAGGCACGTGCTCGACACAGGAGTAACCCTGGCTTACACGATACGGACTGTACATCAGGCCCCGTGGATAGGTATAAATTACCATATCTTTAGGGACCCACTTTTGACCCAGTCTCTAGCGAAGAATATACACTCGTTTCCAAGTGGTTCTCCGACGGTCTGGACCTACTCATAAAAAATGAGCACATCTTTGACCGTTTTCAAAAGTGTTGCCTCTTAGAAGTAAAGGGTGTACATGAAGTCGACACCCTTAGGGTACATACTACGTACCCTTTACATCATAGCTGTAGACTGTCGTCTACCTAGCACTATCCTCCGATTGAACGAAGTAAAGATAGCGGACTAGATCCAGGTGACTTGGTTAAATCCAAGCCTTTTAGATGGGGCCTTGCGACACCACCTGGACCTTTTTGGCAATAAAGGTTAGACCTAGTACAAATACTAGCGTCTGAAACACAAAGTTTACCAGTAGGTTGTAGGCTTCGTTGAAGACGATGACATCCGAGGTGGGGATGTTGGCACCGTACTTGAGCTCAAGCTGCACGTGGTCGATGCGCGACATGTTGAGGGTGGAGGTGGGGTTCCACAC
>CALKLP010000058.1 GCA_937991965.1 uncultured Verrucomicrobiales bacterium
CCTTCTTCTTCCCCTTTCCCTTTACCCCCTCTAGATGCGGCACGGCGAAATCGTCAACACCATCAAGTTTTTCAACCTCTTCGAGAGGAGAGACAACGAATCCACCGTCGCTGAGGTACCCGTCGAGGTCGTGGATGCTGCGCTTGGTACCGGTGGTTGCACTGATACTGCTTCCACCCCCGGTGGTAAGGTCGAAGGAACGAGAGTGCCTGAAGCACGTAGGTTGGCCCATGTCGTTGGTGGAGTCCGGAATGGCCCCACAGAACAAACAGCTTGGGCGCGACATGGCCATCATGGTTTCTTGGTCTTGGTCTTGGTCTTGGTCTTGAATAAACTTGAATAAACTTGAGTGGTCGTGATGTGTTGTGGTGGTAGGTGTGAATTGTGAGAGGGTGGGGCGACCGGTGCTCGTGAGGGCGTCCCACTTGATAGCTCGGTTCGTTACTGGTACAGGATCGGTTCACTGGATGTCCGAACCGAACCTATCGTTTTTACATCTCGATCCCCGGACGGTGTTTTCGGGTCGGAGAAGGGAGCTACAAAGGTCTGAAACCAGATTTTTGCGGATGGCGATCTTGGTGGCCTTGTGTACGGGTTCGTAGTCTCCATCGCTGTCGCTCTCGCTGTCGCTTTCTTCGAAGTCGCTGTCTTCGAAGTCGCTGTCTTCGCTGTCGCTACCGCTTCCTTCACCCCCGCTGTCGCTGGTCTCGCTGTCGTCGGTCTCGCTGTCGTCGTCACCATCACTATCGCGGTCCCCGGCCTTGCGCTTGTGTCCGGTTACGGATGCGGCTACGGTGTCTAGTGTTCCTAGTGTATCTGTTTCCAACAATGACAATTCGAGCCCCTTGTTGTAGTGTGCCTTCAGGGCACGCATCTGCTCCTCCCGTATCATCGAGATGGGCTTAGGATTGCTGGAGACTCCAGTATCAGTTGTACCCTCTTGTTCTTCACGTATCTTCTTGTACTGAGAAATAAGGAACCCCAGTCCATGGTCCCTTTGTGAAGGGTGGGTCCATTCAAGAAGCATCCGAGTCGTAAGTACCATGTTGGTAGCAGGTTCTCAGGAATACTTGAAGCTAAATCTGAGAGTGAAGAGAAGTGAACCGATGGGGTCCTATCTCAAGACTCGAAAGGCGGGACCACTTGGAAACATGGTTCGTTTCCCGGTCAATGAACCGGTTTGCACCGTAAAAGAGTAGTTTTCTATTTTTTTATTTCTTAGTGTCTTCCCTTTCCCGGATACACTTCAAGATAATTCAAGCTACAATTTGCACCATAAACGAGTAGTTTTCTATTTCTTAATCTTAATGTCTTCCCTTTCCCGGATACACTTCAAGATAATTCAAGCTACACTCTAGGGACACCCGGGACAGGTAAGACCAAGCTCGAGGTAGCACGCCATAGAATTCAGATGCATCATCCCTAGCACCATACTGGGCTTAAAGTCCTCGGGGGACACCCCCCAGGGATCCAGGCGGCTTCCAGATAGGGGCATAAGCATCTTCTTGAACTCCTTGGCCATCGGGTGATCCCCAGATAGACTGGTCGTCTCTTCCACTGGAGAGATGGTCGAGTCCATGGACGAGTCCCTCATTACGCAGTGCCCGCACTCGTGACAGCTGCGAACGACCAGGATCTTGCCCAGGAACTTTTCTACCTCGTGGTCCGGGGTGGTGGGGACGAAGCGAGTACCGTATCTACCGCGAGCCGTGTCGCAGCAGTTGACGATGATTCCAGAAGAAGCCATTATTGGTTTGGTTTTAGGTAGTGGTTGGTAGCGCCGATACTGGTTGTTGAAACGATGTGAGAGTGTAGGGCACTCTTTTGTTAAAATTGTTATGTGTAAAAATCTAAACATGGTTCTATAATATAATGTTCTTTGAACCGAACATACAATTAATACAACCCCCCTAGTATACCCCTCTGTCGTAGATCTTCTTCCCATTATACTTCATCGTGTCGTCAATGAGAAGTTGAATGTCTGAATACTCGTAAATGTCTAGCAGTGTGGACGCACAGTCCTCTACGTCGTCACTGCTCCAATCGCAATCCAGGTCATTCTTATCGATGAGCACCTTGAAGTAGAACTTCCTCTTATGCGCATACGAATTGGGGTCAAACACCCTGCACACGGGGCACTCCGAGAGAGCCTGGAGATGGTCACATGATGTACACCTCATGTCCTTGCAATGATCACAGATCATGATTCCCATCCCTTCGTTGAACACCTCCATGCATATGGAGCACTCCGTGGATTCACTCTTCGTGAAGAGCATCACCCACTCGTTCACTGTCTTGGGATGATCAGGGCGCGAAAAGTACATCATCTTGTCCCACATGACGATGGGGGCATGCTTGTATCTACCCGATAGGCTCATACCACTTTGGTCCTCCCGTATCATACGAATATCATCTACATCCTCAAAGAGATACACTTTTTTTTTGTCCGACTTGCAGATGAGATTGATTCCCAGTATCTCCTCGTGGATACCCTCTTTGTCAGTAGAGGTTATGTGAGTCTCAACAAGCTCAGCGCCGATATTGGTCACACACTCCCGTAGAGTGTTCATGGTTGGAAGTAAATGTAATGACTGATGAAAGGTTTTATAAAAGTTATGTGAGAATAGTCGTCCCGAGGGTGGTCGTCCCGAGGGTGGTCATCCCGGGAGTGATCACTGCGCAAGTTTACTCTGATCCTTTTTGGTTCAATGGTGACATGGTTCTAGGTTTATGGTTCCAAGTAATGGAACCGTCGTATCTTTAGAAAAAATCCCGTCCGAGTAGTACCAACTCCCTGGGGAGCTTTTTTAAAAAACATGCCATTTAGTATCAACCCCCGCCTCAGATATCAACATAAGTCACAATGAAAGCACCGGCCGTCTCCCCTCTCTTGCACTTCTTCATGCACGGGGTATAATTGTACACCAGAGCAACAGCCTGATCGTGTTCGAGGGGGTACACGTAACTCCCCATGTCCATATCGGAGTCCACCTTTGCAACCTCGGACTTGATGTGTTCTACCATCTCCTGGGTGAGAAACTCGAAATCCTTCTGGAATCCTACAACCCCGTCAAACACAGGGTCCTTAGCGATACGTGTCTGGATCGAACCATCTTCGTGCACAAAAGTGAACATCATGCCTCCCCCGCTTGACTTCTTGGCCTTGTTAGACGACGCGCTCTTAGAGTCTACACCCTTCCTCACGAGGGGGGTCTTGACCGCACCCGATCCCTCCGCGTTGTCAGGGACGAGGCCCATTGTTTAAGTTTGAAGTATATAAATTTGAAAATTGAAATTTGAAGAGTCTTTCTTGGGCAGTAAGGGGTGGTGGAGAGGAGTGATAGTGCATGGCCTGGTGTCGGTGGAATCTATTCGAACCGTTTTTTCCAGATTGGTTCCATCTAATATTGGTTCGATTTGGTGCCATCGGTTGAACCGACATCAAAGATGATTCATTCGAACCTGGTTCTATCCCCAATGATTCCCAATAGAACCAACTTGTATGATCACTCCGGCCACCACGCTCATTCATTTCTTCGAGACAATGGGGGATTTGTCAAATGAGGTAGTCACCTTTAGAGATGTGTTCATATT
>CALKLP010000059.1 GCA_937991965.1 uncultured Verrucomicrobiales bacterium
TTTTCGCCTGCTTCGCTTTCCAGTAATTCAGAAATATCTGTTCCGAGGTGTTGCTCTACCACATCTAGGATTTTTGTGCCGCCTAGGAAGGAGGAGCTGAGCGAGGCGAGAGCCTTCGCCCCTAGGTCTTTGGCGATATCATCCTTGTCTCCAGATTGATTTACAGGAATCCAGAAGAAGCTGCCTTGTTGAGAATACTGAGATTGAAGGGTTTTGGGAAGGCGACTGAGGACTGCTGAGGAGAGCCCTAATTCACAGCGGAGAGTGTATCGGTCATCATCTAGCACCGCCTTTCCTCTGACGCGATAGGTGTTTCCGACAGAGAGTTGGAGGTTTTCTAGGATCGTTTTGTCATCGATATGGGTGACGTCGCTCGAGCATTGGTCGAGTTTAAGTTCATTTCCGTTTTTGAGTTCGATGAATTTTAGAATAGGTTTAGAAATAGAAGGTAATATTAAGACACCTTCGTTTAGAATGATTTTACCTTTCGTGACCGTATCTCGATCTTCGGTGACGACCTTTACATTGCTATCAATCAGGCCGGTGAGAGTAGCGTTTTTACTTTGTTTTTTCAGGATTGAGGTCAGGGGAACGCTTTTCAAATCTGCCACGAGGGATAGGGCACCTCCTGAAATTGCACCATTGCCATTCAAGGTTGCGGTACCACCTTCAGGTAAAAGGAAGGAGCCGTTTTTCACTTCGTAAGTTTCCTCAGTGGCGATTACGGTGGCCTTATTAATTTGCCATACAGGGAGAATTTTGCTGGGGATAGTGAGTGTTCCTCCAGTGAGGTCGAGCTTGAGCATGTCTCCTTTGAAGTCGCCATTCATCTCCACCCCGTTCCAGCTGACAGGTTCTTTTCTCCGTTCCACGAGGCCGGAGAAATTTTTAACTGCAAGCTTTCCAAATTCGAGTTCGGTAGGGATAAAGCGTTTGTAAAAAGCGGGGCGGTTCTTTTTCTTGCGAACCTCTTTAACTTCTAGCGTCTTGGGTTTCTCTAGAGTTGGTTTCGGTTTGGTGACAGGTTTGAGAGGATCGTCTGAACGCTTCACGACCTTTACTGCTGGTTTCTTTTTCCGCAGAATATGTACGCGTAAATCATCGCATTCCAGCGAGCGCATCTTCCAGGTGCGATCAAAAACCGCCCATTGCGCAAACTGAGTGTTAAAGCCATTGATCTTGATGCTTTCGATCTTTCCAGAGTTTTTGAGTTCAATCTCATTCGCTTCGACATTGAGCCCATCGATGGTAAAACCCTGGAGCTCTAAATCACCATCCAGTTTCTCCGAGGCCATGCGGGAAATATCATTAGCGAACTCTGGAGAGGAAATATAGCGTTGTAGCATGAAGTATGATACTCCTGCCGCAACAACTAATAGCAGCGCGGTCCCGATGAAAATTTTAATGAGCGTCTTCATGAACGCCCTTGATTTAAAGCATCTCTTAAGTCGCTTCAAGCATAGACTTTGCCAAGGCTTCCGCTTGTGAGCCGTTGGAGCCTAGCATGCGAACGAGTTCTTGCACCCGGGTCTCATCTTTCAGAGCGGTAATCGTGGAGGTGGTGCGCCCGGATTCGGTTTGCTTCGACACCAGCATATGCGTTGGAGCTATAGCCGCGACTTGGGGGAAGTGGGTAATGGCCATCACTTGTCGCTTGGCGCTCAGGGCTTTCATCTTATTCCCCACGGAGGCGGCGATTTCGCCACCGACATTGGCATCGATCTCATCAAAGACGAGCAAGGGCATCTCATCATGCTCCGCAAGACTGCTTTTGAGTGCGAGTAGGACGCGAGACATTTCACCACTGGAGGCGATTTGTTTTAGCGGTTTTGAGGGCTCTCCGGGGTTGGGCCCAAAGGTGAATTCGATCGTCTCTAAACCAGCGGGAGTAAGTGTCTCTGCGGTGCTGAGCTCCAAGTCGAAAACCGCTTGGCGGAAGCCGAGGTCTTGCAGGTGAGTGGTGATTTCCTTGGCGAGGATAGGCGCGGCACGCTGGCGTTTCTTGGTCAGCATGGTGGCGGATTTCTTGAGCGTAGTTTCCTTCTTTTCGAGGTTGGCTTGGAATTCAGCTAGGAGATGCTCACGCTCCTCGGTTTGGTTCAGCTTCTTCTCTACGCGTTGAGCATGGAGCAGCACTTCTTCAATATTCCCTCCGTATTTCCGTTTAAGCGATTCGATCTGGTTGATGCGCTCTTCTAACTCAGCGTAGGATTGCGGATCGGTGTCAAGGCGGTCTAGGTAGAGACGGAGTGAGTTTTCTACTTCTTGAAGCTCGATCAGAGAGGACTCCACAGGAGCCAGTTCATCTTCTATACTCGCATCTAGTTCACTGAGGTCACGGGCGTGTTTGACCAGCTCGTTGAGCTTATCGATTACGGAATCTTCCTCACCGAGGAGTGCCGTCAGCTGGTGCGCCGTGTGAGTGAGAGTGGTGGCATTTTGGGCGCGTTGATAAGAAGCCTCTAGTCGGTGAATATCCTCATTTTCTAGATTTGCTTCCTGAATTTCTTGGAGCTGAAATCGGTAGAGCTCTAGCTCATCTGCGGAGAGCATTTCACTCTCGAGAAATTCCTCATACTCACGGCGATAGCGAGAGTAATCTTGCCAGAGCGTTTTGTAGTCTGAGAGTATCTTTTGGTTTCCTGCGTAGCGATCTAGAAGGCTCAGTTGCCGCTCATTCGAGAACAAAGATTGGTGATCATGTGGACCGTGTAGATCCATGAGAAGCGACCCGAGCTTTTTCATGGAGGCCAGTGTGCAGGGCTCATCATTGATGAATTGTTTACTCCCTTTTTGACTAATAATACGGCGTAGAAAAAGCATGCCGTCCTCGCAAGTAGGAATCCCAGCATCCTCCAACACGTGGTCAATCTCCGCGCTATTCTCCAGCTCGAACACCCCATTAATAGAGGCTTTATCCTCCTGCGTCCGGATCATGGTCTTGTCCGCCCGTTCGCCTGTGATGAGCTTCAGCGCCCCAATGATTACAGATTTCCCCGCACCGGTCTCGCCTGTGATGGCGGTGAGACCCGCATTTATGTTCCATTTTAGGCTCTCTACGAGGGCTAAATTCTGTATGCTGAGTGAGGTGAGCATGGCTTATTGTGATTTTTTCTTGAACAATGAACCAAGAAATTCCACTTTGCAACAAACTAATCGTGTGAACACCTTTTTTCTATGAAAGCCCTTTTAACGAATCGAGATTTGCAATGGCAGCTAGTCAAGTATGGCCTCTGTGGCTCGATTAGTACCGTGGTGATGTTTGCCATTATTTTTTATATTACCTTTTCTTACCCTGCCTTCGTCGATCAAGAAAAACTCACGACGGAAGAACTGGTTAAAAACACGAATATCATTAACACGATCGCCTTCGTTCCTAGCTGTTTAGTCGCTTACTTAACGAATCGCGCCTTTGTCTTTAATGCTGGCCGTCACTCTTTTTGGATCGAGTTTTCCTCCTTCATCGCAATTGCGACCGTAAGTTATCTCTGTGGACTATTGGGCACGGCCTTTGTGATTAAAACTTTTCAAACGAGCAGTCTTGTCGGAAATTTAGCTTTTGGTATTCCCTCTGCTTTAGTGAATTTTGTGTGCAGAAAATTTTTTATCTTTAAAAACTAATGGGAACGGAAACAAAAATCACTTTCTTAGGCTGTGGAACTTCGACGGGGGTTCCCGTGATTTCTTGTGAGTGCGAGGTATGCCGCTCTCCGAACCCGAAAAACAACCGTACTCGCTCCTCCCTGTTTTTAGAGAGCGAAAATACTAAGCTCCTGATCGATACCGGCCCTGATCTGCGCCAACAGTTGTTGCGCGAGGGCATTACAAATGCGGAGGCCTTACTCTTCACGCATGGGCATGCGGATCACACCGCAGGTTTTGATGAGTCCCGCGCCTTCTGTTGGCGACGTGAAGACCGCCTTCCTGTGTATGGATCAGCGGATACGCTCCATATTTTGGGTCAAATGTTCCCTTGGGCCTTTGATGAAAACTATGGAGGTCGGGGATATGTGCGCGCGACAGGCATTGAATTCTCGGAGCCATTTACAATTGGTGATTTTCGTATCACTCCATTCCCTGTAGTACATGCCTCCGTGGCGACGCATGGGTTTCGGATTGATCTCCCTAGCGGAAAGTCTCTCGTGTATGCCTCCGACATGAAAAGCCTGCCAGACGAATCACACGATCTTGTGCGGTCATGTGATGTGCACGTACTCGATGGCCTTCGCTTAGAAGAACATCCCTCGCACATGACGCTCTCAGAGGCCTGCGCACTGGCGGACCAGCTGGAGAGTCCCCGTGCCTACATGACACATTTGGCGCATGAAATCGAATATGAGCAGGAGAGCGCAAAGCTTGCTCCCAATCGATTTTTAGCTTATGACGGCTTGAACTTTTTCTTATGAAACTCCTTCTTATTTTCCTTTTATCACTGCTTTCGTTAACGGCGATAACGCCAGAGCGTGCGGTTATCCTCTATAATAAAAATTCACCAGAGTCGGTGATGATCGCTGAGCATTACCAAGTGAAACGTGGCATTCCAAAGGCCAATATGATTGCGATTACATGCAAGCCGTTAGCGTCTATTGGCCAAGCAGACTTCCAAACTAAAGTCATCAGACCGCTCAGCGCAGAACTCTCAAAACGTGGCCTCTGGACCGTCGATGAAACTGGTATGATGCGCTCGAAGAAATTTGATGTTATCGTCACGATTTACGGAGTGCCGTATAAGGTAGGGGGAACCAAGATTCCCGCGACTGTCGATGCGCAGGGAAACCCGGTGAAGGCGAGAAGGCGCAAGTATTCGGAACAAGACGCGGCTAGTTTTGACAGTGAGTTAACGCTTATCGGTAAAGGAGACTATAATAAGGTGGCGTTGGTTAAAAACCCATTCTTCAAAAGCCCATTGCCATACACGAAGTCTCCTTTCCCAGGAATGGTAATGGTAGGGCGGATTGATGGTCCTAGCGTCGCAACATGCATAAGAATGATCAATGACGCGATCGAAGTAGAGAAGACGGGGTTGTACGGGAAGTGCTATCTTGACCAAGCGAAGAAAGGCAAAGGCTATGTGAAGGGGGATAACTGGATAAAGGATATCTACGATCGTAACTTAAAGCTAGGAATCCCCTCCGTCATGGATCAGAATAAGGACGTTTTCGTGACGAATTATCCCTTGCTCGACACCGCTTTCTACTTTGGCTGGTATAAGAAGAATATTGCGGGAGGTTTTAAAAATCCGGCCTTAAGCTTGAAGAAGGGCAGTGTGGCCGCTCACATACATTCCTTTTCTGCTCAAAACATTCGAACGGTAGAGAACTTTTGGTCTGGCCCACTGCTGGCCAAGGGCGCTGCGGTGACGCTAGGGAATATTTTGGAGCCTGGCCTTAGATACACCACTCATTTCGACCTTTTTTACGAGAAGCTAGCAGGGGGAAGCACAGTTGTGGAGAGCGCCTGGTATGCCACGCCCGGCCTCTCTTGGCACACGCTCGTCTTGGGTGACCCCCTCTATCGTCCCTTCAAGAATCGTAAGCCAAGTAGTAAGCTTGACCAAGATTACGAATTCCTTCGCGCAAATGCTCCGCTTGATAACGCCGAGAATAGGAAAATTATAGGGGCAAAAGCGCAGGCAGATAAATCAGCCCTCTTCCATGAAGCAGTGGGGCTTTCTCAGATGAATTCAGTGGATTGCTTAAGCTCCTTTAACCAAGCCTTTGATTCTGCGGCTTCCCCAGACATCATGCTCGCGAATGCCCTGCATCAGATTCGGTATCACCGGGAGCAAGGAGACAAGGAAAAGGTCTTAGCCTCTATCCAAACGTATCGAGAACTCTTCCAAGGAACACCGCAGGAATTACCTCTTGCCGCCTTGAAGAATATTATCGACCCACCACCACCTCCTCCTGTTCAACCAACCGCAAAATAATGACCTACGCACACTGGCTCGCCTCCATTACGAGTTCTGTCGTAGAGGAGGCTTCCACGGAAACCCCGTCCGAGATTGACCTGCAATCTCATTGGTACGAGGGTGGATTCGGGCTTGAATTCACGACCCTTTGCGGAGCGCAGGTCGTCATCAACTATCTCGGAGAATGGAATCGCGGAGCGGGGCCAGACTTTAAGGAATGCCTTATCGCAATCGATGGCGTAGAGCAGATGGGGGACATCGAGCTCGACCCCACAGCCGCGGACTGGGAACGCCATGGGCATGCCACGAACCTCGCCTTTAACAAGGTGATTCTCCATGTCTCCTTTGGCTCGCCAGATAAGGTGACCTATTGCCGCACGGAGCAGAACCGAGAGGTGCCCCAAGTGCATATTCCGGAAATTCCCCAGACCTTACTGAAACGTAAGGAGCTGAGCCTACCTGGCTTTTGCGCGGAGGAGTTTTCCCAATGGTCGGCAGGAGAGGTCGACCAGCTTTTACGTGCCTCTGCACGCCACCGTTTAAGTCAAAAAGCGCAGCGACTTAGCCGCCAGATCAACGCCATAGGGTTGCACGAAACCCTATGGCAAGGACTCGCTACCACCCTCGGGTATCGCCCGAACGCTCAGGCTATGCGTTTACTCGGCCAGCGTCTCAAGGCGCATACTGTGAAAACCCTCAGCAAAGAGCAAACCCGGCTTGCCGTCCTGCTGGGCACTGCCGAATTTCTCCATCCTGAGCTCTACCAGAATGCTCCTGCGGAAACACAAACATACCTGCAGGAGCTCTGGGCCAGCTGGTGGCGTGAGCGTAACCGTTTCGAGCTTACTGCCCCGCGCCAGATCCAGTGGCGCATGCATGGCCAACGCCCCGTGAATCATCCGCACCGCCGCGTGGCCTCTCTCGCCTTACTATGGCCTTCCTTGGAGCAAATTTCAGAAGCCGTGAAGAACCCTACACCACAGCGGCTGAAGGAGTTGGAAGCGAACCTCACCGGCTTAGAAGACCCATTCTGGAGCCATCATTACACCTTAACCTCTCAGCGTTCAGAGAAAGCCCTCGCCCTCTTCGGAAAAGATAAATTCCGCGAGCTCGTAAGTAATTTCCTCGTTCCTATCTGGTATCTCAGCGACCAAGAAGCCGCTTTTGATTACTACGCAACGCTCAAATCTCCCACCAAAAACGAGCAAGTCAAACGCTCCCTAGAGCGCCTCTTCTCCGCGCACCCAGAGGCTAAAAACTTCGCTAAACACACATACCAACACCAAGGCCTCCAACAAATTTACCACGATTTCTGTCTTCGCCACGGTTGCCTTAACTGCCCGTTCCCGAAGCTTGGTTAAGCTAAATAGTTTTACGTGAATTTATTCCAGAGCACTTTCCACACGAGCTGGGCGGATTTAATACCGCAATACGTGCCTGCGCAGTCTGCGAGAAAATCGCCAAAGTCGTTTCCGCTGCGGAATTCATACCAAGACTGATGCCACTCATCGATCGCTCCCGTGAAGAAACCCATCAAGAAGAGCAGCTCAAAGTATTTGGCGGGAAGCTTAGCGTCTTTCTCGCGCGCAAGAATCCAAAAAGTTGAGATCGCACCACCAATCCCATAATATCCCCAATGGAGAATCTTATCGATAGGAATGCCTGGAGGAGTTTTTGGCCCAGGAAGCGGGCCACTGGACAGGAACCAGAGTAGGATGAACCAAGCCAACCATGCCAAAAGGTAAAACCGAGCGTTTTTGAATAGAGCGAATGCTTTCACTAGCCTTCTTTACCGCTTTTCTGTTGCTCTTCCTCTATACGCTCGGCGAGCCATTGCTTTAACATCGACTGGTAGTTCAGGTATCTCCCTCGTGCGATGCGCTTAATCTTAGATAACATCCTAGGGTCAAAGCGTAGAGTCACAGTAGTCGAATCCTTAGAGTCTGTAGCATGGAGACTGTTTTTAATGAGATGAGGGTCGAGCTCGCAATCTTGCCAAAACTCGGCTTCTTCTTTTTCGGTTTCAAAGGTGGGGAGCTCATCCCATGATGATAGGGTGTTCTTCATATCAATATTCGGCTAGCAAGCGTTCATAATACCCCTGTTCGACGGTGCTGGCATCTCGAGCAAAGATGATGCGGGCGATTTTACCGTTTGTTGAGAAGCTCAGAAAGAGCGCGCGATCGAGGAGAGTCTTTCCGATAAGGTAATATCGCGTTTGCTTAGCCCCGTGTTCAATATCAGGGAGAACGCGCAATGCATATGGGTCTTCTAAGCACTCCTCAATTTCAAGAGGGGTCACCTTCGTGAGGTCAAAAGCCACATTTAATACATCAATCTCCATTTTAGGAATAAACTAGTTAACAAGTCTTAACATTATTGCTTACGGCAAAAAAGCAAATACTCTCAAAGTTTTTGAGAGAAACAAACGGTAGTAGGGCAGAGGGGCCAACTAGAGCTTTCCAGAAGCCAATAAGACGCAGGTCTGGAAGGCGATCGCGAAGAGGACGAGAAGACCGCCTGACATGGCGAGGAATTTGTTAAGCTGAGCAGGTGCTTTACACAAAAAGACGGCATTGAGTAGAACCCAAGCGATGATGATGACCCCGATTTCGAAGCCGATTTGGAGCTCGAGCCAATACCAAAGCGCGAGGATGCCCAGCGTACAGTGGGCGCCCATCATGAACATAATCCGCTTATACATGCTGGCACCGAGTCGCACAGTGAGCGTACGCTTGCCGGTGGAGGTGTCCTCGTCCACATCACGGAGGTTATTAATGGCGATCAGGAAGCAGGAGAGCCAGCCGACAACCGCGCCGAGGAGAGCGGCTTCTGCTCGCCACTCGCCGGTTTGGATGAAATAGGTGCCTAGGGTAGCTACGAGCCCAAAGAAGAGGAAGACGAAGAGTTCGCCGAGTCCGCGGTAGGCGAGGGGGACAGGGCCGCCGGTGTATCCGTAACTCAGATAGAGGGAGGGAATCCCAATAGCGATGATGACCCAACCACGCTCCATTATGAGCACGATGGAGCAGAGGCAGGCGAGCCCGAGAAAGATTCCTGCCCAGGTAAAGACCGTTTTGGCAGAGACGAGACCACTGGCGGTTACGCGCTTGGGGCCGAGGCGTTGCTCGGTGTCTGCACCCTTATGGGCATCAATGGCGTCGTTAAAGAGATTGGTGGCGATTTGGATACAGATCGTAGCCCCTAGTGTTGCCAGCATGAGGGCGACAGACCATTCAGCAGTGAGGTGGTAGGCAAGAGCGGTGCCGAGCCAGACTGGGACAATGGCAGCGGGTAGCGTTTTTGGACGAGCGGCTAAGAGTAAGGCTTTCATGGAATAAAAGGGGGTAGCGCGCCCATCTTGGGTGAAAACATCGGCATCCTGCCGTATGTTCTCTTTCTGCCGAAGGCACTAATCTCTCTTAAGTTTACACGCATGCTTCTAGAATATTGATTGTCTTGCTGGCATTCGCCAGATATTAGAACTGAGGCATGATGCCTCTGTTTACACGCTGGAAGCGTGTGCTACCCAATCCGTTAATTCATATCACAGGATGAGAGAATGCGGGCGGGACGCCCGCGCTCCCCTTATTCTACGATCGTGGCTTGATCGTCACGGAAGGCCGTTTTCATCACATCTTCACGGATACTCTCTTGGCCTTTTCGGCGCGCCCAGAGGTAAACGATAGGGGAGGCGATGAAGATCGAGGAGTAGGTTCCGACGATCACTCCGATGAGAATCGCAAAGGAGAAGTCTCTGAGGGCCTGTCCACCAAAGATGAAGAGGACAAGAACCACGAAGAAGGTAGTCAGCGAGGTCAGCACTGTTCTGGATAGGGTGGAGTTAATGGCCTCGTTCATGAGGTCTTCAATATCACCTTTCTTGGTCGTGAGTGTTTCCCGAATACGGTCAAATACGACGATGGTGTCATTGATAGAGTAACCGGCAATCGTGAGGATGGCACCGACGTGAATGAGAGAGAACTCTGACGATCCTGTGAGCCAACTGTAGAGGCCCACACATCCGAGAACAATGATCAGGTCGTGGAAGAGGGCGAAACACGCACCAACGGCGAAGGAGAACTCGAATCGTAAGGTGATGTAGATCATGATACAACCCAGTCCGATCGCGAGGGCGATGAGGGAGTTCTTCAGGAATTCTTTACCAAGGGTCGCGCTGACGGTCTCGTTGGAGGCTTCCACCTCTGCGAGTTCAGGAATGTCCTTGCGGAGTTCCGCGGTGATGGCGGCGACGTCATCGGTCGCGCACTTCACGCTGATCAGCTTGCCAGAGGTTTGGGTCGTTTCTTCCTGCACGAGCGGTTGCTTTTCTAAGGTTAAATCCGCGATTTGTTCCTCGGCCTGCGCCGCCGTGATGTCGGACTCGCCGATCTGGAACTTGATTACCGATCCACCGAGGAAGTCGATCCCGAGTGTTTTTTCTCCACGCATGAAGAGGAGGCCTAGGGCAACTACGATAATTCCGATGGACAGCGGGAAGGCACCCTTACGCATGCTCATGAACGGGAAGTTCTTTTTCCCAAAGAGTTGCATGAAGTTGAGGTTCTTGATGAGCTTGAGATCATAGCCCCAATAGAAAAGAACTCGTGCGACTACAAGCGCAGTCAGAAGCGAGGTGAGGATACCAATGGTAAGCGTGATCGCGAACCCTTTGATCGTTCCTGATCCGAGGGACATGAGGATAATCGCAATGATGAGGGTGGTGATGTTGGCATCGAAAATCGCGGAGAAGGCTTTCTCGTAGGCGGTTTTGATCGCGGCGCCAACTGACTTGCCGGCATCCATTTCTTCGCGCAGACGCTCATAGATGAGAACGTTCGCATCGACGGCAACCCCGATCGTGAGGATGATTCCTGCAATCCCGGGAAGGGTGAAGGTAAAGCCGAACATCGCCATAACTCCGAAGAGAACCAGGATGTTCACTGCGAGGCCAAGAATGGCAATGATGCCAGCCATACGGTAGTAAGCGAGGATGAAGACAAGGGTGATTCCGAGACCAACGATCCCGGAGGTGATTCCTTGGTTCACGGTCGCTTTTCCGAGACGAGCGGATACTTCACGCGCTTCTTCGATTACCAGTGGATTGGTTAATGGGTTTTCTAAGCCATTGGCGAGACGGCGGCATTCCTCTTGGGAATCGAGGCCAGATACTTGAAAGTTACGCCCGAGAACGCCTTGAACGGTAGCACTACTGATGACAACACCATCAAGAACACACGCCATTCTGTCACGTCCTATCGTCATTTTCATGGTGGCTTCACGGAGCTTATCTCCACCTTCACCATCGAGAGTGATTGCTACGACGCCGCGGTCTTCGGTCGCAACACGAGCTCTCTGCACGTTCTTACCGGTTACGATAACACGTCTGTTGATGAGCAGGTCGAAGGTGACGTCTTCTCCGTCATCATTCGTAGTTGTGTATTCTTTGAGCTCGAACCCAGGAACGCTCTTGCCTGCCTTTGCCTGGCCAACAAGTATCTCAGATTGTGGGTGCACGCCGCGAATTTCTAGCTTTGCGACTTGCTCTAGGCTCTCTTTAATTTGCTTGGCTTCCGCTTCAGTAGCGCCAGGCATTTCAACGATGATACGGTCTTCCCCTTGCTTTTGGAGGAGAAGATCTTTTGTTCCACCACCGCCGAGACGTTTCTCGATTGTGTCCATAGCGGAGTTAATGGCATCATCTGTGATAGGAAGCGGGTTTCCGGATTCATCTAAGTTGGGATCAATACGGACGGTGTAGGCATTACCGCCCACGATATCGATTCCTCCTTTTAGCTTGGCTACAGAAAGTGCACAGGCGGAAACGATGATGATTCCGAGGGTGAGAATCGTTCCGACATTACGACGGAAGCGATCTTTGTCCGCGAAGACGTAAAATAAAAGAAGCCCAAGGAGGGCTAAGCCGACGAAAAAGACTAAGTTTTGCATAAGGTTAAGAGATTAAGCTGCTGGTTCTTCTGGCTCAGGTTTAGCTGAGCCTTTTGGGACGACGCTGGAGATGTTGGCTAACTCCATTTTGATGAATACGCCTTCAGAGACACGAACACTACAGGTTTTTTCACTCTTGTGATTGATGACGCCGTGGATGCCGCCATTAGAGATGATTTCGTCTCCCTTTTTGAGAGCTGCTACTTTCTTCGCATGCTCCTTCTTCTGCTGTTGTTGTGGACGAATGAGCATAAAGTAGAACAGAATGATCATTGCGATCGGGAAGATGAATCCACTCCCTAAGAATGATTGAACAGGGTTCGGGGCGGTTTCTTGAGCGAGTATTTGGAATAGTGCGTTCATTTTATGAGAATTGTTGGGCGTTGTAACGTTTGATGAATTCTGTTTTGTATTCGGTGAAGCGACCTTCTTCAATCGCTTTTCTGGCATTCATCGTGAGGTTTAAGTAGAAATGCAAATTATGGAAAGAAAGCAACCTTAAAGCGAGAATTTCTCCCGCCTTGAGCAGGTGGCGTAAGTATCCACGACTGAAATTCGCCAGGTGAGGATGGCAATCTTCGGTCAGCGGGCGGGCGTCTTTTGCGAATTTTTCATTCTTGACGTTGATGGGGCCGTCTAAGGTGAAGGCTTGTCCGTGACGTGCACAGCGGGTGGGGTGAACGCAGTCAAACATATCGACGCCGCGCCCAATCATTTCAAGGATTTGTGGCGGAGTGCCGAGCCCCATCGCATAACGGGGCTTGTTGTCAGGGAGAAATGGGACGGCGTTTTCGATCGCGCGAAACATTTCTTCCTCTGGTTCACCGACGGAGACGCCTCCGATGGCGTAACCGTCAAAGTCAAGGTCTGTGAGAGCCCGTGCTGAGCGTTCGCGTAAATCGGCGTAAACTGACCCTTGCACGATGCCGAATTGGAGCTGGCGCTCGGCGTCTGAACTTGCTTGTTCTAGGTGACCAGCGGCCGGCTTATTTTGCATGTGCCAGTCCTTGCAACGCTTCGCCCAGCGGGTAGTGAGATCGGTGGATTCCTCTGCATACTTGCGATCACAAGGGTAGGGCGGGCATTCATCATAAAGCATTGAAATATCAGAGCCGAGGGCAGACTGAATCTCCATACTAACCTCCGGGCTGAGCATCATCTTGGAACCATCCAGGTGGTTTTGGAAGGTGACTCCTTCCTCGGAAATTTTTCTCAGTTTCGCTAAAGACCACACTTGGAAGCCTCCAGAATCGGTGAGGATAGGCTTATCCCAGCCTGAGAATTTATGGAGCCCTCCCAGCTCGCGAACGGTCTCATGTCCCGGACGGAGCCAGAGGTGGTAGGTGTTTCCTAAGATCACTTGTGCGCCCAGCTCTTCTACTTCTGCGGGATGCAGGGTTTTGACGGTGGCTTGTGTTCCCACTGGCATGAAAATGGGGGTCTGAATCACTCCGTGCGGAGTAGTGAGTTCGCCAGTGCGTGCCTGTGTATCTGGATCGTTATGGAAGACTTGGAACATAGAAGGAGAATCACCAAAGCGGAAAAAGGAAAGGCGTTCAATCTAAATTCTTCTGGGCTTAACGCGTGGGTTGCGCATGTCTCGGGTGGCTCCTAGATCTCATGCGCAGAGCCTGCGCAGTAAAAATCGCGAGTGAAATGAGTAACTACTTAAACCTGTAATAGAAAAACAATAGAACCCCTATGTTTATTACTACGGATTAGCCCCCAACTATGGCTTCAAACGAGCTAGGCTAAACTTTTTATTGCAAACAAGGTTGAAATGATTCACCACAGCTGTAAATACTAACTATTATGGCTGTTAACATCGAAATGCCCAAACTCTCTGATACGATGACAGAGGGAACTGTTGTGAGCTGGAAAAAAGCTGAAGGCGACACCGTTGAAATGGGTGACATCATTGCGGAAATCGAAACGGATAAAGCGACTATGGAAATGGAAGCGTTTGACGATGGAGTGATGGCAAAAATTCTCGTCGCAGAAGGAGGGAAAGCCCCTGTCGGTCAACTCCTCGCGATCCTTGCAGAAGAAGACGAATCCGTAGAAGACGCGATTGCGAGCGCGGGCTCATCCGCTACTGCAGCCCCAGCAGCAGAAGCTCCTGCTGCAGAAACAGCTTCCTCAGCTCCAGCCACCGCCGCACCAACCGTAGCTGAAGATGGAACACGTATCAAAGCATCTCCACTTGCTAAAAAACTGGCGGCTGAAAAAGGCGTAAACATCGCCACCGTTACAGGCACCGGCGCTGGCGGACGCATCGTTAAGGAAGACATTCTCAAGGCCGCGGCCAATCCTGCACCAGCTGCTGCTCCAGCGGCAAGCGCACCAGCAGCTCAAATGATGAAAGGGATCAGCCCTGTTGCTTCTGCAGATGACCAGAAGCTTCCTCTTTCCACCATGCGTAAGATCATTGCGGATCGTCTCCTCCTTTCTAAGGTGACAATCCCACACTTCTACCTTCACGTAGAGTGTGATGCTTCCGCCCTGATGTCGCTTCGCAAGCAGATCAACTCTCAGGCAGAAGTTACCCACGGCAACAAGTATACCGTAAACGACTTCATCATGAAAGCCGTAATCAACGCTTGTATGGCGGTTCCAGCAGTGAACGCCAGCTACGCAGAAGACCACATTGTCCAGTTCGGCAATGTTGGCGTTTCCGTCGCAATCGCGGTTGAGGACGGACTTGTTACTCCTGTCGTCAAAGCAGCACAGACTAAGTCTCTACTCCAAATCTCAAAAGAAGTTAAGGATATGGCCGTTCGCGCCCGTGACAAGAAGCTCCGACCAGATGAATATGATGGTGGAACCGTTACCGTTTCTAACCTTGGTTCCTATGGCATTGAATCTTTCGACGCGATTGTGAATCCACCACAAGCAGCGATCATCTCAGTTGGTGGCATCTTTGAGAAGCCCATCGTCAAGAACGGTGAAATCGTTCCAGGCAAAGTCATGAACATCGGAGTTTCCTGTGACCACCGCGTTGTAGATGGAGCCGTTGCCGCGACCTTCATTGGCGAAATCAAAAAACTCATCGAGAACCCAGCTCTCATGTTGGTTTGATTGTTAGATTCACCCTTGTGTAGTAAAAACACTATTGGAAACTCCTTGCTTCATGTCAGGGAGGGTTGATTATATCATTATTCATACTTCTGGTTTGTTTCGGCAAATTTGTAACTCCAACGTATTTATACATCGCCTCTTTAGTCGTAGCTTTCTTCTCTGACCAAACACTTAGTAGAAAGATAGGATATATAGATCTAATTAGCTTAAGATTCAAGACCTTCTAGAAGCTCTTAATAAAGGCTAGCTTACGTGAAGCGGAATATCGCACTGGGACCTTTGTGAAGCCGCTGAAAAAACTCTCAACTTTTTCGTAAACGGCACTTGCTCTTTAAGTTAGAGCCATTCAACGATGCATTCATGATTGCAGTGCAAAATTTACGGGTAGAGTTTGGCCCGCGGGTTCTTTTTGATGACCTTTCCTTTGTGGTGCAACCCAAGGAGCGTATTTCCTTTGCTGGTCATAATGGGGCAGGTAAATCCACGCTTCTAAAATGCATAGCTGGGATCATCTCGCCCAACTCTGGTAAGATCGCGAAACCAAAGCATTACGAGATCGGCTATCTCCCGCAGGAGGGTATTCATATCAAAGGGATTTCCCTCTTCGATGAGACCATGAAGGCCTTCTCCGGAGTTCAAGAGCTGCAACAGCTCATCGATGATAAGTCCGAAGAGCTACAGGAAGTTGACCCCAAGACGGAGGAATTCATGACCTTGTTAGAGGAAATTGGCGATCTAGAGCTCAAGCTGGAAGGCAACGACCCCTCCAAAATCAAACCGCAAGTCGAATCTGTGCTAAAAGGACTCGGCTTCAAGGGTGACGACATGCAGCGCGACTGCTCCGAGTTCTCCGGAGGCTGGCAAATGCGGATCGCGATGGCGAAGCTCTTCCTCCAAAAGCCGGAACTCCTCCTACTGGATGAACCGACCAACCACCTCGACTTTGAGACCCAAATCTGGATGGAGAATTTTCTGCGCACCTACCCAGGAGCGATAATCCTCATTTCGCACGACCGAGCGCTCCTAGACACCCTCACAACCCGCACCATCGCCTTCTCCAAGGGACGAGCGGAAGAATACTCAGGCAACTACTCCTTCTACGAGAAAGAATCCGCGCACCGCAAGGAAGTGCTCAAAAAGCAACGCGCTTCTCAGCAAAAGGAAATTGCCAAGACCGAGGACTTCATTAACCGTTTCCGTGCTAAAGCCTCGAAGGCCTCGCAAGCGCAATCCCGCCTGAAGCAACTGGAGAAAATGGAAGTGATCGAGGTCGAGGATGACGATGTCTACATGGACTTCCGTTTCCCAGATCCGCCCGCCTCTATGCATAGCGTGGTGAAGGTCCATGGCGCTTCAAAACATTATGGGGATAAGATCATCTTCCCTCCCTTTGATCTCGAGTTCACCAAGGGCGAGAAAATCGCGATCGTGGGGCCTAACGGAGCGGGGAAGTCGACCTTTTGTAAGCTGATCACCGATGAACTAGAACCCTCCTCGGGCTCGATTGAACTCGGTGGAAAGGTCTTACCGTCCTTCTTCTCGCAAAACCACGCCGATGAATTAGACCCTACCAAGACAGTTCTCGAAACCGTGGAAGAAGTCGCGACCCGTGAAGCGGCTGCCTCTGCCCGAAACATTCTCGGATGCTTTCTCTTCCGTGGCGATGATGTCTTTAAGAAAGTGGGGATTCTCTCAGGTGGAGAGCGCTCCCGCGTCGCGCTTGTGCGCATGCTCGTGAAGCCGGCGAACTTCCTCATTCTGGATGAGCCGACGAACCACCTTGATATGCAGTCCCAAGATGTGCTTCGAAACGCCCTCACCAACTACCCGGGCACGATCGTGATTGTCTCGCACAACCGTGACTTCCTCGACCCGCTCGCAGAGCGCACGATCGAGTTCCAACCCGCCCAAAAGCCCACCATTTATCACGGCAACCTCAGCTATTATCTCGATAAAAAAGAGGAACAAAAGACCGCTGCGGTCGCCGCTACCAGAGGAGCGGCCCCCTCCGGAACCAGCGCGCCAAAAGCCCGCACCGGCAACCGAAAGGAGCAACGCAAGCGTGAAGCCGAAAACCGACGTATCCGCAAGGAAAAGCTCGCCCCGCTCGAAAAACAGCTCGAAGCCACCGAAGGGCAAATCGCTGAGATCGAAGCCGCCCAAGCGAAGCTCACTGAGCACATGAATTCCCCAGAAACGGTCGCCGATGGCAAAAAAATGCAAGAAGCGACCATCGCCTACAGCGCCCTCGCCGAAAAGCTAGAAAACGCCTACAGCGACTGGTCAAAAATCACGGCTCAGATCGAGACCGTGACGGCGGAGTTGCAAAATTAAGCATTTCCTAAATTTCGCTTTGCACTTGTTGGGTAGATCTGGCAACTCATGGGCGTGTCAGAATTACCAAAAGCATACGAACCGGTCGCGGTAGAGAACAAATGGTTCCAGTCATGGACAGAAAATGGCTGTTTCCGTGGGGATGAGAACTCCGATAAGGAAGGGTATTCCATCGTCATTCCTCCGCCTAATGTCACCGGAATTCTGCACTTGGGGCACGTCCTCAACAACACTATTCAAGACATTCTAGCGCGTCGCGCTCGCATGCAGGGCAAGGAGGTAATGTGGCTCCCCGGCACCGATCACGCGGGTATCGCGACGCAAACCAAGGTCGAGAAAAAGCTCCGCGAGGAAGAGGGCAAAAGCAAACGCGACATCGGGCGCGAGGCCTTCCTGGAAAAAGTTTGGGAATGGAAGGAGGAGCACGGTGACATCATCATCAACCAGCTGAAGCGCATGGGTGCGTCTTGTGACTGGGATCGCGAACGCTTCACGATGGATGAGGATTACTCCCAGGAGGTCACGCGCGTGTTTGTGGAACTCTTTAATGAAGGTCTAATCTACCGTGGCAAGCGCATGGTCAACTGGTGCCCGGTCTCGCTCACCGCACTCTCTGATGAAGAGGTGATTCCTAAACCGAAGAAGTCGAAACTCTACTTCGTGCAATATGCGATCGAAGGGGAAGACGGAAAGTTCATCGAGATCGCGACCACGCGCCCCGAGACGATCATGGGAGACTCCGCCATCGCGGTGAACCCGAAGGATCCTCGCTACGCCGATTTCATCGGAAAGAAGGCGATTCGTCCTCTCAACCCCGCGCCGATCCCGATCATCGCGGATGAAGCGGTCGAGATCGACTTCGGAACCGGAGCGCTGAAGATTACACCCGCTCATGACAAGCTCGACTTTGAAATCGGAGAGCGTCACGACCTCGAAATTATTGATGTGCTCCACCCGGATGGCACCGTAAATTTCCCAGCAGTTCCTGAGCTAGATGGTGATGACCGCTTCAAGGCGCGTAACAAGGCCGGCAAAATGCTCGATGAAATGGGCGCCCTCACGAAGTTCGAAGAGCATGAGAATAATGTCGGCTACTCAGAGCGTGCCGATGTGCCGATCGAGCCGCGGATCTCGATGCAGTGGTTCCTGAAGTATCCCGCCCAAGAGGAATCCACCAAGGCGGTAGGAAGCACCGCTGAGGCGGAGATTACCTTCCGCCCGGAGCGCTGGACGAAGACGTATAGCCACTGGATGAACAATCTGCAGGATTGGTGTATCTCACGCCAGCTCTGGTGGGGGCACCAAATCCCAGTTTGGTACCGCAAGGAAAAAGCTTTCGAACTGAAGGAGAAGGAGTCGCTCGACCTCTCTGACATGGAGTCTGGGGATATTTATGTAGGGACAGAACCACCAGCCGATGGCGACACGTGGGAACGCGACCCTGATGTCATGGATACCTGGTTTAGCTCTTGGCTCTGGCCGTTCTCGACCATGAATGAGGCGTCGCAGAAGAAGTTTTACCCGACCTCAGATCTCGTGACGGGTTACGACATCATGTTCTTTTGGGTGGCACGCATGATCATGGCGGGCTACCGCTTTAAGGGCGAGAAACCGTTCAACAACGTCTATTTCACGAACCTCGTGCGCGACAAGCAGGGTCGTAAAATGTCGAAATCGCTCGGGAACTCTCCTGATCCGATCGACCTCATGGACCGTTTTGGTGCAGATGCCGTGCGCTTTGCGATGATCAAGATCGCACCTCTGGGTGGAGATATCCACTTCATCGAGAATGAGATCAAAGGTGGCGAAAACGAATACCCCCAAGTCGATGAGGGTAGGAACTTCGCCAACAAGCTCTACAATGCCGCCCGCTTCCGTCAGATGCAAGGCACAGAGCGCGTAGATCTCAGCGTAGAAGATTTGGCGAAACTCCCAGTCTTCCACACCACCATTTTGGCGAAACTTGACCAACTCTCGGAAGAGGTAGAGAAATCGTATGCCGATTACCGTTTCAGCGAAGTCGCACAGCACCTATATAACTTCTTCTGGGGCGAATACTGCGACCTCTTCCTAGAGGCCATTAAGGGAGACTTTAAGGCGGATACAGATCCGGAGACCACACGCCTTACCCTCGGAACGATCGAC
Organism: uncultured Verrucomicrobiales bacterium; assembly: GCA_937991965.1. Classification (GTDB taxonomy): domain Bacteria; phylum Verrucomicrobiota; class Verrucomicrobiia; order Verrucomicrobiales; family Akkermansiaceae; genus WTJZ01. The sequence continues at coordinate 19,418 of CALKLP010000059.1, forward strand.
CTCGTGCTCGCTCGCTTCCTTGCGACGCTGCATCCCTTCATGCCTCACATTACCGAGGAACTCTCCACCACGATGGGCTACATCACGGAAGGCTTCCTGATGACCACAGAGGTAGAGACGAGCAAAGTTCTCGCCGGGCACGACCCTGCGGAGGCCATCGCAACCGCTGAGACCCTGTATGAAACCGCGAGTAAGCTCCGTAACCTCAAGGCCGAATACAACCTCGCGACCCGCAAGGATATCTCCCTGAAGCTGAAGACCAACACCCCCGCACTGGCGGAACACTTCCCTGTGCTCTGCATCCTCGTGGGACTGGAGGCCATCAGCATCGAGAACGACTACGAGGCACCGAAGGGCACGCCCGCCTCCGCCACCGAGCTTGGTGAATTCTACATGCCGCTAGATGGCTTGATCGACGTCGAAGCAGAAGCAAAACGCCTCACCTCCCAGATTGAGAAAATCGATAAGGAGCTCATGAAATCTGAGAAAAAGCTCAGCAACGAGAAATTCGTCGCGAACGCAAAACCAGAAGTCGTGCAGGTCGAGAAAGACCGCCTAGAGGAATGGCAGACTAAGAAAGCGCAACTCGAGGAAATGTTGGCGGGCTTATCCTAACTTATCCAGAGCCTTCTCGATCTGTTGGGAAATAAACTCTTCGTTTTCTTCTAACAGAGAGAGCCAATTTCTGCCGTCATATCCAGCGGTTACGATGATGAGAGCATCGGGGAATTCGACGTAAAAAATCTTTTGCCTGTTTTTGGTTTGAATGTAGCGATACTTGCGAGAATGGAATGTGGGATCGAGACGTCCACATTGGGGGTTCTCACTAATTTTCCGCTCTGCTTTTTCGATCTGAGCGATGGTCTCGTTCGCTACTTTTACCCCAAAGCGTTTTGCGCTTTCTTTGAAGATTGTTTTGTAATCACGCTTTGCCTGATCGGTGCGGTAGATCTTATGCATCGATTCCTGCTTCAGCTTTTAACTCCGCGCGGGCTTCCTCCCAAATCTCAGAAAGAGGCTGATCATCGTATTCACCATTCCCAAGCTGGGTAAACCCATTCACGATTTTTTCCCGAATAACAGCATCAGATTCATAGTTCTGGATTCCCATATCTCTTCGGATTAAGTCCCTTACGTATTCACTGTGGCTTTCGTACAGTGAGGAGCCTAATAAGTTATCTACATATTCCGCCAGCACTCCCTTCAGTCGGACGTTGAGTCTTGTTTCGGCAATCATGAGAAAATAATACACTCTGTCGCCATCAATGTCAATGCATGGCGACAAGGTGTCGTGATAGCGATTGACCATTTAGGCTTAAACCATTTTAGTATTACAGCTCACAATGAATGTAAGATGTTGCAAATTAAATCAAGCTCTGCTTAGATAAACTGACTTTATAAAATGAGCAGAATCCTTATAATTTTCCAATTCATAGCGGTATGCTTCGCGGAGCAAGATCCGCATGAGATTTCACATCACCTAGCCATTCCTACTGAAAAGAGATTGTCCACAATCAGCTTTGGATCCTGTAACCATCAAAAGGCTCGCCAGACTCTGTGGGAAACAATCTCTAAAAATGCCCCTGACCTCTTTATCTGGTTGGGGGATAACGTTTATGCAGATACGGATGATTCAGTAACAATGCATAAGGCTTATGTGACGCAAAAAATGAAGCCAAGCTACGCGAAATTCATCAGTCAAACTCCTGTTGTCGGGATTTGGGATGATCACGATTATGGAAAGAATGATGGAGGTAAAGAATGGCATTTTAAAAAAGAAAGCAAAGGTCTGTTACTAGACTTTCTAGATGTTCCTGAGAGCGCAGAAGTGAGACAGAGAGAAGGCGCTTACCAATCCTATACTTTTGGGACTGAAAAGAAAAAGGTGAAAATCATTTTGCTCGATTGTCGTTACTTTCGAGATCCTATAGACCACAAAAAACCTTCTGGGGATATTCTAGGTTCGGCACAATGGGAATGGCTCGAGAAGGAAGTAAGTTCTCCTGATATATCGCTCTATATTATTGGGAGTGGCATCCAAGTGCTTCCTGTTGATCATAGATTTGAAAAGTGGAACAATTTTCCACAAGCCAGAGAAAGGTTACTAAAAACTTTACCCTCCAACAGCATTCTCATTAGTGGAGATAGACATATTGGAGAGATTTCACAAGTCGAGGTAGATGAAAAGACTCTAACGGAAGTCACCTCCAGTGGGCTGACCCATGCTTACCGCAAGCTCAAAAAAGAAGAGAACCGATATCGGAAAGGAAGTTTTGTGAACCAGAACAACTTTGGGCTAATCCTTATTAATTGGGATGAAAAGAAGGCTACACTGCAGATAAAAGGGCAAGAAAACAAAGCTTTAGAGGAAGTCATAGTTCATTTTTGAGAGTGCTAGAAATGCCGTTAATTGCAAATAAATCTAACTTGATCTTCGCTCTACTCGCAATGAATAAACGTCCCATCAAAATCGGTCACCTCATTCCCGCAATCATCTTCACCCTGCTCAGCATTGCGATGTGTGTGGAGGATGTGCGCTTCTCCTACGATCTCTTGTTGAATGATCATTCCGAGTTTTGGTGGTTTTACGCAGCCTTTTTCATCTGGGCTGGGGTGAGTGTCTTTACCCCGTATATCTCGAAGTGGCATGTGGTGATCTTCCTCACGCTCCTAAGCTTCCGTTCCATCTTTGGGTGGCCGCTGAATGTGTTCGGGAGTAACAATGCTCCGGTAATCTTTTTTGATATTCTCCTGATCCTAGCCTCTGTGGCTTACATAGCCTACGCCCTAGGATTCTTGGGGAATAACGAACGCTCGGCCAAGTTTAATGCGAAGCACTTTGGGATTTCGATTCTGAATCTGCACCTCATTCCTGCGGTCTTTATGGTTCTCGGCTTTTTCGGGATCAGTCAAGCGGTCTCAAACTTCTCTGGCGGACACATCAAACTCACCGCGCAAGGGATGGAAATGCAAAACCTCGTGATGGAGAACCCTGAGGGAAAACAGGCGCACCTCATCGGCATGGTCCACATGGGGGACTCCCAATATTACAAGCAAGTGAAAGAGGGCTTTAAGCAGAACCCTTCCAGCAAGAAGCTCGTCCTCCATGAGGGCGTGAGTGATAAGGAAGGCTTGATGAAGTCGGCTATCGATTATTCCTTTATCGCTTCCTTACTAGGCCTCGAGACCCAAAACAAGGAATGGTCGAAACTGGATAAGCCGAAGGGTAAGCAAGGTAGTCCGAGTCCAAAACTGGAAATCGACCAGCTCAATGCAGACATCGACCTCTCCGAACTCCCCGAGGAAGGACTAGCCCTACTCAATGAAATTTTTTCCATGATGTCAGCACCTGACCTACAAACGATGATTGAGAACATGAATGCGGTCAAAATCACGGATGCCGACATGGCCGAATTCATGGAGAAATCTCTCATTAAATTTCGTAATGACCATCTGATGGAAATTTTTAACGACAACCTCGAGAATTATGATGAGATCTACCTCCCATGGGGCGCGGCTCATCTGAAGGAGTTAGAAAGCCAGCTCCGCAAGCAAAACTTTACAGAGGTCAGTAAGAGCTACTATACCGCCTTCTGCTGGGCAGACATCTTGAAGAGGATCACTGCCCAGAAATAAAAAGGACAAGGCGTGTTTCCTTCTAGAATTATCAGGCACTTCCATGTATGTTGCCGACATGTCTATTGCTTCAGCCCCATACTATTTAACGGAGCATTCCGCTGTCAGGCGGGTCAATGTATTGAAGGGCAATGGTGTCGAAGAGGACTTCGTGATTGCAGAAGAGCCGTTAGAATTACTCATCGCAGTGGGGCAGGAGCGTGAAGCTTTAGCAACCACCATGCGCACTCCGGGGCATGATTTATTTCTTGCCCTTGGTTATTTGTGGTCAGAGGCCCTCCCGCTCCCGACTCACATTACCCGCCCAGAGTCTTGTGCGGAGAATAATCAAGTCCTCCTTCATTACGAGCAATCCCCACTTACTCAGCAAAGCACTCAACGTCGTGGCATCCAAAGCTCAAGCTGCGGAGTCTGCGGAAGGACCTCGCTCGAGGATTTACTCAATACGAGCTACCAGAACCGTATCGTGCCCACCAGACGTTGGACTAGTCAGGATTTAAGTCAAATCCACTCCACCTTGTCGGAAAACCAACCGCTATTTGAGCAAACAGGTGGAAGCCACGCCGTCTGGTTGTTTGACTCCGATAACGTGTTACTCATGAACTTTGAGGATGTCGGCAGACATAATGCTCTCGATAAACTGCTGGGCTGGGTGATCGTGAATCATATTCACGATCTCCAAAATATGACGCTCGTCTTAAGCAGCCGCTTGAGCTATGAACTCGTTCACAAGGCCGCTCACCTTGGGGTGTGGATGATCATCGCGTTGGGAGCGCCTTCTAGCCTCGCGGTCGAGCTCTCCAACAAGCTGGAATGTACCACTATTGGCTTTTTCAAGAAACCGCCATACAATCTCTATACCAACCGCCAAGCTCTCTACTATGAATAAGTTCGAATCCAACACCGCCGGTATTCCCGAGCCGCAGCGCGAATTAAAAGTCACCAAACCTGCAGAAAAGGCGGCGGGCTTTATGGCTGTTGCCAAGACGGTCGAATACATGAACCGTGAGCCTGGACTGGTAGAGGGATTCAAGCGCCTCGCCAAGATGAACCAAAAGGGCGGGTTCGACTGCTCCAGCTGTGCGTGGCCTGATCCTGATGACCACCGCTCCGGCCATGAGTATTGCGAGAACGGCGCCAAGGCTTTAGCGTCTGAATCAACTGCAAAAACGATTGGAAAACAATTCTTCGCGCAGCATTCAATCGCCCACTTAGCGGCACAGAGTGATCACTGGCATGAACTGCAGGGTCGCTTGATCAGCCCGCTCATTAAGCGCGAACACGATACCCATTACCAAGAAATCTCTTGGGATGAGGCCTTCTCCGAAGTTGCCAATAACCTCCAGAGTCTCCCGACCCCTGATCACGCTAGTTTTTACACCTCCGGCCGTGCCAGTAATGAGGCCGCTTATGTTTACCAGCTCATGGTACGCATGTATGGCACCAACAATCTCCCTGATTGCTCGAACATGTGCCACGAATCCAGTGGCGCGGCACTGAACAACACCATTGGTATCGGAAAAGGCACTGTAAAGCTCGATGACTTCCCAAAGGCAGATGTCATTCTCGTGATCGGTCAAAACCCCGGTACTAACCATCCGCGAATGCTCAGTGCACTCCAAGAGGCGGTGCGAAAAGGCGCCACGATCATCTCAGTCAACCCCTTGTTTGAAGCAGGGCTCAAAGGTTTCGCGCACCCGCAAGAGCCAAAGGGAATGCTTAACTTGAAAACGCCCTTAGCGGCAGACCACTATGCGGTTAAACCAGGTGGGGATCTCGCACTCTTGAAAGCGGTAGGAATAATCTTACTTGAAATGGAGGAGGCTGACGGCAGCGTCTTTGATCAATCCTTCATCGCTGAACATACCCTCGATTTTGAGCTATACCTTGAGTCTCTTCGTGGTGAAGACTTTGAGGCCCTTGTGGAGGAATCGGGAATATCAACTGCACAGATCAAACGCTTAGCAATCCTCCTCCGTGACTCGAAAGGTCTCATCACCTGCTGGGCGATGGGGCTCACCCAAACTGATAACGCCGTCGCTACCATCCAAGAGGTGGTCAACCTGCACCTCATGCGCGGACAGATCGGACGAGAAGGCGCTGGTCTCTGCCCGGTGCGAGGACACAGTAATGTGCAGGGCGATCGCACGATGGGAGTGTGGGAAAAAATGCCTGACCCGTTTCATGACGCGCTCGATGAGCATTATCAAATTAAAACCCCGCGGAAGCATGGTTACGATGTCGTCGAAACGATCCAAGCGATGCTCAATAAGCAGGTTAGCTCTTTTATCGCGCTGGGCGGAAACTTCCTCTCGGCTAGCCCAGATACCAGTATTACGACAAAGGCCTTGGAAGGGTGTGACCTAACAGTACAGATCTCCACCAAGCTAAACCGAAGTCACTGCCACCCGGGCAAGACTGCGCTCATTCTACCATGTCTTGTCCGCAGCGAAATAGACCAACTCTTCGGCACGCCTCAAATCATTTCTACCGAGAACTCAATGGGCGTCGTGCAATCCTCAACTGGGCATTTCCCTGCGATGGAAGAATCCCTCCACAGCGAGGTCGCTATTCTGTGCGGCATTGCCAAAAAGCTCTTACCAGATCACCGCGCCCTTTTCGAGAACTACGAGACTGATTACGACGCCATCCGTGATGATATTGCGCAAGTGATCCCAGGGTTCCAGAATTTCAACCAGCGTGTTCGACAAGACGGAGGATTCTATCTCCCCAACGGCCCCCGTGAAAGACAATTTACCACGGCATCTGGGAAAGCCCGCTTCACTGCCAACGCTCTGATCGATCGACATCAAGACGAAGAGTTGCTCACCCTACAGACCTTTCGCACTCATGACCAATACAACACGACCGTATACGGAATGGAGGACCGTTACCGTGGAGTCTACAACGACCGCTGGGTTATCCTCATGAACCTGCAGGACCTGCAAGACCGAGGCATAGAATCTCTCTCTAAAGTCAACGTCACCAGTCATTATGAAGGGGAGACGCGGGAAATGAATGCGGTCACCGCGATTCCTTACGCCATGCCAAAGGGCGCCTGCGCGGCTTATTTTCCAGAGGCCAACATGCTCGTTCCTCTCCACAAAACCGCGATGATCAGTAACACGCCAACCTCAAAGGCGATTCCAGTGAGTGTAGAAAAGGCCTAGTGTCTCAAGTCAGGGGAGCGCGGGCGTCCCGCCCGCTCATCGACTTTCCATGGAACTCACAGATGAGTTCAGCAAGATACAGCTTACCCAGAAAACAACTTCCAATAATCATCTATACTATAGGCATAAGCGGGCGGGACGCCCGCGCTCCCTTATGCATTCGGAAAACGTATCTTATGCGCCTTCTAGCTCAAGCTCGAGTAACTTTCCGTCACCCCAGAGTGCTTCTAGGTTGTAGAGATCACGCATCTCTTCATGCATAACGTGCACCATAACATCGATGTAATCCAGAATCACCCATCGAGAGTCCGCTTTTCCCTCCGAGTAATGCGGGCTTTCTTTACGTTTATCTGCGATCTCGATCTCGATATCACGCATAATCGCCTTAAGGTGAGGCATGGAGGTTCCAGAACAAATTACTAGAAAATCTGTGAGGCTAGAAATCCCTCTCAGATCCAGCACCTTAATGTCTTCTGCCTGAATGTTATATGCAGCTTGGGCACAAGCTTTTGCTAAATCTATAGATGGGGTCATAATTGCGGAACGTGTTGTTACAGCACCTAAGCCGAAGTCTCAATAAAAATCTTGGCTTATCCTGTTACTGGCGTTGTCGCACCGCCTCATAGAGACAAATGCCTGTGGCCACGCTCGCGTTTAGACATGGCACCTCGCCCTTCATCGGGAGGTTTACTAGGTGATCGCACGCTTCCTCGGTGAGTCTACGCATTCCTTTTTCTTCCGATCCAGTGACCAAGGCTAGGCCTCCTGTTAAATCCAGTTGGTAGAGAGTTTGTGTCGCCTTGTCCGAGGTTCCTACGAGCCATATTCCATTTTCCTTCAGCATATTCATCGCTCGGCTTAAGTTGGTAACGGTGATGTAAGGGACGCTGTCAGCCGCTCCCACAGAAATTCGGCGCACCGTATCAGTAATTCCAACAGCCTTATCACGTGGAGCGATGACGGCATCGACTCCTGCCCCATCAGCGGTTCGCAAAATTGCGCCTAGGTTATGCGGATCATTCAAGCAATCTAAAATAAGATAAAGCCCTTGAGGCTTCTCCGCGATAATCCGCTCCAAGTCATTTTCATCGAGTCTAGGACGCCTTTCTCCTCTGGGTTGAACGGCATGTTTATTATCGCGACCTTCCTGATAACCTTTTACTTTTTTTGGACGAGGCATGAACGGATTGGACACTCAGCACTAAATAAGGTCAAGCTTAGTTAGTGAAATGCATTTATTACGATTATCCAGTAATTAAAATTCAGATAGAAAAAAAACTTTATTTCCGCCACTTGTTTGCTAACATCGCATGTATGCCGAAAATTGTCTTAAACACACGAGCTCAATTTGATAAGCAATACACTTGGGAGTCAATTCAGCATAAATATTTCGCACAATCACTAGATGCATTAGAACCACAAACAGAGATTCACATCACGGTGAGTGCACTGCGAGCGATGGTTATAGAAGCTTACGAACATGGGCAAATCGGAGCTCGTTCTGCCTCAAAACCATCACCGGGTAAATTAAAGTGAATTGTGTTAGTCACTTGTCTCTTTAGGGCGTGTTGACAATTACACCTTTGGAAATGATTTGTGGCTCTTCTCAGGATTTTTACCTATTTAGGCATCAATACTTCCTAAGCCTTTTTACGCTAAAAAGAGACCATGTGCTTGTTGGGTTTTCAAAAAACCCAATTTTTTTTGCTAAATGTTTATATGGTTCGACGTAATTAACGTCTGAATCCATTAGTGTCTCGAATTCTTGGCATGCTTAATATGTATTCGGAGCTACAATATAAAAAATGATTTCCTCACATTGCATAACGAAGACTCTATGCCTAACCCTATTTTGTATAGGTTTCACAGGGTGTTCGGCCAGATACCACCAGAATCAAGTTGATAACGAGGTTTACAGCCTTCTCAGCGAAGCGCAAAAAAAGGTTTTTAAACGAGAGCAGGAGTTTACGCTTGGGGCTACCTCGAGCCAAGAAACGCTGGGCGATATTACTAATCACTCGATTCAAAAACGCACAAATCAAAAGGGTGCGCTCCAACTCTCACTGAGTGAAACTCTAGATTATGCGATTAAGCACAGCAGAAACTATCAGACGAGAAAAGAACGTCTGTATCTGTCTGCACTAAGTCTTAACGACGCGAAGCAAACATACTCAGTGACCCCTAGAAGCTCTTTCGATGGTGACTTTACTCGTCAAAGCGATGGTGACGAACTCCTGAATGTTGGCGGACAAAACTCTCTCTCAAAACTGCTCAAAAGTGGGGGCAGTATCAGCCTTTCGCTTGCCAATGACTTACTTAGTTATTTCACTGGAGGAAGTTCACACTCCATTACTTCAACCGTCGGTCTAAATATTATGCAACCTCTTTTGCGTGGTCGGGGTGCGGACATTGCGGCTGAGCGTCTTACTCAGGCTTCCCGAAACGTTATCTATGAAGTGCGCAATTACGCGTTTTTTCAACAAACCTTTTCACGTGAAATCGTCATCGACTACATCAGCCTTATTCAACAAGAGGAGCGTGTAAACAATCAGCTAACCAACTATGAGTCAAGAAAGGCGAACTACGAATACCTCCAAGCACGCTCTATAGATAGAGCCTCCAGCTCTGAGGTGGCGCAGGCAAAACAAGCTATGTTAGAAGCGGAAACAGCCTATATTCAAGCTCAGGTAGGGTATGAAAATGCGATAGATTCTTTTAAAATTCAGATCGGAATGCCTGCAGGAACCGAACTCGCTCTCGATCGCACAGAACTGGATAAGTTGGCCAAAGCGGGACTGCGTTCCTTTAAGTATAGTGAACAAGACGCGTATAAACTCGCGCTCCAGCACCGTGCTAATATCTTAAATGCCATTGATGAATTTGAAGATAGTCGGCGTAATGTCTTAGTGACTGCTGACAGTTTACGAACAACCTTAGACTTCGTGGCGAGAGCCTCGCTGGCTAATAGTGGAGATCGCTGGGAGCGCCTCAACACAGATGATATTTCGTCCAGTGTTGGATTAGAATTAGACCTGCCAGTGAACAAGCGCCGTGAACGAAATAACTACCGCCGTAGTCTCATCAGCTTTGATGCTGAAGCGCGAAGCCTTAGCCAATCTCACGATGAGCTCCGAAACCTGATCAAGCGCCGTTTTCGGGAATTAGAGCAATATCGTAATAATTATAAAATTGAAGTGGGGGCGGTAAAACTGGCTGAGCGACGCGTGGAAGAGAACCAGCTCCGATTTAAGATGGGGAAATTGATTTTTCGTCGCTTGAGTGAGTCACAGGATGACCTGATTCGGGCACAAAATGCCGCTACCGACGCGCTGGTGAATTACCAAGAAAGCCGTCTCCGACTTTACGAGGAAATCGGCCTCCTCAATATCGAACAACCCAGCTTTTGGCTCAAATAATTCTCTCAAAATCATGAAAAAAAAGCTCCTTTTTATCACAATAATTCTAGTCTCACTTGTTGCTTGGTTTGCGCTAAGCCGCCGCAGCACAGATTCTGCTGAGATAAAGCCTGAATTCTACACGACTAAACGCGACGACCTAATGATTACGGTCAAAGAAAGTGGTTTCCTTAATGCGATGGAGGAAATTACGATTAAAAATAAAATCACCATCAAAGGGAATACGACGATTCTGAATGTTATTCCTGATGGCAGCTATGTCAAAGCTGGTGATTTTCTGGTCGAACTTGATTCTACCCCATTGGAGGATCAAAAGACTGCGATTGAAGATAAAATATTAGGGCAAGAACTCACCTTAAATGAAGCGGAAAACAATCTCGCTATTACCCAAAGCGAGGTGGAAAGCAAAATTGAAGATGCCAAGAACGCCATATACTTCGCGGAGTTAGATCTGAAAAAATTTCAGTCCCTCGATCGACAAAGGCAAATCGATAAACTGCAATCTGATATAGATGAGGCGAAAGATCAGATGAACCTCTCAAAGCAAACGTATGAGGCCAGTGAAACGCTTGTTAAAAAAGGATTCGAAACCACGGGGAAACTTGACCAAGATCGACTCAATCTCAACTCTAAAACCAAAAGGCTAGAAGCGCTCAACGCTCAGCTAGATATCCTCCTGATTTACGATTTAGTTAAGGAAGAGAAGCGCTTTTCCAATACCTTATCCGAAGCACAGAGCAAACATTCCCGGATGATCAAGGAAGGAGAAAATAGAATCCAAAAAGCAGAAGCGCAGGTTAAAAGTAATCAAGCAAAACTCGATCTCGCAAAAGAAGAATTAGAGAGCTTGGTCGAGCAAATTGCTCTCACCACTATCACATCAGAAGTTGAAGGCTATGTCCTTTACCCACGTGGAAATCGCAATTCACGCAATAACAGGCCAATTGAACCTGGGGCAACGGTAACGCGAGACCAAACCCTAATGAGAATCCCTATTATGAACGACATGAAGGTAGACATCGAAGTCGCCGAGCATTTCATCAGTGACTTAAAACTGGGGCAAAAAACGATTATTACGATAGACTCACTTAAGGACCAAACCTTTGCGGGCACAGTGAGTGCGATCGCACTCCTCCCCAAACAGGAGAACAGCTGGCTCGGAGCAAGCGTGCAGAAGTATGAAGTCGTTATTGATGTTGATGATGCGGCACTTCCCAGCACCATTAAGCCTCAGATTTCTGCCTCTGCGGAGATTATTCTTGATGAGCTCAAAAATGTTCTCTCTGTTCCCATACAAGCAGTGCATACAGTCCAAGGCAAGCAGGTCATCTATGTTCGCAAAGGTGGTAGTGCCGAGTATACCGAGCGAAAGATTACGATAGGGAAAATGGAGACTAATTTCATCCAAGTTCTTGATGGTTTGGTCGAGGGAGAGGAGGTCCTGATTTCTGAACCTCAAATTTGACTTCACCGCATGATAGAACTTCAACAACTTGAGAAAACCTACCAGATCGGCAGTCAAACCGTTCGGGCTTTGCGTGGGGTGGAGATGATCGTGGAAGCTAGGGAGTATGTAGCCATCATGGGGGCTTCTGGTTCAGGCAAATCTACTTTACTGAACATGCTCGGTTGTCTCGACCTGCCGACATCGGGAAATTACCTCATCGATAAGAAGGACACCTCCTCGCTCGATGATGATGAACTCTCCGAACTCCGAGGGAAAAAAATCGGCTTCGTCTTCCAATCATATAACCTACTCCCTCAGTTTAGCGTCCTCGAAAATATCAAGTTACCGCTTTTCTATCAAAATGGAGTAGACGCAGAAGCGAGTCATCAGCGAGCCATAAAACTCGCTCATCTTGTCGGCCTCGGGGAGCGGCTAGAGCATAAGCCCTTTGAGCTCTCCGGTGGACAACAACAACGAGTCGCGATCGCCCGCGCACTTATCAATGACCCTCTTATTATTCTTGCAGATGAGCCTACTGGGAATCTCGATTCACACACTGAGCAGGAAATTCTCGACCTCTTTGAAACCCTGAACAAGCAAGGGAAAACCATTATTGTTGTCACACACGAAGACATCGTCGGTGATCGAGCAAAGAGGGTCGTTACCATGAAAGACGGAAACATCCTCCGGGACACAAAGCACGAAACCTCATGAATAAGATCTTTTCCATTCTTAACTTCGCCCTGCAGAGCTTGGCATTACATAAGTTACGCTCTAGCCTAACCGTGTTAGGCATCGTTTTCGGGGTCGCTTCCGTTATCACCATGCTAGCGGTTGGGGAGGGAGCTTCCAAAGCCGCTCAAGACAGTATTCGTAAACTAGGAAGTACGAACATCATCGTGACTAGCATCAACAAGCAAGAAGAGGATGAACAAGAACAACGAGTTCGTAGCTATGGCGTTACCTACGAGGATATTAGTCGGATCAAAACCGCGGTTTCTAATTATACCAACATAAGCCGGCAACGAATCTACGAGGGAGAAATCCAATACTACTCCAATGAAACTGAGACTACTGTAATTGCCTGCGATAGCGACATTTTTAAGGTCAATAGCATTTCTCTGAAAAAAGGCCGTAAGCTCTGCGACCTCGATCTCAGAAACAAAAATAATGTTTGCGTTATCGATGGCTCACTCTCCAATGAATTGTTTCCTTATCAAGATCCGCTCAAACAAAAAATCAGCTTTCGAGGATCCTACTATCAAGTCGTCGGCGTTACAAAAACGGCAGATATGAGCCAAAACTTTTCTGATTTCACTGTGTATATCCCCTTCACTACTGCGCTCTCTAATCATGGAGAAATTATCTTTAATCAAGTTAATGGGGCCTACAGTTTTGAGAAGGTGGATGCGCATAAACTCATCATTAAACTCCCGGATACAGCAGCCGTTTACTCCGCTTACCAGAAGGTTCAGCGTATTATGAAGCACGGCCACCCCGTGCAAGACTACGAGATCCAGGTGCCCATCAAACTGCTGGAACAAGCCGCCGAGACGAAACGAATGTTTAGCATTCTGCTGGGATCTATCGCAGGGATCTCTCTTCTAGTAGGCGGCATCGGCATCATGAATATCATGCTCGCGACTGTCTCAGAGCGCACAAAGGAAATTGGTCTCCGCCGCGCCCTCGGTGCCAAGCGAAAGGACATCATCATTCAATTCATTTCTGAGGCTATTGTCCTTTCCCTCATCGGCGGGCTCGTAGGTGTTTTCTTAGGCATTCTGGTCCCCATTTTGATCACCACGTTCACTGGAATTGAAACCCAACTTTCCATGTTCTCCATCGCTCTCGCCTTCTTAATCTCAGGGCTTACGGGAGTCATCTTTGGAAGTTACCCTGCGATCAAAAGTGCATCCCTTAGCCCCATTGAGGCTCTTAGAGATGTGTGACTTTAGCTTTACACAATAGAGCATTAAGTAGTGGCGTTCCTATGCAAGCCCTACTGCTTTTCTTACACGAGAGAGCGTTTTGCTCGCCTCTTCACGTGCTCTAGTAGCGCCAGACTGCAAGATTTCATCGATCAGGCCCTGGTCCTTTTCTAATTCCTCACGCTTCTGACGCATGGGAGCGAAGTGATCCCAGTAGGCCTCGTAGAGAGTCTGCTTAAAGTGGCCGTAACCCAGCCCTCCAGCCTCGAACTCCTGAACCATCTTCGCCACTTCTGGCTCCGTTACGAAGAGTTTATACAGAGCGAGGATGTTCGAGCTCTCCGTCGGCTTAGGCTCTTCTACGGGCGTCGTATCGGTCACGATTTTCATCACGGTCTTTCGGGTCGCCTTCGCGGCCCCGAAGATTGGGAGCGTGTTATTGTAGCTCTTGCTCATCTTTGCCCCATCAATGCCGGGAACCTTCGCGATTTCCTCCCGAATGCGTGGTTCAGGCAGGGTGAGCGTATCCGCGCCATAGAGATCATTGATTTTCCCAACGATATCACGGGTAACCTCCAAATGCTGTTTCTGATCCTCTCCTACCGGGACGAGGTTCGCATCATAAAGCAAAATATCCGCAGCCATCAGAACGGGATACGCAAAGAGCCCATGGTTTGCAGAAACCCCTTTTGCGACCTTGTCTTTATAAGAATGACAGCGCTCTAGCAGCCCCATCGGACATACGGTGGAGAGCACCCATGCTAGTTCATGCACCTCAGGAACCGCAGATTGGCGAAAGAAGACCGCCTTCTCTGGATCTAGCCCACAAGCCAAGAAATCAAGTGCAAGCTCGCGAATATTATCTGAGAGCGCCTTGGGATCTTGCGTGCTCGTCATGGCATGGTAATCCGCGATGAAATAAAAGGCCTCCCCCTCATCCTGTAACTGAATCGCAGGTTGAATAGCCCCAAAGTAATTCCCAATGTGAAGTTTCCCACTCGGTTGAAGTCCCGTTAAAATGCGCATGCCCTAGTTGTGACGGAGCAAAAAGCCGCGGTCAACGTCTCAAAACAGATTTTTCAGGAAAACCAGTTGCGCATCCTCCAAGTGCTCTTACCTTCCGAGGCGATGAAACAAAACTGCACTGACAACTCCTGCCGCCCTTCTTCCTGGAGAAAGGTCGTGCTTCTCGGTGCCGCGGTCACGGGTTTCATCTATGCTATCTGGGCCATGTTCTGGCCAGAGCTCTGGTTCGACTGGTGTAACATGCGCACTGGTTATAATGAAATGTGGATGACGGTGGGGATGCTCAATGGCGTTCTTGCGATCGGGCTACTCCTCTCCGCTAACAATCCAGTGCGCTACTGGCCAACCGTGCTCATCGCCACCATTGCTAAGATCGGTGCCACCATCGGGTTTAGCTGGGCTGCTTATCGAGGCGTCTTCCCTCTCCAAGCGGGTTGGGTCATCCTCCTCAATGACATTATTTGGATTCCCCCCTTCCTCATGATTCTCTGGTCCACCCTAGAAACCTACGCTGGCCGTCAACCACACCGCACCACGCCCTACACCTTAAAAGAGGCTTTGGAGAATTACGAGATCGAAGAAGAGAGCCTGCTCGCACTCTCCCAGCAAAAGACCCTCACGATCGTCTTTCTCCGTCACTTCGGCTGCACCTTTACGCGCCAACTACTGCGCGAATTAGACTCTCTGAAAAAAGAAGCCACGCAGAACGGCACCCAGCTCGTCCTCGTCCACATGCTCCAGTCCGGAAAAGAGCGTGAATACCTCGTAAATGATGAGGTCAAGCGCGTGGCTGATCCCTATTGTGAGCTTTACCGCGCCTTTGGATTGGGCAAGGGAGGCGTCTTTGAGCTATTCGGCCCGCGGGTCATTCTTCACGGCGTCCTCGCCCTCATCAAAGGGTGCGGCGTCGGCGTTCTTGCGGGTGATGGTCTCCAACTCCCTGGAGCCTTTTTGGTCAAAAACGGAGAAATCATCAGTGCTCAGCGAGCGCGCGATATTGCTGAACTCCCTCAGCTGGAAAAGCTCTTTAGCACGTAGTGCATTTTTACTGAACCGCGAAGTGGATAAGAGAAAAAAGGGGAGCGCGAGCGTCCCGCCCGCTTTTGCTGAATGGGAGTGTTAAAGTGCATGGGTTTTCTCCCTAAAAATGAGTTCGCTAACCAAAGAAACCCCTCTGTTAATTTTTAGTCACGCATTATTTCTTCACAAGGTATTCTGTTTATGATAATACTGAACAATGGAAATTAATACACACATCTTAACAAACTTTAACGATGACCTTTCTGCCTTAAAGGGAAGACTCGATCTCATGGTTAAGACGGTAGAAACCTCTCTGGATCAATGCATGGAAGCCCTGCTCAAGGAGCAACGTGAACTGTGCAATACGATCATCGCAGAAGATGATGAAATCGATGAAATGCATCATGTCATTGATAGCCACGCGGCCAGTATTCTCATGCGCTTTAATCCCGTCGCCTCAGATTTACGCTTCGTGATTTGCTCCATCAGCATTGCAAAAAACCTAGAGCGTATAGCAGACCATATTTCTCAAATCGCTAAGAACTCCCGCAAGGTTCTCAAAAAAGAAGTCATGAGCACCGATGTGAACTACGTGAATGACTTGTTCACGATTGCGCGCCAACAATTTGAGAACGCGAAGATGGCCATCATCAAGGCAGACCCTGAAATCGCTGAAAAATGCCTACTAGAGGATGATAAGATGCGTAAGCTCAACAAGAAGATTTCTAAGATCTACGTCGGGATGATGAACGAGCCGTCCAATGACATCAGCGCCTACCTCGCACTCGTCATGATTGCCCGTTCCTTTGAGCGGATTTCTAAGCTCTCTTGCAACATTGCAGAGGAGATCATTTATATTGAGACCGCGGAAGGTGTTCGAGCGTAGGGGAGCTTATTTCCGTGCTAGACACACCACGATCACGCGTTTCACGCCCTGCTTTTTGAGTTGCTTCGCGCACTCATTCACGGTGGCGCCGGTTGTGAAGACATCGTCCACTAGGATCACGTTTTCGCAGGGGCTTTCCTCATTCTTAGCAAAGGCTCCCGCGACATTTTTTGCACGCTCTGTTTTGGTGAGCCGAATTTGCTGTTGGGTGGGACGCACTCGTTTGAGCAGAGGTAGGTAGCGCATTTCTGTCTCGCTCGCTAAGGTTTTGGCGAGGATTTCGGATTGGTTAAAGTAGCGCTGACGTTGGCGGGTGAAATGCAAGGGCACCGCGGTGATTACCCATTCCGATAAATTTAGAGCCGCGATCCGCTCATCCAAGAAGACATTTCGCAGACATCGCCCGAGGAATTGATCGAGATACAGCGCCTTTTTATATTTCAGAGCATGCACCAGCGTTCGCATTTCCTCATTCATCTGGTAGGCAGTTACCACGAACTCGAAGGCGAACTTTAGATCCTGGCAGTGGTAGCAGTCCCTCGGACTATCGGCCGCCCCATCAAACTTCTCAGAACAGCGGAGGCAAAAGGGAGCATCCATTCGGATCAGCATATCCTCGCATGATGAACACACGGCCTGCTCCGAGGCGCCATCGCATAACTCGCACCATGATGGGAAAATGAGCCGAAGAGCATGACGAAGACGGAACATCATTTTTTCGCTCTAATGACAACGCGCCAAGGGGCGGGGTGCCCTTCCTGCGTAAGTTCACGGTCATCAGGATTCAGGAAGTCTGGGAGTGACTCAAAGGTCATCCATGAAGTGCTCCGTTGTTCATCCAGTGAGGTCTGGGAATAATCTAAAATTTCGATGTCCTTGAATCGCACCTTTCGGAGCCAACTTTCCAGCATTGGAACTGAAGGGAGGAAGTTCACGTTTTTCATTTTGGCATAACGGCCTTCTGGCACGAGGCAGTCGGTTACTTGATCAAACTGGGGAGGCAGCACGATCGTCTCTAGGATGAATTCGCCACCCTTCGAGATTAGGTCACGACCATGCATGAGGTGCTCCAGCGGCGACTTTTGATGATAAAGCACGCCCATCGAGAAGACGGTATCAAAGCAAGGCGCGACCCTCGGCAAATGCTCCACCCCGATCGGGAATATCTGTGCTGGTGCGTCCGCCCCCGCAAAGTGGCGCATACACTGAAACTGCATGATGTAGGGGATATACGGATCAATACCTAGCGTCCAGCGTGCGCCCGCGGCTAACATGCGCCAGAGGTAGTAGCCGTTGCCACACCCAATATCGAGCACCGTCTTCCCTTCTAGACTCAGATGCGGGGCGATGCGCTCCCACTTCCAGTCCGATCTCCACTCGGTATCAATAAAGGTCTCCCCAATTTGAAGGGGGCCCTTCCGCCACGGGTGGAAGGGTAGGAGGAGTTCCTCAGGAATGGGCTCCGAAGAAGGAAAGCTCAGTTTTCCTTGGTCCACGCAAAACCCCGTTTCCTGCACGGCGGGGAGCTTGGTCAGAGCATCTTGCCACTTGCCAATATCGCCTCGATCTTTTGCTGAAAACCAGTTCGGAGACGCTTCTCGCAGCTCAGATATCCACGAGGCTAATTCTGGAATTTCAGCAAGCGTCGTGAACCACTCCTCATAATTATTCATCTGATAAATATAGAGAAGAGGGATGGGGAGACAAACCAATTTTTTGCGTCAGTAGCTATTCCACGTGCAATCCTCTTTAGGCTATGTTAGCATCGTTCCGCATGAGTAGCTACGCCGAGATTTACCGAGAACACAGCCACCAGCTGACGTGCCAGGCTACAGGTGTCACCCCCTCACTAAAAGAATTCCAAGGGATTAAGGCGGTTATTTTCGATATTTACGGAACGTTGTTTATCTCAGGATCAGGAGACATAGGACTTAATGCCGCTCAGCCGCGGGAAGAGGTCTTGCGTTCCATCCTCAAGGAGCAGCTCCTTTTTGATTCTCCGAC
>CALKLP010000060.1 GCA_937991965.1 uncultured Verrucomicrobiales bacterium
GCACATGTCTCATCATTCACTGACCAATGGTAAAAGAGGAAGGGTATAATTATTGAATAAAACTTAAGGTTCCTCTCATTGTTCGTAAAGGGAACTATGAGAATAGCCAATAGGAACAAAGCGTGAAGAAGAAATATAATGTTCATCTATTATAAGATGACAGAAGAAAATTTTAATATGGAAAAAATGTGGAATGAATATCACGAAAATGTGCTGCGTCAATGGGGTGAAGCTTCTGCTTGTTATCGTTATATGCATCACAGGGCCTTTTTAAAATTTAAGCGTCTGAGCTTACGGTTTAATTTACCAGTCATTGTGCTATCAACTATAACTGGAACGGCGAACTTTGCCCAGAGCACGTTCCCAGAAAGTATGCGTGCTTCTGCACCGTCAATAATTGGTGGTTTGAATTTGATAGCTGGTCTCATCGCGACGATTATGCAATTTCTCAAAATTAATGAATTAATGGAAAATCATCGGACTGCTGCGTTAGGACATGGTAGCCTTTCACGTAACATTAGGTTACAGCTTTCTCTCCCTCGTGAGGAGCGTAAGAAGGAGGGTCTCAAGTTTGTGGAGGAATGTAAGGGAGAATACGATCGTCTCCTAGAGCAGTCACCAGCTATACCCAAGCAAATTCTTTTGAACTTTGAGAAGGAATATCCCATAGATGGAGTCTTTACGAAGCCTGAGATCCTAAATGTGCGGGCGATTCCACACCTGAAGCCACCCAAAACGGTGACTACTGTTCAGGCACTCACAAAGGGCACCCCCTTCGAGAAGCTTGTGCCTAGTGATGAGGAAGAGGAGGAACTTGAAGAGGATGAGTATGAAGAGGTAGAAGAGAAAGACGTCGAGCAAGGTACGCCAAAAGAATAAACATCACGACGTTCATTAGAACTCCACATGCAACGTATGGTAAAATTTTCCTTTTTAAAGGTTCTACGATACGTTTATGTAGTGCGCTATTTTGAAGTACTAAATCTATTGCCTGATCTGTAAAGTCATCGATGGATTCCTTCATTAAAATAGTCGAGCAAAAAAAAGAAGTCGAAAAAACCGTGGACACTATTCACATGAAACAGATTGAACTGATTCGTAAGTATATTGGTGAAAGGAAGAATGTATTCATCTGTGGAGGATCGGGGGTTGGTAAGTCATACATTCTCAAAAAGGTGTTGAAGGATCTGAGTCATGTCGAACTACAAACTGAACATCTGAAAAGTAAATCTCTCTTTTTACCATTCATTAAACCATCATGTAAACATGTATTCATAGAAGACTATGATCCGGTTTTCAAACCAATCATAGAGAGAGTTTCTGATGGAGATTCTCTCACACGTGGGTCACTTTTGGTGACGTCGATAAATATGTGTATGTATCCAAATTTTGAGACTGTTTTTGTGCCTAAACATAAACCGGATACTCTTCTACAACTCACAGATGAGAAAGGACCTAAAGCAGAAAGTGCGGCTTACAGGTGTAAGGGAAATATTCGAAACTTCTTCACGTACTTGGACGGTTACGATGAGATGGATGATTTCAAAACACCAAAAGAATTTATAGCTGAAGTTCTGTGTGATCCGAAACCAATAGAAATCCATGACAGTATACACGAACATGGACACATGTGGGATATTTTCCAAGAAAACTACCTCAACTCAAAGGGTGTCGACGTCATCACCGCGAGCACATCATTTTCTGAAGCCGACTATTATGATAGTCACATATACTCCACCGGAAACTGGTTTCTCATGCCCTACTTTGTGTTGCACGCTCTCACGGTGCCGAAGCACAACCTTGGCGAACCCCTCGAGAAAGATAAGATTCGACCCGGGAGCTGTTGGACCAAACTTGGAAACTATAAGATGCGTAAACAAAAATTTGACGAAATTAATAAAAAGTCTAGGATGGGTCTAGGTGTAGAAGAACTATGTCTTCTCAAAAATTATGCGGAGAAAGGAGACCTAAGTAAACTCGTGGAATACAAAATTTCACCTCAAGACTTCGACGTGATCAATCACCTCGCAGTTGGAAACGGCTTAAAATCAAGAGACGTCACAAGAGTAAAGAAGGCACTCAAGAATGTCTACGAAAGAGGAAGAAACTGAGGTTGAAGAATGTGTGAAGGTTATCGGAAACGAGATTTTGTTCTATGCCGACGTCGACAGAGAGAATGCACTCGACTTTGTCGAGAAGTTCAAGAAGCTTGAGATTGACCTCCTCAAGAAAAAAGCCGAGCTTTACGGATACGAGCCACAGATTCGTGTCCACATCATGAGTGAAGGTGGAGACATCTTCGCAGGTATGACAATGATGAACACACTCGAATCATCCCGTGTGAAGGTTGTTACCATCGCACAAGGTTCTTGTTGTAGTGCAGCCACATTCATGCTTCTCGGAGGTTCTGAAAGGCGAATGGGGAAAAATGCATACGTCCTCATTCATCAAATCTCCACCGAATTGTGGGGTAACTTTCAAGAGCTTAAACATGAGTTGAAGTCAACGGATAAGTTCATGAAGAGGTTGAAGGCGATGTATCTCGAAAAGACTCAAATTCCTGAGAAAAAGCTAAAGAAATTGATGAAAAAAGATATATATCTTACCCCCCGTGACTGTCTTAAATATAAGATTGTTCACGCCCTTGAGTAATCGTTACTGAGCGTTTATATAGAGCTAATGCACACATAATTATTAATATGACACAAAAAGTATTCAAATTCATTTGCACGTTTGTGCTTTCTGGTAACCTAAGTCGCTCCATTCTACCATAATTTACAACTGGTAAATCTGACATCTATTTAAAGTTGAGAAATTAAAAATGACTACAATGGAACGCCTTATCAAACAAGACAAACACAACCGCGACCGCTACATTGACATCAAAGTTGAAGACCTGAAGGATGGAACTGCGGATATCGTGAAGATCTCTGGCATTGTTGGGAGTGACAAGTTTTCTGAGTCACGAACCAATGTCAAAACTGGTTACGAAAAGGCTCTCAAGAGAGCCCAAACTATGTGGAACAATGAGCATACAAAGTGCAACCAAGTGTTGCCTATGCTCGCCAACAAATGGGAAGATCGCCAGAAATACATCTCTGAGCCGTTCTACGTTCAACCCAAACTTGATGGTGTTCGCCTACTCGTTTCCAAAGACGGTGGCATCTCAAGAACTGGGAAGATCATCCCCGGAACTGAGATTCTTGGTAAGGGTCTTGAGCCAGGTCAATACGTTGATGGTGAAGCCTTTGACCCTAACCTCAACTTTGAGGATCTCACAAGCACTTTCAAGACTGACCCTCTGAAGCTCAAGTTTTATGTTTTTGACTTCTTTGATTTGAAGAAGCTTCAGATGACCTTCGAGCAACGCTGGGAGTATGTCAAGGATTCTATCTACAATCCTCATTACGAATATGTCAAAACGACACTCGTAAAATCCAAGAAGGATCTTCCTCTCATGCATCAGAAGCATGTTGAAGAGGGACATGAAGGCACCATGATCCGTGACCGCTTCAGTGTCTACGAGGTTGGTCAACGAAGCAACTATCTCCTCAAGCACAAGGATTTCCAGACTGAGGAATACGAAATCACTGGTGCCAAGACGGGTCATGGTCGTGACGCAAATGCGGTCGTTTGGGTCTGTAAAACCCAAGATGGTCAACAATTCACAGTCAGACCCGAGGGAACAATTGTTCAACGGGAGGAAGAC
>CALKLP010000061.1 GCA_937991965.1 uncultured Verrucomicrobiales bacterium
ATTGGATATATGGTACAGTATGATATGGGCATGAAATTTTCATGGGGTCGTGGGTGTATTTTGGTTGGTGTTAGGTAGGTGGGTCTGGAGAGATAGTGAGCCGACTGCTGGATGTGTGTTGGTATAAGAGCGTTGACCGTGGGAAGGTGAGACATTGGCGTCGGCTGCTTGGGAGACGAGGATTTTATTTGTTTTAACTGTAGGATATGGCGTAAGGCATTTCCTCGAAGAATGTCACTTTGCGTTCCGTATCGTTAACTGGATACCTTGAGACGCAACATCTGTAACCGTCATTTTTCTGGAACAGTACCCATTGGATATATGGTACAGTATGATATGGGCATGAAATTTTCATGGGGTCGTGGGTGTATTTTGGTTGGTGTTAGGTAGGTGGGTCTGGAGAGATAGTGAGCCGACTGCTGGATGTGTGTTGGGATTGGATCGGTGGCTGTGAGAAGGTGAGCTATTGGGGTAGGCTGCGGTGGCTGCGTGCGAGGTAAGGATTTTACTTTTTCTAACTATGGAATGTGGTGCAAGGCATTTCCTTAACGTATGTGATTCTGGATTCCGTATCTTTTTTGGATACCTTGACGTGCAACATCTATAAATAATATAGCCGTCATTTTTTCGGAACGGTACCCATTGGGTATAGTCTATATGGTACGGCATGATGTTAAATGAAATGTCATGGTGTGGTAGGTGTATTCCGGTTGGAGTTAGGTAGTTTCGTCAGGATAGTTAATGAGACTACTGCTGGATATGCGTTGGGATAGTATAGTTGGCCCTTGGAGAGTGAGCCATTGGGGTTGGCTGCGTGGGAGACGAGGATTTCACTTCTTCTAACTACGGGATGTGGCGTAAGGCTTTTGCTTACCGTATGTGATTTTGGATTATGTATCTTTTTTAGATGCCTTGAGATGCAACAGCTATCTGTAGCAGTCATTTTTTTGAAACAGTACCCATTGGATGTGTGTTGCAGGATGATATGAAATGAATTGTCATGGTGTCGTGGATGTATTTTGGTTGGTGTTAGGTAGTAGGTGGGTCGGGATAGTTTGTGAGCCTACGGCTGGATTTGTGTTGGGATAGGATAGTTGGCCCTGGGAGGGGCTTGGCTGCTCAGAAGCAAGCATTTCACTTCTTCTCAGTATAGGATGTGGCGTAAGGCTTTTCCTTACCGTATGTGATTTTGTATTCCGTACCGTTTTTGAGGTACCTTGAGATGCAACATCTGTAGCAGTCATTTCTTTGGAACGGTACCCATTGTGTAAACATTGTACTGGATAATACGAAATGAAATGAGATGTTGTCGTCGATGTGTTTCGGTTGGTGTTAGGTAGGTGGGTCGGGATAGATTGTGAGCCTACTGTTGGATACGTGTTGGAATAGGATCGTTGGCCCTGGGAGAGTGAGCCATTGGGGTTGGCTGCTCAGGAGCAAGTATTTCACTTTTTCTAAGTTTAGGATGTGGCCTAAGGCTTTTCCTTACCGTATGTATGTGATTTTGGGATTCCGTATCGTTTTTTGCATACATACCTTGAGATGCAACATCTGTAGCAGTCATTTCTTCGGGACGGTACCTAGTGTGTTTACATAGTCCTGGACGGTATGAATATGAATGTCATGTTGTCGTAGCTGTGTTTTAGGAATTGTGTTAGGAAGGTAGGTCGGGAGAGATAGTGAGCGTACTGCTGGATGTGTGTGGGGATTGGATCGATATCGGTGGGAAGGTGAGACATTGGCGTCGGCTGCTTAGGAGACGAGGATTTCACTTCTTCTAACTATAGGGTGTGGAGTATGGGATTTCGTCCATGTACATCATTTTACATTCCGTATCGTATTTTGCATACCTTGAGATGCACCATCTGTAACCGTCGTTTTTTGGAACAGTACCCATTGAATTGGGAATATATGGTACGGGATGATATGAAATGATATGTCATGCTGTCGTGGGTGTTTTTTGGTTGGTGTCAGGTAGGTAGGTCGGGACAGTTAGTAAGCCTACTGCTGGATGTTTGTTGGGATGGGATCGATGGCCGTTGGAAGGTGAGCCATTGGGGTTGGCTGCTCGGGAGACGAGGATTTTACTTGTTTTAACTATAGGATGTGGCGTAGGGCACTTCCTCGCCGTAAGTCATTTTGCATTCCGTATCCTTTTTTTGGATACCTTGACATGCAACATCTGTAACCGTTGTTTCTTTTGGAACGGTACTCATTAGACTAGGTATATATGGTACGGGATGAGATGTCAACTGAAATGTCATGGTGTCGTGTGAGTATTTTGTTTGGTGTTAGGTATGTGGGTCGGGGGAGTTAGTGAGCCTACTGATGGATGTGTGTTGGGATAAGATCGTGGGCCGTGGAAAGGTGAGCCATAGAGTTGGCTGCTTGGGAGACGTGAATTTCACTTGTTCTAACTTTGGGATGTAGGGTAAGCCATTTCGTCGCTGCATGTCATTTTGCATTCCGTATCTGGTTTGTGGATACCTTGAGATGCAACATCTGTTACCGGTAATTTTTCAGAACAGTAGCCATTGGGTACATATGGGACAGGATGATATGAAATATGATGTCGTGAGATCGTGGGTGAATTTTGGTTTATTATAAAAAATGAAAATACACTCCAGGTGTGAGATCGAAGATTTCGTCGAAACTCATATTTGCAAGCTGTGAGTGATACTCCGATCGCGCGTATTACGAATTGTGTGTCCTCATTAACGATATAGGTCGGCGACTCCCCTTACAACTACAGTGTAGCTATCAGGATCAACAGGAATGTTAGATAGGTGGGTCGGGAGAGTTTGTGAGCATACTGCTGGAAATGTGTTGGGATAGGATCGTTGGCCGTGGGAAGGTGAGCCATTATCATTGGGGTTAGCTGTTTATGAGGGAAATAATTCACTTATTTTAACAATGGGATGTGGCCTATTGCATTTCCTCGCTTTATGTCACTTTGCATTCCGCATTCGTTTTTTGGATTCCTTGAGATGCAACATCTGATCTGTAACCGTCATTTTTTTGGAACAGTACCCAGTGGGTATATGATACGGTATGATATTAAAAAAAATGTCATGGGGTCGTGGGTGTGTTTTGGTTGGTGTTAAGTGGGTGGGTCGAGATAGTTAGTGAGCCTACTGCTGGATATGTGTTGGGATAGCACCGTTGGCCGTGGGAGAGTGAGTCATTGGGGTCGGCTGCTCGGGAGGCGAGGATTCCACTTCTTCTAACTATCTATGGGATGTGGCGTAAGGCTCTCACTTACGTATTTGGTTTCGGATTTTGTACCTAGTTTTGCATACCTTAAGATGCAACATCTGCAACGGTCGTTTTTTGGAATAGTACCCGTTGGGTATATGTGGTACAGGACTATGTTAAACTTAGCGTCATGGGGTCGTGGGTGTGTTTTGGTTGGTGATGGGTAGGTGGGGTCGGAACGGTTAGTGAGCCTACTGCTGGATGTGTGTTAGGATAGGATCGTGGGCCCCGGGAAGGTGAGCCATTGGGGTTGGCTGCGTGGGAAGCGAGGATTATACTCGTTGTAAATATGGGATGTGGCGTAAGGCTTTTCCTTACCGTATGTGATTTTGGATTCTGTATTTGTTTTGGATACCTTGAGATGCAACATCTGTAGCCGTCATTTTTTGGGAACAGTACCCTTTGGGTATACATAGTACAGGACGATATGAAATGAAAAGTCATGGTGTCGTGGGTGTAATTTGGTTGGTGTTAGGTAGGTGGGTCGGGAACGTTAGTCAGCCTACTACTGCTGGATGTGTGTCGGGATAGTATCGTTGGCCGTGGGAAGGTGAGCTTTTCGATTGGCTGTTTGGGAGACGAGAATTTTACTTGTTCAAACTATGGGATATGGCGTGAAGCATTTCCTCGCCGCTTGTCACTTTGCATTCCGCATCATTTTTTCGATACCTTGATATGCAACATCTGTAACCGTCGTTTGTGCGGAACATTACCCGTTGGGTATACATGGCACGAGATGATATGAAATCAAATGTGACGTTGTCGTAGGTGTATTGTGGTTCGTTTTAGGTAGGTGGGTCGGGAGAGTTAATGAGCCTACTGCTGGATGTGCGTTGGGATAGGATCTATGGCCGTGGGAGAGTGGGCTACTGGGGTTGGCTGCTTGGAAGGCGAGGATTCGTTTCTGCTAACTATGGGCTGTGGTGTAAGGCATTTCCGTACCCTATGTTATTTTGGATTTGTATCTGGTTTTGGATACCTTGAGAAGCGGCGGCGACGGTGGAGATGGATCGTTCCTCTGGGATTATTTTTCTTCCCTGGCTTATTCCTCCATATTTCCTTCTTTATCCTCCTCTACCACCTTAACTTCCCCTCACACAAGCTTTTTTCCCTCCTTCTGCGCATGCCTTATTATGCACATGCATAGCCATCTCCTGCTTACCCTTCGAAGCGACCTGATGCTGCAGTTACTTGCACCGTTTGCCCAGCTCTGGCTGTATCCTTACTACAACCAAAGAATCGATGAATTTTTCGGGCTGGACCTGAGTTCCACAACGTTTCTGTTGGGCCAATTGGTTCGCTACTTATTTTGCCATTCCAACAAGTAAGTGGGTCATCAGGCGTCGGGAACACGTCGCTCCCTTGGGCACCTGCCTTCTTCTCGACTGCTCAGCTGCACTGTTCACGTTCTCGGAGGGCGATGGCGGCAGTTCGTTAGACTTCTAGTGCAGCTTCACGGGCGGTGGCCAATCTCCTCGCAGCAGCAAGTTCGTTTTCAAATCTTGCCTCAATATCTTCCGGCATCTCACAGGAGTATAGACTATGCGGTTCATTTTCCCTAACCTCTTGTACGAGTTGTCTTCTCGATCGAATTTTGCTAGCGTAATGAACCCCTTCGTACACGGGGTCGACTCAAAGCGAGGACAGGCAGATCAACACGGTGTCGAGGTGCCAGGGAGCACATGAAATAGGTGAAAACACGTGTAGATATACATTAACCATGCATTGTAGACCGGTCAAGTAGGAGTAGATGGGGAAGCAGAAGAAGTGGAAGAAGTGGAAGAAGCGTAAGTAAGCTGCAGGGCACCACCTTTACCAGACTTCTCCCCGTGCCATACCATAACTCAACCTACACGCTAAATTCCACAATACAGACCACTTCGGTGATCTGAGAATGACCTTCATCCGCCCGGGGCAACATAGAGTCGCGCCGCGCTGCTAGATTCTAAATTAAATAGATAAAACACAATCTCATACGTACGTGTATCATGAGTCCTACCCCGGTAGACTATTAAATGAACATACCGCTCATCAGGCAGACTGCAAGTAAGTAGTAGATCTTGCAATTTGACCCCCCCCCCACTCTCTCACGTTTGACGATGCAAACCTGGCTTTCAGCATGCAAATGTGTCCTTTAGGATTGTCTCCACCCGCGTTGTATCAAACGGGGAAATACCCCAACTTTGGTGACGATCTCACGGCTGAGACCGAATGAGGTTTATGTCGTGTTGGGAATCGAGCTGTGGCAAGTAAAATAGGCCGCATATATATATTATATCATGCGTGATATGGTCCAAATTTGCGACGATGCACGGCTACATGAAGGGAGATATAGCCCAGCTTTAGTGAACACCTCACGGATGAGATCGAGTGCGGTATGGCTGGAGTCGTTTACGGAGCGGGGAGCACATCACCCGTCATGTGTAGACTAGTGACACAGAATATCATGCGTTAGATAGCTCGCTGATATACTATATCAAGGGTGATATAGCCCAACTTTAGGGACCACCTCACGACCAAGATTGAATGCAGTATGACTAGTTGCTTATGGAGCGGTGATATAGGCGCATCACCGCCTGGAGGCGTGTTACGATAAAGGTAGCATTTTGCGTCTGATTTTTTTCCCTGATTGACTCAAGACACTCCTTAACCCAATATCGTCGGAAACACGCCTTTTTTTTCGCATGGTTCTCGTCGTGTACCTAGGCCTTGGGGTTTCCCATCCGGTAGAAGTTTTTTTTTTCTCCACATGAGTTTTTGGGAGAGTTTTTAAGCTCCCGAACTGAGGAAGCTCAGAAAAAACGTTGTGGACCTCTATCGTAGCACGCGTCATTGTCTAGATTCGTAATATCAAATACCATGCGTTATGGCCCGATGATACAGGTGGTATGGCCCAACTATGGTGACCAACGCAAGGGTGAGATTTAATGTGGTAGGACTGGTCGCTTGGGTTGGGCTATACCACCATATCATCCGTCAACATCACGCACGATATTTACATCATGACTCGATATAACCGGCGATATGACTCCTTAATCGCTCCATAAGCGACCAGTCCTCCTATCACATTGAAAGAGCATTCCATATCAGCCGCGAGGTAGTCGCAGAAGCTGGGCTATACCACCCTTGATACACTGTGTCGTCGATAAAAAATTATACTGTATCACGCACGATATACTTTATCAGCGGCCTATATCAGTTGTTGGGGTTCAGCTTTCAATATTACATAGTTTATTCGGTCTCAGCCGTGAGATAACTAAAGTTGGGGTATATCACCCTTGATATGCCGTGGGTGGAGATTATCCTTAAGCACACACCTGCAAGCAGAAAGCCTGGTTGGAATCGTCAATCATTACAGTGGGGAGGGTCGGAGCTGCACAGGGGGTTTAGATATTTCAGGAAAGGTGAGAATATTACAAGAGGGGTTAGAAAATTTCGGGAGGGATTCGTCTATATTTGGAGGGTACATATTTTGAAGAAGGGGTTAAAATATCGAAGGAGGGGGGTGATATCTTCAAGTAGGGTGTGAATTTTTCAAACTGAAGACGATGGATCAGGGGGAGCGATAAGTTGCAGCGCACAAACACGGCAGCTCTCGGGATAACGCGACTAGGCCCGATGTTTAACGGTACCTCGTCTTTGATCGTCTATGGTTCCTTCAAAAACTTAGATTTTCGCGGAAAGGCGTGCGTTGTTTCTTCCCTCGTGGGTTGTACACGGCGGTAGAGGGGTGGCACTACTGTATTGTTGTACACCAGGCACTGACCCCGTGATGGCGTTGGCTACGGGGAGAGGCAACGCTTATACCCCAAGAAGTGTAGGATATTCGTCTCACCACAGCACGTCTCCGAGCAGGGACGAGCGTGAGGGTCACGGGATGCCGGAGCAAGTGAGACAGGGCGGTGGGCGGGGAAGTTTAGTCAGAGAAAGGGCTGGAGAACGAAATCCTTTGCCCTGCCGATAATTTTTTTCCTGCCCAGCCAGTAAGTCTTGTTGGTGTTCTTGCGTTTGGAGCCGGACGCTTCCGAGACGGTCGCAGGGGATGGAGAGGGAGGGGGAGGCGAGGTTGGCTAGGAAAGAGATCGCTTGGTCTGGTGTTATTGCGCATGGGTCAGTTCGTGCTTTGGGATTGTGACTGTTGCTCTGCACGGGACATGCCGGGCTTGTCCTAGGGTATAGACCAGCGTTGGAAGGCTGATGGTTTTTCAACGTGTGTGAATCATACCGTGGAATACGAGGGGTTAAGTTTTGGTGCCATGTACACGATTTTGCAAAGGTGTGTTCGGTACGGTACGTACCGAGGCGTACCGCCAGTATTAGCGGTACAGGACGCTTCGGTAAGTTCGGTACGGAATCAATACTGGTATCGGCAACTTGGGTAAGTTCGGTACGACATCAATACCGGTACCGGACACTTCGGTAACTTCGGTACGATATCGGTACCGGCACCGGTGGTGCCGGTGCAGACGTTCGGGATGGTACCGGACACTTCGGTAAGTTTGGTACGTTATCAATACCGGTACCGGAAACATCCGAATGTTCAGTACGACATGAATACCTGTGCCGGGTACTTCGGCAAGTTCGGTACGACATCGATAACGGTACCGGACACTTCTGTATATATATCCGGTACGACATCAATACCGGTACCGACGGTACCGGTATGCATATCTGTACCGGAGCCCGGTAAAATATCGTTACCGGTCCCGGACACTTCGGTGAGATCGGCACATCGTCAACCCGGTACCGGGTACTTCCGTATGTTTGGCAGGATATCAACCCTATTCCACCGCATTGTGACGTCATCCCTTGAAGATTTGACTGCAGGCAGCACTCCTAGCCATACACACACTAGTTTTCAAACATCTTCCAGAACGCTCGGTGTACCGAGACTCTGAACACGCGTGAGCAGCGACGCAAATCCCTGAAAGAGGTGGCCTCCAACAGTGATGCCGCCGCTTCTGGTGGCCGGTTATCTTCGCCAGCTCCCACACACCAGCGCCGGACGAACGAGGTTATTGATGTGGACACGGAAAAGAAAGCCGTGCCGGTGATTTTGCCTGCTCCAGTGTACAACTCGCTCACTGGAGACGTGCACGAGTTGCCGGAGGAGACGATCAAAGCCGTCGATGGTTTCCCGGTGCCGGCCGGTTTTCGGAGGGAACGGACGCGTGAAGCCTCGTTCATGTACTCGATTGGCGTGTACGTAGAAACGATCGACGTGAAGACGGCGCCCTGCTGATCCCTGCTGATGATCCAAAGGGTACCTTAACCGTACGAACAGCATATCAAGACAAAGGTTAAATAAGAGAAAAGTGTTGAATAATAGGAACCAACAAAAATTGACTTCAATTACATATCTAAGCGGGTTCCCCCGGCCAATATCGGATTTTCTCTGTACATATATCGCCAGTTTATGTCCAGTTTACGTCCCTGAGTGCACGTGTGTGCCGGTACCTTGCCGGCGGTATATACCGCCGGTACTGCCGGCATATTTATTGAAGTGCGTGTCGGTACCGGTGCCGGTACCGGTACAGGCTTTCGTATCGGTACCGGACGCTTCCTTAAGTTCGATACGACATCAATACCGGTAAAGGAAGCTCGGTGAGGTCGGTACGATATCAAGACCATCACCGGAAACTTCGGTAAGTTCGGTACGACATCATTACCGATACAGGAAAACTCGGTAAGTTCGATACGACATCATTGCCGGTACCGGAAAATTCGGTAAGTTCGCTACAACATTAACACCGGTACCGGCGGCACCGGTGCTTACTTTCGTCTCGGTGCCGGCCACTTCTGTAAGTTCGGTACACCCCCAATGCCGGTACCGGACACTTCAGTAAGTTCGGTACAACATCTTTACCGGTACCGGACTTTTCAGTAAGTTTGGTACGACATCAATGCCGATACCGAGAATACCGGTACCGTACCGAACGGTACCGGACATTTCAGTAAGTTCGGTACGATATCTACACCGGTACCGAGAATACCGGTAACGTACCGAACACACCCTCGCGATTTTGCATGGATTTTTCAAAGTTGGATGACTATATCTGGCTTGAATTAGTTCACGAGATCGAATAAAAAATAAATACCCTGGTCGAAATTCTGGCGAAAAAATGGTTTTTTTTTGCAGAATCCCTATAATTTGCTTAGAATGATTTAGTAAATTATCGTCCGAGGAGATGTGCTGAACAGTGGGTAAGTAGGCATACAAGTTATCTGGTGGTGTCATTTCTGTGCTGTACGAACACGGGCCGGTAGGCATAACAACGGCACCTTGAAGTGGATTCAAGAGGTAACGTCGGCAAAGGAACCAGCTGTGAGCGATAGCTGTGATGGTAGTGTGCGGAACGTAACGTTTTTGAGTTATGTTTTTGCCTCACTCCGTGATGAGCTCTTGCGTATTACAATTCATTTAGTTTCAATTGATTTACACATTTAATATTTGTTGCCAGATGGCATGCGATTGCTGCTGCTCTACGTTGTTGACAGCTACTGACGACAATCAAAAGCGTTACTTTATCACGCTGTATCATCTACAAGCAGGTACGCTGTATGTAGTAGGTGTATCAGAAAGCTGTTTTCTGAAGTGTTGTACGAACAAGTGGTACCAGTACGTATTGTAGGAAGCAATGGCACTTTGAATTAGTAGGCTCAAGTGGAGAAAGACGGCAACAATGAACCATATGAAACCGATACATGATGTTGATTTTCGAAACGTCTGAGTAGGCTTCTCGTGTCACTTCGTGATAATCTCTGCTAATAAGCATTTCATTAATTGCCGGATGGCAACAACATTTATTTGTTGCTAGGCCATTGGATCCACTTTCTGTGTTTTCCTTCTTCATTATTTGTGTACCCTTTCGCGCTACGGTCGAATTTTATTTTCATGGTCGATTTGCCTACATTCTGGTATATACGTGCATGCATGTGGAGCCAAGACGGGCGTGAGCCCGCCGCGGCGATACCCCCTATTTATACACTCTGCGTTTCCTCTTTTTTAGCATCACAAAATATTTGCAACTATCGCAATTTCCTTCACGGACGCCGTCTGAGGCGCATTAACCTTTTTGGTGCAACAGTACACACCGGGGCGTTCACATAATAAGTAAAAGGGGCGGGTTTACTCCATTTTAGCTTGCCCTATGCATGGTCATTTGACCGTTGACCACGCCTCCCTCTCGAGACTGAGCACCCTTCCTACTTCTAAAGACACCTCCAATATTTGGGCGCTTTTTTCGCTTTTCCTAAGTAATACATAGAAACGGTTTGCTTATCCTATCCCCTTCCTGTTTCGCCGTCTGCGGCCACCATCTATTTCCTAGGATCGCGATTGTCTTCACGCTACACTCTAGTCTACCAAACCCTTCTATATCGCATTCACTCGTCTGATTTCCTCATCTCCTCCTCTAACACATCCTGTTCATATTCATATATTTCACATTCTCCTACTATGTGAGTCCTTCTCTCTGCTTTTGTGCCACACGGGCACACAAGTGCATCCACGTCCTCCTCCCGACTGCTGGTATATCTCTTTGTTCTTTCTGGTCGGTCCAGGTCCCCTACACGAAATCGCAGTTTCACCTTTTTCGCGTAGTACATTGGGCCATGCAAATATGTTTTCATCCCAATATCTCCCTCAACCCACCGTACACCGCTAAATGTTTCTCATCTGTCACCATATTTCTTTGCGCTAGCCTTTCCCGTTCTATACAATATTTTACTTCAGTCTTGTACCCGTTAAATTTCTCTGGGGACAGAACCTTTATTGATCTCTTAAGTCCTTCCACATTGTTCTCGACAAGGTTGTCCCATCTTATTCCAGCTCGCCCTTTTGATTTTGCCTCCTATACAGCCCTATCGGCCATGGCTTGCAACCTCTTGAGATCCTGGCGTATTCCGAACTATAGCTGCGATTTCAACTTTTTCACGTATCTAATTGTTTTAAGTGGGTGCATTCCTACAGTGGTTCTGTTCTTGGTGCTGTATTACTCGTCGTACGTGAGGTCGTTTTAGCTGCTGTCATCTGCACTGTTTCCAATTGTTTTACAAACTTCGAGTTCCCGTCCCATATGTACTTCTGCACATACTTTAGCTGCGGTACAATCACAATAATCAGGATACATTTTTTAATCTTTGCGTCAAGGTGCGAGTCGCATCCATCTTGCCTATCTGTGGTTTACCTACTAGTTCCGCTATGTGTGTATCCCAAGAAAGAGGTGATCTTTCCACAAACAAAGATCACCCCGGGGCGGAAGGTCGCAGGGATGGTGACCTCTGTTTGTGTCTGGTGTATCCGTTTTTTCACCTTGTCATTTTGTTCGTGGTACTTCATTTATTGAAGTAGACGGTGCCGTATTCAGCACCCCCCACGCCCGTACAGGCCTCGCAAGAAGTGCGGTGTAGTCGCGCGACTGTCTTTGATCCCCCGTGCACGACTTACCAAAAATACAACGGCGATGTAAATGTGATGTATAGTAATCAGATGAATGTTGATTGCTGTTCTTCTGGCATGTTTTTTTTGAAGTGCAGTCAAGCACTACAGCGAGCCATTTTTTTACTCTTCTTCTGCAATTATTTCAACTTGCAGCAGAGTAGTACAGCGCGCCAGTTACCGGTGGTACGAATCCGCTAAAAAGTTTAGGCGTAAAGGCACAAAGCCGCAAGCCACAACGCTATTATTGTTTAGATTGGCCTTTTTAAAACTGTACGTCCTGCAGGTACAGAACATACAGCATGGCCCAATACGCGAGAATCCACACGTCCATTGTCTTTTGTGTCCGGAAGCTTTATCAATCCGCCCTTTCTCTGTTTTGGGTAGCAGATATCGCCGCCGCAGCTGTCTTCGTTGTTGCTGTTGTTACTGCTGCGTTGCCCTAACTCGAAGAAGCTGTGCTGCTGCCGACGAAACCTTTATTTCTTGCGCCACTCTCACCATGAACACTCCGCACCAAAACCTCGAAATGAATGCGAGTACCTCGGCGAAAACGTTTTGAGTGTTTTTGTTCGTGCTGTTGACCTTTTTTATCTGCTCTGTTCGGCACTGCATCTTCGCTGCTGATGCTGTGTACCGCCTGTAACCGAAACAAGGCTTCATTGCGTTTCGTTTGGTGCTTGTTGCTGCTTCCGCCAAGCTTGGTTCTACTTGCAGGTTTGGTGGTCTGTCGAACCACAATCGTTAACATAGATCCTCACCGCCAGAATGTAAGCCGTGTCTCACATGAACCAAACACAACACATATTATGGGCAAACGAATAGTCAGTTGAGTCAGTTTTATTTGGGCTTGCTATTATTTGCGTCGCGCGCGTCAGTATTGTGACACAACACAGAAGATAACTGTTGTAACTGCCATACATACATACTGGTACGCACACACACGTGCTCTTGCATCAGATACGAATCCGAAAGCATATCCGTGTGAAAACATACTTCGAAGTATACCTGATCGTAGTTGTGGTACGTTTGGGGCCAAACATTTCTGACCGATTGAGCTCCTCAAGAAGCGTGGATCTGCCGTTTAGCATATACGTTGACGAGTATATTCCTTTAGGGCTCGTAGCGCATAGAATAGCAGGTCAGGTTGCGCGAACGAACATCTTCGAAGTCATATTTCCGATAATGTATTTAGCTACTCGTGTTTGGAGCTCAGGACGTCACCTGTACCCCTAGCGTGGGATAACATATTGTTTACTTGGGAACGCCTTCACGACCGAGGTGTAGTTTCGTGCCCGTAGTTGTCCCTTTCTACGTTCTTTTTTGTCTATTATATGAAGCAGCAGAGGAGATCGAAAGAGGATGTGGCGGCAACGGTGTTGTCGGATGCCCGGCGACTGCTGCTCCATAGTAAACTCGATGCAATTGAAATCCCCGGATGCGATGTGACAGTAACGGACGAACTGCTGGGGAAGGGCAGGTTTGGTGTAGGGTACATAGAAGACTACAACGGGCGGAACGCGGCCTGCAAGGTGAGTAGATTAATGATTGTCTCTTGTCACCAGACACAAAAACGGCCTATGGTCCGGGTTGTGGACACGGCCAGTCTTTCCCTCTAAGATATAGTCTACACATGGAATACATATGTACACGGCGTCATGAGAGGGGCATACCGTTGATCATGTTCACTATACGATTGGTTTATATTACTTTCGGATGTTGCGCAAGAGAGATTTTCGGTGGATTATTGAGTGGAGTGGATAATTTAAACTTTGGGGTAGCCGTGTAGCATACGTATTTGTAATGTGCCAAAAGTATCAACGCCAGCCATTATTGTGATCTGTCTCTGTACTAAGTTGAATGAATTTTTGGGTTTTTCCCCCTGGTGGTATCCTTGCGGCAAGTATCCACGCCACCGTGTTTGCCTCGGTAGGTTACCCGTGGTTTTCACCAGCTAGAATGTGGAATGCCATACCAGCACAGCAACGTTTCCAACGCTTTCTACCCCCAACACCCTGTCAATTTCCATTCTTCATATTACTTCGAATTATGACTCCTAAAAGAACATAGATGGACCGCGGGGTGTTGTTGGTATCGACCCCGGAACCCCGCCCACGATATCCACACCCTACAAAATACACTCTTGAACTTGCTCTAATTCATGCCGCCGACGTATGGGTTTTCATTAAAGCATGTGACCGTTGTGTTTTGGCATGTTCATGTATCTGCCCTTTTGTTGCATTTGACTTCTTCATCTATCCTGCGTAGATATCATGTTCACAACATGGTGAACTCTGCGCTCTTGCACCCACAATCCATCAATGTCTTAGGTGGTGAAAGTCGAGCACGATTTAGGAAAATTCACCGGTCAAGAAGAACACCTTGAATGTCGCATCAAGCAGCCTGAGGTAGGGACGGACCACAAGAATATCAGGTGAAAGGCATTTTGTCGGGAGTTGCAGGCCATGATCCGTTTGAGCAGCCCTCCCACGGTCAACTTTTACAGAGTTGTCACTTCTCGAAAATGTTGCCTCGTCCTTGTCATGGAGTTAGTTCTGGGCGGGGACTTACGCGCGCTGTTGCGAGATTCAGTGGAGACTCTCGTCTAACCTCGCGCACGCCCCATTATCGTAGACATTGAGCGGGAATGCCTAGTTTACCTCACAAGGAGACTACTCTCGGGGATCTAAAGCCAACAAACGTGCTGCTCAATGTGGTTGGCAGAGTCAAGGTGAGGCATGACGCGCATGTCCTTCAAGAAGTCACGGTCCTATTCTTCCTTCTGTAGTGTAATCACGAACACTCTACGCTCATCAGTGAATGTGTTCGCATCGGAGGCTCACGGAGAATTACTCAAACGCATGCATATTTTGATTGTTCGCTATTAACGCGATACCCTCCGTGTCTGGGTTGTAGCAGACCTACATCTTCAAAAGCTGCGGAACTCTATATCTGCTTCTGAATATCATAACCATCGTGCTTGCTTGCGATCTATATATTGGAGACTTCGGGACCTCCAAATGGCCTCAGGCAACAAACTCTACAGCCTTGGTCTTCTGCACAGTCGATGCCCACAAAGGCACCCAAATGAGCTACCCATGGACGGCCTCGGAGGTGGCGTTTAGATTGCAAAAATCGACGACTAGTGGTACTCAAATATACGACGCCATCGCACACGCGGAGTCAACACTGACGCGGCAGGTTCGATCGTATTACCCCTTGTTTGGCCGAGGAATTGTGTTCACACGGCGTGCCTCACTCGATGACCAGTCTCGGGTCAGTGCTACTAGTATGTGCCTGCTGCGGCTCGTGAGCGAGAGGTGGTCGATAGAAGGTTACAATAATACTTAATGTCGATACAGGCTTCTACGTTCGTGGTCGGATTGGTTTGGCGAGACGAGAAAATTCCGAGCTGGTCCGGTTACCCATGTTCCTGGTGGCGTGGAAACCACGAACGAGGCTTGCAGTTCTTGATACTGCGCGTACTGCATGTGCGCGCCAGTAGTACCACGTTCGTGCTCGTTTGTCCCGTGTTTACCCTGGTGTAGGGGTATTCCCAGAAACGACCAACCTCGCCCTATGTACCCTTGCGCATCCTCGATCTGTCCCTTTTCATGCATGGTTCTCGTTACACTGAGAGAACGTCCTACACGGATTACGTGTACACTTTGGAGTGGTTGTCTGGCATTTCATTTCCGGAAACATTCCCTGCGCGGGCGTGTGCCGCAGAAACATATTCACGCCCGTGGTGGGGAATTAGGAGCGCCCGCAAATCGCCGCCGAGTCCCCCGCTGATTTGGCAAATATCGTCAGCACCTGTTAGCACGCCATGCCCCACAAACGTCCCACCTTCAACGATGTAACGAGGTCGACAAAGTGGGTGTAAAGTCTCGTCGTCATGCGAGACGTTATGGCGGATTTCGTTCCCAAACAGCGTGTATGGCACTCCGACATATTCCACGCTAGTAGATCAGTCATACACTACTGGGCAGTACGATCATGAACGAACACGGAGGAGTGTGTTATTGTTGCCTACTACTTCAAGACACCTGACTGTTTCTTCGTAGGCTCGACAGAGGTGATACTGCATGTACGGTAGTCCAGCATTCTGCAAGGGGTCGACCTGCATAAGGTGTCTGTCTCCGCGTGGGTCTGGGGACAAAACCGATGGCCTTGCTCGTAACCTGAGTTGTGTTTTAGTGCAGGCCAAGCACTACTGCTAGACGTGATGCCCGCGGCAGGGTTGGCAGGGGGGCGGTTTAGACCCTGGTTGGTTGTTGTGGTTGATGTTCCTGGTATCCCTCGAGTTTGAGCTATTTTGATTCAGTGTTTATCTTATTTGCGTTGATAGTGGCCTCGAGAGTATTACAGGAAGGACACCCATGTGTATGGTTTTGTCCCCATTCTACGATAAAGGGAGCATTTCTTATTAAATGGTGTATGAATTACGGGTTTTCTTACCCCAAAACCGTGGGAACTAGACCATTTTTGTTTATGATTTTCGTCGTGTACCTAGGACATGGGACTTCTCATCCGGTAGTCACAGTTTATTTTTCTCCAGATCAGTTTTCGATAAAGGTCTTGAGCTCCCGAATTGCGGAACCTCAGGATAGAACTGATGCACCTCTACCGTAGCACGCGTCGATACGCGTAGCTTAAGTCGCACTTCGAGTTTGAAGTCGCACTCTGCACTGGAATTCGAAGAAAACCTGTCGTCGTCAGGTACACCTGGTAATTCCGACCATACACAGGTCGCCCTTTGGATTTGCGGAGCAACGGTGTCGCCAACCCACAACCTCATTGCGTTGGGGCGACGGCATCGATCTATCGGAACGAACAAGAAGGCATCATGTTTGTGAGACTTCCAGCTTGGAACTCCGCTCGATTTACGCAACTAGTGAGGTTGTCGGCAGGTTTTGGCTCGAGCTGATTCAACGTCCGATTTCATTAGCTGGCGGGTGGAATCAGCCGCTCCACCCCAATGGCAGAGCGGGTAAAATTTGACTTCAACATATCGTTCCAATGAAATAAGAAACATATGAGGTGCACAAATAGTTTGCGCGCAACGGTGCAAAACACAATAGTAACCGGTTGGAGGGCTATAACCTACCGGTATTTGCGAAGTAAGGGGATAAGTAAATTCCGCATTAGTACATTACCGTTTTACTCTATTGTGTTGCAAGCTCGTGAATCGCGAGGATTGAAATGTGGACGCAAAATCGATAAATAATCGTTGAAATTGACCTATCGGCGGGCTCACAGCCGCCATACCAGCAAAACCTCTCCCGCTCTAAATCATGCCCGCGGTAACGAAAACGTTAACGCCAGGGCCTTTGACGTTGTTCCGGAGTTGGTATCGTGTTTTGTAAGTCAAGAACATCAAACTTGTGAATCTCACGGGCGACACTCGTCTTCATTATATACCTATACCTATGTACAGAGTAATGGTAAAATTCCAAGCCAGAATATACTCCATGGTACTCAAATTTGGTCATTGTACGGCAACACCTCACTCCCATGCAGATGTACATGTCGACCACCACGCTAGAGCGATGTATTGTTCAAAATATGTCTAACAAAGTACTGTGGTGGTGTTCCTGAACGTCAGGGGTAGCCGGGTCGTCCTTTGACTCCCGGTTGTAACTGGGCCTCAATGTTAAAGAGGGGGACGGAGTTTTGTTCCGCGAGCATCGAGTTATCCACCCATGTCAAAGTTCGTGCGAACCACGCCCGTAGAAAAAAATCTTCTGTCGCTGATAGTCAGCTAGAAACGGTATCCATCTCCTGCTCACTGGGCGACCAGCTCACAAACAACGACAATCTTGGTAAGTTTACTAAAGCAGTAGCCATCCGTCGATGCACATTGAAACGATTGATCTGATATGTAGCCGTGGCTACACAGCGGTACCCTTCATAGCATATAGCTCGACAATCGACCCGACAGGCGACAGCAGGGGTACTGCGCTGTACCAGAGTACTCGTACAAGTAGCTCTAGGTGGGGATCGTCGTCTAATGGCAGATAGAAGATATAGCTTGCCAAGTCGACTGTGTTCGTTGTTCTCGCTGGCTACTCATATATGTCTGAACAATTTGCACATTTTTTTTGCATGCTGTTCTCCGGCGACCGAGGTTTTCTTCTTTGGTGTTTTGTTGCGGGGCAAGCAAGAAAGCATGTGGTACACACGACGCGGCGGTCTCCGGCACTACTTGCATTTTGCGTGGAAGCTCATGAAAGCTTCTGTGGAAGCTTTCACCGGCTTTATGGAAGCTTCACCGGAAGATATGGAAGCTATGGAAGCTTCCATGAAAGCTTGCAATTAAAGCGATGAAATCTCCCGTGGAAGCTTTCATGGAAGATATGGAAGCCATGAAAGCTTCCACGGAAGTAGCTCCCACGGGAGCTTCCACGAAAGCTTCCACAAAAGCTTCCATGGAAGTAACTTCCACGAAAGCTTCAATGAAAGCTTTCACGGAAGTAATGGAAGCTTTCGCGAAAGTTATGAAAGCTTTCACGGAAGTAACTTCCACGGGAAGCTTTCATGGAAGCTTCCATGGAAGATATGCAAGTTATGGAAGCTTCCATGGAGGCAATTGAAGCGATGGAAGCTTCCATGGAAAATATGGAAGATATGAAAGCCTCCAAGGAAGTAACTTCCACGGGAGCTTCCACGAAAGATTCCACGAAAGCTTCCACGAAAGCTTCCGCGAAAGCTTCCATGGAATCTATGGAAGATATGAAATCTTTCACGGAAGTAACTTCCACAGGAGCTTCCACGAAAGCTTCCACGAAAGCTTCCATGGACGTAACTTCCACGAAATCTTCCATTGAAGCTTTCATGGAAGTAATGGAATCTTTCGCGGAAGTTATGGAAGTTTTCATGGAAGTGACTTCCACGGAAGCTTTTATGGAAGCTTCCGTGGAAGCTTCCATGGGAGATATGGTTAGGGTTAGGGGTAGATTAGGGTTAGGGTTAGGGTTAGGGTTAGGGTTAGGTTGCTCTTGTGGAAGCTTCCGTGAAAAGATTTCACGGAAGCTTCCGTGGAAGTTTTTTCTGTGGAAGTTGCTTCCGTGGATGCTTTCGCGGAAGCTTCCGTGGAAGTTGCTTCCGCGGAAGCTTTCATGGAAGCTTCCATGGAATTGGCTTCCGTGGAAGCTTCCGTAAAAGGTTTCACGGAAACGTCCGTGGAAATTGATTCCATGGAAGCTTCCGTTGAAGTTGCTTCCGTGGAAGCTTTCGTGGAAGCTTCCGTGGAAGTTGCTTCCGTGGAATCTTCCGTGGAAGTTGCTTCCGTGGAAGATTTCGTGAAAGCTTCCGTGGAAGTTGCTTCCGTGGAAGCTTCCGTGCAAGCTTTCATGAAAGCTTCCGTGGAAGTTGCTCCCGTGGAAGCTTCCACGGCATAGAAGCGTGGAAGCATCTATGGAAGCTTCCATGCTTCCATAAAAGCTTCCATTGCTTCCATGGAAGCGACGAAAGCTTCCGTGGAAGTCGTGGAAGCTTCCATGGAAGCGATGGAAGCTTCCACGGAAGCTTTCACAAGCTTCCACCAAAAATGCAGATAGTGCAGGTGGCCCGACGCGTGGTGGACTCTCGGCCGAGCTCCTTGGCGGTGCTGTGAGCGTTCAACGCCGATGAACTGGCTTCTTTTTTCAGAGGGTTGCGATCCGCCTTGCTGAGCCCAGTAGGAGTAATGGATACCAGAGCATTTGTTGTTATTTAAAAGCCTGCTCCGCTCTGGTATTGCTTTAACCGCTCCTAATTTTCACCCGTAACACAACATCAGCCCTGTTGTTTTACTCATTTTGTTGTCCGCTAACCGACGCAGATACATACAGCCAGCAACAGCAGCGCATGTCTCGAGCATCATGTGAATGTGAATGTACATGTTGCACTAGCCCTGTGGCTTATGTTGCAGTCATCGCACTAAACATGGAAAAC
This sequence comes from uncultured Verrucomicrobiales bacterium, assembly GCA_937991965.1. Lineage (GTDB taxonomy): Bacteria > Verrucomicrobiota > Verrucomicrobiia > Verrucomicrobiales > Akkermansiaceae > WTJZ01. The sequence goes on from CALKLP010000061.1 coordinate 19,634, forward strand.
GACTTGCCTATGACAAAACGGCCTCCCTCCACCCGTGTAATTGGGATTGGCACCTTTATCGTGTTGTTATGCTCCCCGTGTCGAATCTGGGACGTGGTCGCACCGAACACGACCCTCGAAGCAAGACCCATACTGCTGCCTGACCCGTTTCTTCGAGCCGCGCAAGGCCCATGGGAAACCAGATATGTTCTTTGTGACGAAAGTGGACCAAGGGTGTCGATCGACAGAAGCTACTACCAGTAGTCCATTCTACACTCAAGTCCAGCCACACAACCCCACGCTGAATCTGACATATATCTCGGACTATGTCAGGAACCCCTATGCAGTTCTTCAGATTTTACCTCCGACTCCATTTCGGCATTGATCAGCATGCGATGATTGCATCGCTGTCATCGTTCCATGTGGGTGTTTTTGAAGTACGCGAGTTTGCAAGTTTTTGACACGTGAGCAACTTTCCCCCTTGCTGCTCATTGTGGAATGAGAGTGAGAATCAAACCCTATACCTCACTCTTTGAAATCTCATTTTTTTTAGTATATAATAATCACGGCCTGCCTGAGACACCATTGTGAATTTTTGCGGGAAAGTAGACTAAGTGTATCGATCGACAGGTGCCACTACGAGTAGGCCCTTCCATACTGGAGTTCCACTACTTAGCCTTTTTTTCGTTTTGCGGCTTCTGCTGTGCCGCCGCACCACACGTGGCCCTCCAGACTCAGCACTTGTGGCAGTCACGGTACAACAGCAGCCGCAATGAAAGCTCCCTCCTTTGTGACAACCACACAGACGGCGCTTCTGTGTGTTTGTGTAAGTTTTTGCGCTTCTGTATGCACCAGGTAGTATGTGTACGTGGCAGGTATGCTGTCACAAAATTAGTACGTGCACACGCGGAAACCACCAGCATCACAACAATCGCAGGAAACGTGCTATAAGCTCTTGTCTTTGTGCCAGTAGTCATGGTGTATGTGGTTGGTGCAGAGCAAAATATTGAGCGACGACACCAACATTTACGCGTCCGGTACAACAATCACCCACATGGTCGGACGTCATACCAGGTACACAGAGCCTACAGCAATAGCAAATGCAGGAACTCATTTTGTGCCACGATTCTTGACTTGTTTTGTGCTTTTTAGGAACGACCGTCAGATGTACCAACGGAAGGCTGTGTGTTCCCTACCTTTGACCTGTGACGCCGCCGGGATACCAAGTCAACCCCGCCCCAAAGGGGAACTTTGCGGCTATATATAGGATCTTTGTGAAAGCCAAGACAACAACGGAAATCTGAAATTTTATATTTTCCTCTGCCTTTAGAGTGGCATCCGTTCAATCTCCATCTCGGCACGAAATGTCGCTTCTCTCTCGAACGCTGTCTCCATGGCCGAGTTTCTCGTTTTTCGCCCGGCCTGTTACCGCGCGTACGTTTTTGAAGTCATGCGCAGTCGCTGAGTGCCACTACCCATACCAAGTCTGGACTGGGTAGTCCTTGAGGAGACGTTTCTTCCGCTCGGTACTAGTTCGTGTCGATGTTGTTTTCGCGCGGCAAGGTTGCCACGAGGAATTATGTGGGGATATTCTGTCTGGGTTTATTATAAAAAATGAAAATACATATTCTGTCTGGGTTTATATAGTGGACTTTAAGTTCTGGCCGAACACTTCCTCTACACCAATACCTTTCTGGCCCTACATCATTTGCCCGCTCTTTCGCGAGTACCGCTTCCGATCCCCCGTCCTTCGTTCCCACGGGAGGGTGACACCGAGAACGCCCGTCTCACCAACGTGGGCAATCCCCAAGCTCGGGTTCTATGATGGATTTGTTCACGTCTTTTGACTGGTCTTAGCATGTACAAGGTATGTATTAGCTTACACTTGATAAACGTACCGTCTTCTTGGCCGGTTCAACACTGCTGTGATTCGATATGTCCACTCGCCGTGCGGTTTTAAATGTCAAAAATGCTGCTTTGATTTGCTTGACCCCTTGCCGTGACGTAGTATATGTACCAATCGACTCTACTCTGATACCTGATGCCAAGAGGAAGATGTGGAAGTTACCTAAAAGTTTTAGAAAGGTACAATATTTTAGCTTTGACTCTCATCTTTCGGTCTTTCCAGACTGTGCCGAGTTACTTCGTAAACACTCGACGCCCAAATTTCTACGACGAGCGGCCCGAGTCTTAAGTCCGACTGAGAGATCGAGTGCATCGCGGAATACGTCCGCCGCAGGTGCGACAATGTTGAATGACGCGTATGAGTCACAGTGTTGTGGTACGCCCTAGCAAGACAGGTATTTACTCCAAAAATGGATAATTGGTCAACTTTCGTACAGTTAAAATGGCGTTTTGTATTCGAGACAATCATGAGATCGGATGGACGAGAGCCAACACTGTCCAGATATCATCATGACTCAGGCAATACTATCAAGCTGCTTAACTCCTACTTCTGATCTTAAGCAAGTGGGTAATACCGAGGACATGCTTCAATAGCACGAACGCGCCGGGATACTCTGTTCTCCACCCAGTGCCCTAACCAATGGCGTCGTCGGCATGACGGACCGGGCGATCTCATCGGGGTCGCCCACGCCTCACTTGTGCGTATTCCGCTAAAGGATTTGCAGCTCGCCTACCAAGCAACTGATCCCCAATCTAAGCAAACTGCAGAACCCCAGCTTCCGGCTGTCATACGTTCGCCCACCCGAAGTGAAACGGTTGTGCCGCCTCCCTCGTCAGTGCTAGCGAATCGATTAAACCCGACCAGGGTTCGTTATTCTTGCCCGTCTGGGCCCGACTGCCGCCACACCTGCGGGAGGTTGCACTTAATCTACATGCCCCGAAGTAAAACCCTTCCGATATCCAGCAATTGGGTATTGTGCTCTGTGAGTTCCCCGACTGTGTTTTCCACCTCAAAAACGGACTTTGGCTCTTAATCCTTGATGCCTTTTGAGGTCTCGGTCCCGGAGAACAGTGATCCGGTAACATCTCGGCCCCACCGCAAACAAGTCCTCCACTGGATATAGATGTGGACGCGACCCTCAACGAGCACCTCGTGGCTGGATTGGTCCAGCACTCGATATCTCCTTATTCACGCCCCCTGGGGCTCATACCGAAATATCCCCGGGGACGTGAGAATCGCAGTGGACTACAAAATGCTCAATAAAACCAGTAAGCTCATCCAGCTACCGATTACCCGGGTGCGCTACCACGTACGTTCTAGTTTTCTTGGGCTCAAGACGGGCGTTTTCCCTGTTTAACCTTGTTTCTGCTTTCCGCCGAGGCGGACAAGGATGCGGTTCCCCTTACAGCGTTCTGCAAACCCGAGGGCATCAGCGATTCGCTCGTCGTGCCTCAGGGCAACTGCGCTTCGGCCGGAAAGCTCATTAAGGTTATCAATCAGGCAATCACAGACTTGAAGCAGGTGGCTGCTTACCTTGATGATGCCGCTGAGTTCGATTATTTTTACATAGTGCACATCCAGACGATTTGATACCTTTTCGAACATCCGAGAAAGCAAATCTAAAGCTTTCCCCCCCGAAGGCCGGGTTTAGGTGCCACAGATGCGAACTTTATCGGCCACTCGTTTTCTCCGGCGGGTCTATGCCCGAACGCTAAAAAGCAACGAGCAGAATACTCGCCGAAGCCCACGGATATGAAGCAGGTCCGTTCATTGATGGGTGATATCAACTATTACCGCAATATCCTTTCCGACTTGTACTGGAGGTTCCATCCGAGCAACTCGCTTCTCTGCATGCGGTTAAGTTTGTGTTTACGCCCGAAATGGAAAAAATGTTACGGCCGCTTTTGATTTTTCTCAGTTGCTCACACCAGTTCCACGTGTATAGTGACGCTTTCTTCCACGAGTTAGACGCCGCGCTCGAAGAGGAGCAGGCGGGCGCCTTCAAGAAACCCATCGGGTCTATCAGCCGGGCTACGCTTGACTTGGACAGGCTATGGACTCCTTTAGATCTGGAGTCCGACAGCATTGTTTATGCTCTCACACACCTCCGAGGGTACCTTTAGCGAAATATATTCAGCAAATTCTCCAGCCACAAGGCATTGGAGAACATTGGCAAAGCGTGGACCGACAATGCCTGAGTCCAGCGGTAGCTAAAGTTCCCCATCCAATTCAAAAACACACTCGAGTACCGCAAAGGCAGCGCCAACGGTAACGCCGATTTTCTGGCGGGCGTGCCAGCGCCTGCCACGGAGCATGACCGAGATGGGTCGACAAGCCTCAACCCATTGAGGATGGCGGTATCTACAACATACGGGCCTGCGGGGTACGCACTCGCCCCTCGCCGATCGCAGGGGTCGGCTTGGGTGGGTTCGTGTCCCACACCAAAAGCGTTCCGTTGGGTGGGCTCGTGCCCCGCATTGAAAGTTCTGCCGTAGGTGAGCTCCTCCTCCCCGCTACCGATTTTCATGACTTTTCCCAAGGGAGCCGCGTTTAAGGATTGATGGTGTCGCTGCCTCTTCGTGGAGACTCATCGCTCTGTTATTATACCTCCGTCGCCATCATCGAAGGCTGCACCTGCCGCGGGGCGTTTTTAACCTTCCGCCAATTCTGCTTTCCATTCCGTTTTTTTCGTACCTACCGAGGGCATCACGCCCCCCCCGGAAGCCCTGGCTGCGGCGACGACCGTCATCCAGTCAACTCCTCTATCAATGAGTTCTGTACAGGACATGGACTCCCTCGCAACCTCTGGTCCCACCGTGTTCGGGTATACCTTGCTTGGCACTCCAGCGCTTCGATCGGCGAGCCCACCTTCGGACCTTATATGAACTCGGACGCGCCGACGAACAGCGACAACAACCGGTAATGACCCCCCCATGTTAGATTGTACCTTCGAGACCGGTGGGGCCCCTCGACCACCTTTCCGGCTTGCTATTACCCCGCCGCGAACCCAACGGCTGCGGCCGACCGCGTCCACTGTCGCGACCCCTGCTCTTAGCGTCTCTTCTGTCAACACTACCCGTTCCGTCCGACCGAGACCGCGAAAAGTGCCCGTTGAAACTCCTCTTTTACGACCTCCGCCCAATTCTAGCGACACGTCAGCTGCACTTGAAAACATACTATCCATTGGCGACGTTGATGGATTGCAGTTCGCTTGTTTCATCACTCGAGTTTCGTATGCCGACTGGGAGCAAGAAGGGCAGGCTGATCCAACGTGCCATGACGCAATGAGCTATATCACTATCGGCAGGTCGTTGGCCCTGCTACCCGACGAATTGTCGAGGTTCCTCTTGCACTAGCGTCCTTCCCGTTCCGAAGTTCAAGAGCTGACAAATGTATGTCGCTTGCACACAACCGACGACGACATACACTCATGTAATCCGACGCTGCCGCCGGCCCTTGACGCTCCTAGCTCTGTGGGGCGAACGATTTCTTGATGAGCGACAAGCCTGTTTGCAATTACTTACCGTTGGTCATGCGCCCTTGGCTAATGCGAGCTTGCTATTCGACGACCACTTGACACCTTGGCGGCACGTGCACCCTTTGCATGCTGGAGCGGTTTCTGGTGGAACGGCATGAACGTATGCACCTGCTGGTCGCTTCGCCACCGTTTGCATTGCCAAGCTCAAGCCCGTAAAACCTTACGACTGACTGTCCGATGGCTGATTATCTTCATGCCTGTGCCAGAAGGTCTTGGCATCGCCATCCGCGTCGACTACTACGGCCCTCTCCCGGTCACGTTGCGAGGCAACAGCTACATCTTGGTCGTCACCGACCGTTTCAAGTATTGAGCCGATTCGTTCCGTGTGACCGCCGAAGAAGTTACCGTTGAGGGCACGGGCAACATCCTTGTCCGTAAATACATATCTATTTTTGAAGGTCCACGCACCATCCCTTCGGACAACGTCGTCCGTTTTCGCGCTAAGCTTTCACAAGCTGATTATCCGCATTCAGGAGGTGCATAGACTTGCTGCACGATCTTATCATTAAAACGAACATGAAAGCGTTGAGCGGGTAAATCACACCATGGCCCAAATTATATATAGCCGTCAACGAACACCAAGATTTCGGTGATTTGCAGCTTCCTCATGTCTAGTTCGCATAAAACAGTTTGGTTAGCGCGGCGACGAGTTGGGCCCCCAACAAGGTCCACATGGGTAGATTTTCATGTCTCCTTCTGAGAGTGTTCGCACGCTCTGGAGCCGCGGGACACCAAAGTGTAGCCCGTGAGCACCTGGCCTACTTCGATCTGGCTACAGATTGACAGCAGCGTGCGAACGATATTGTTCGCAAGCACCATGCCCTCAACGCTTCCCGCGTGTAACGCCGAAACTCCGTCTTTGCGGCGTGATGCTCCCAGTCTCCAAATTCGCCGTGGATGGTTGGGTTTTCGTGTACAACTTGGCTTTCGCCATTTCGAGGGCATGAAGGCCAACACGGTAAGGTACTCAAGGCCAAACTCGTACTTGACTGAACGGACCCTTAAAAGCGCTAGCAGTGGGTTCTTGCTCCGCCGCCGACACCCGACATGGCTCGCCACTCGGCGATAACCTCCTAAATTTTTATCTACATTCCGCCTTGCCGGGTTCTGGTGCTCGCGGGCAAGAGGCGATCAAACGACGAAAGCCCTTATCCAATACTCACGGCAGCAGCGACATGCGTAAATGCCTAACGGGGAGACTGACGCAGCACATGCTCAACAACATTTTGAAAAGGTTTCCTCCGTACAACGTCACTCAGAACGACGTTGCGGCTCCCCTCGAACGACTTGAAGTGAAGAAGGTTAACGGCCGCCAGTCGGTTCATGGGGCGACGAGACGTCGTCGCGGTGCTATAAGTGACGCATTTTGTGAGGCTCTCTGAGGCATCTTTGGAGTCGTAAATGGACATCCAACACTCTGTCACCCACATGTTTTGTTATTGGCTGGTACCCCGAACCAATACCGCCGAACCAAACGCCTTCATCACCGAATGCGCGATGAGGTGTCACGGCGTGAACTTTCACGAACCAAAATCGAATATTTTTAGCCCCCTCGCTACACTTGTGTCGCGCGCACGGGGTGCCGTCGATGCTTCCGAGACACAGTACTCCCTAAGGGAAACGACGTTTGGTACAAGGGCAAATATGGGTTTGGGTCGCCTTGGAGAACGGTCGCGAGTAAAATGGCGGGGTTTATCTGGTCCGATTTCTGGACAACCCGGGGACGATTAGCCTTCCTCACCCTCCGGCGCTCTATACGCCCTTGACGGACATTTATGGATTTCGAGGCGCGGCCGTGGTTGGTTGGTTTTCACCCCGCCGCCGCACTCGATAGTTTTCCATTTGTTTTCCGAGGTTTTGGGGCTTGGTTATTTCTCCTTGAGTTGTTTGTGGCGTTTTCTGCGTTAGCGCTGGGTTTGGGGTGGTCCCTGCTTTGTTATATTCTTCTTCGTCCTGACGCCCTCCCTCGGTCAGTGTCGGGCCACCGTCGGGGTTAACACCTCGCTACTGGAGGCACAGAACTGTAGTTCTTTCGTGTTCCATCAATTTTCGCCATGCTCATGCCCCCCTCAGCCCCGAGCCGGGGGGCGAGAGAGCGTAATACGTTTACTCATAACGTGGCACAGGCCTGTTTGTGATATTGTTTTATTCTCTTTGCTCTACATTATCAGCTAGGCACTTCTCCCCCTCGCGAGGCAGTAGGTAGTGCCACCTTCCTGTTTCATGTATTTGTCGATTTCTCACCCCCCCCCTCGCCGCCATGCTGGCTGCCCCCGGGAGATTTTTGGCCTGGTTTCCCTTATCATACGGCACCTAAATATTTTCTTCTTTTCAATTGTTCGCGGTTTGCCCGGTGGCAGAACCTATCCATTAAGATAATTGAGAGGATTTTGAGTGGGGTTTCAGGAGCCGCATGTTCGACGCATGTTTTAGTTCGTGGAACCGGTGATTCCCCGACTTTTCCAAATTTCTGGGTATGCGGCTCATCAGCGTGAGCTAAAGTTAAGGCACGGCATAGGAAGGCAGATGATTACTCGGAAAAAATGTTCAACAATTGGTCTGTTTTGGTATTGTGAGGATGGCGTTCTGTATTCGGGATTAAGTTGAAATGGGATGGGCGAGAGCCCACATCTTTCAGATGCCATCACGACTCAGGGAAAAATATTGTTCTGACTATCTGCTACTTCTGAACCAAATAGATACTATTGGACTGCAAAGTCCATGTTCAACAAGGTAATGGCTGTGATCTCAAGCGAAACACGCCCCTAGACTGACCACTCTTTTGTATTCCTGGTCATGAACTCGGTGGCGTGTGCGTCCACGGCGGTTGAAGGCATATTATTATATTGAAGGACGATGTACACGCGGGTATGTCGCTCAAGCGTTCCCGGCAACCTTTACTCTAACACCGAATCAGAGGGGCCTGCACCTTGCTCAATGTAGATCTTAGGTGCAGGCGAACCATTCAGGCGGGGTTCGGTGTAGACCACCACGAACGACAGTGCGCAGTTTCTTGAGAGGGAGAGCAGTCAACTGTGAGACGACATAGAGCAAGCAGAGCCGCTCGGGTTAGGCGACGGGCCGGGAGTGATGTTGGAACGCCGCGTGTACTTGTGGCGTAGATGACTGGTGGTTCAGTGGTACACGTCTCGCAATCATGACACTTTGCCCCGCCAACTCGTGTAATATGTATGCGTATCACAATGGTATATGTTTTCGCCTCGGAGACCGTAAACCCGAACGCCGAGCACGCAAACACGATCACCGTCATCATCGTCTCCAGCCCTTTTGACGATCGCGACACGATGCCCGTATTGTCATCGTACAGCATACCCGCACCATGTCTGCTCCTCCTTCTCCTCCTCCTTCCCCACCCGCCCGTCGACTTCGCCTGACCGTGAAGTGCCCTTCTTCTCGCCGTTCTTCTTCTTTCGTTGGAGCTGCTCCATGTTGTCCGTGATGGCTTCATCAGCGAGGAAGCGTTTATCGTCCACACGCGGTACCGCCGTGAAATACCCGGGGGCAACGACCTTGACATACCAACAGGCCCCCACTCCGATTTCGGTACCAGGTTGAAACACAATGACACCGAATCACACTATTACATAGATATCATAGAGATCGTATTCAAACCGTACGGAAAACAAGTGACGTTACTGAAAATATATAATATAAAAAGAAAGTAGTATCGCAATATTTGCACAGACGGTATAAAATTTCCTCCTAGCCTCTAGCCACTAAGACCGAGAGGCACAGCTTCGGCTCCTTACGAGTACCGCGGGCAGAGTGTATATGTTAGGAATTTCGCAAAAAGTTTGGGATTGGATGAAACCTTCGCCGAAGTACAGGAAAACTGCACCACGAGGCGCACGTGATCAGACCAGGGCGGTATTTCGTGCGGCGGCTTCTGCAGCTGAGCAAGCTGCATCTGAATGGGCAGGAGAAAAGGGGGAGAGGAAGAGGAGAAGAATGAGAAGGACGAGAAGGAGGACGAAGAGGAGAAGGAGGGCGAGGAGAG
>CALKLP010000062.1 GCA_937991965.1 uncultured Verrucomicrobiales bacterium
GACTGGGAACACGACCGGAACCACTACCGGAACCACTACCGGAACCACGACCGGAACCACGACTGGGAACACTCCCGGAACCACGACTGGGAACACTCCCGGAACCACGACTGGGAACACGACCGGAACCACGACTGGGAACACGACCGGAACCACGACTGGGAACACGACCGGAACCACGACTGGGAACACTCCCGGAACCACGACTGGGACCACTATCGGAATCACTATCGGAATCAATAGGGGGAAGAAGGGGTATATCCATATCGTCATCCATATCATCTGTGCTGGGATATCCACCAGGTCCACTAATGAAAAGAGATTCGCGTATAGCTCTTTGAATATCACCCGTTTCAGTGTCCCCCATTTCAATTTCACCGGCCCTCCGGCGTTTCCTGTCCTCTAACCTACCTTGTTTTTCTGACTCTAATATCGCTCTTTGTATTTCATCCTCCAATGTCATTTAATGATTTATTTAAAATCAATCGTGTATACTAGAAATGAACATTTTTTTAACAATTTTAGTACAATTGTTGGACAAGGTTTCAAGTGGTTTCAAGTGGTATCAAGTGGTATCAAGTGGTTTCAAGTGGTTTCAAGTGGTTTCAAGTGGTATCAAGTGGTATGTCCAGTGAGTCCAAAGCCTCGATTTACACTTGAACCTTTTCAAAACTATACAAGTGTTTGTCTGGTTTAGAACCAATGTCTATCTTCCAAGACAAAATACTAAAAATTGATAACAAATCAAATATGAATCAATGCAAAAAAATACACCATTGAGAAACTTTAAACGAAACAATGGGATTTAATTTCTTTCTAACTATTACAACTATTCCAATCCTATCATAGATGATGGAAAAAACCAAAGTTGAAGAAGCCACAAAACTGTTTCAACATTTGAGGAAGGCCTGTCTAGATACAGATGGGGATCTATTCATCTTAACTTCCAAGACAAGTATCAAGAGATCCTGTGGGAAGATCAATGATCTTTGCCGTCTACTGAGAGAAGTCAAGCATGCTTCCAGAAAAGAATGGCCTCGGTTCTGTGGGAGGTTCGACCTGAATGCGAGATTTTGCAAGGGGAGTAGCTGCAAGATTCTTCTGAAGAATGAAACTAACGAGAGAAAGGTGATCCCCTTCTTGTACACTTATATCGAGAGAGTGGGTATCATGGAGTACCATCTCGAAAACAATGAATACCTCACGAGCCTGGGCCTGAGTCTGGGTAACGACAGGAATTACATGGTACCGTTTATTAGTTTAACATCAAACGTAGTCAATCCCGTCAAATGAGGTAACCATAAAGGTATCAGAATGAACGCGGATTGAAACTATCCAGTATACCTTCTCACGAAGAAATCAGCATACTGTTGACAGGGACATTCCCTAAAACTTTTAATGGACAATAACGAAATCCACCGAAAGATCGGTCATTTGATCTTTCTCTTGTTGCCAGAAAAACTGGTTGTTTTCTGGTGTATTTCGGAGACACATCGAAGTAGAATATTTGATGCTCCGCTAATATCCCTCCCGATCTTGAAGTTACATCTTGAACAATCGTAAACGGAGCAACCACCCACATCCTTTTTGAGGACACCACACTTCACACATGTCTGTGTCGTATACGACTCGTCCTGGACGATGACGGTCTTGGATGTCATGTTACTGGTCTTCATCAAAAGTCTCTGTCTGAATAGGAAGTGACTGAGGAACTTGAACATCTCCTTATTGGACTTGCTCTGGGACTTCATGGACATGAGCTGTTGAACATTGATCTTTCCCAGGATGATTACGTCGTAGTGATCCGTGAGGAATTTGATGGTCTTGAAGTGGAAATCCGTCATAAGGTCCTTGGCTCTCGCGTTAACGCGGTACCAGGCCCTTGTGAGTCTGTTCCTCTTCGAATTGCTCTGGGATTCCTTGATGGCTTTGAGGATCCCGCGTGATTTCTTGTTTATTTCCTCCACGATCGTTCTTGTCTGAATACCGATCTCATCAATCCTTCCCTGGTTCGATACACATGTGAATGCCTTGCGTAGTCCAGGATCGATACCTACCACTCTCGGTTCAGAGTCCGTATCCATAGGTTCCTTATCGGGTTTTAGTGCTTCGGGGATTACAAAGTACCATCGTCCAAAGCAGTAACAGATCTTACAGGAGTGGTTCGGCTGACTCTTGGTTCCTGATAATACCTCAGAGACACTTAGGTCCAACGAGTATTTGGGGTCCGAACCAAACAAGGTCAGGTTCTTCTGGTCCATCCTGATACTCTTGGCTTCGAGTTCGAAAGAATCAGAAGTCAGATGTCTAGCCTTGTACTTGATCTCGAAGGGCTTCGTGTTCCTAAACCTGTTTCTCCTGAAACCTGAGTTTTTCATCCTGTTTCTCTTGTTCTTGATCTTTCCACTCTTGATTCTCTTGAGTCTCTCCCGATAAGCAGCTTTAGCGCTCGTAAAGTTGTTGCACAAAGATCTTACAGCTGATACTCGGATGTCAGCAGGTGATTTCTTTATGGTTTCCCACTTGGTTCCCTCATCTGAATCTCTCCTGGTGACTACGAGTTTCTTGAGAACCAGATTAGCCTTGGATTTCCTGTCCTTGACTAATCTCAGGGCTTCGTTGTAGGTCTTCCTGTACGTCGACATCCAGAACCTGAGAATCTTCGATTGTTCCTTGGTCGGCTTGATCCGAACCTTCCTGGATCTCATCTGTACTTTGGGCTTCGACGATGTTTCTTTTCTTGTACCTCCTTGATCCGTGGAGTTTACAAGAAAAGAACTGAATGATGGTAACGAGATCTTCGGTGAGCTCCTGTTCTGTGGAACGTAGGACCTGCTCTTGGACCACGAGATTTGTTTCTCCTCGTCTGCATATCCATTCGAAGAAATCAAAGGCGAACCTACACAGTCTGTCTTTATGAGCGATAACAACCTCTTCGACGTTTCCTTGCAGTATGGAGTCAACCATTCGCAGAAATCCTCTTCGTTTAAAGTTGATCCCTGACCCGATATCTTTGATGATTTCGTGTTCCGGGTGACTTTCCCGGAAAGACTCTTCTTGCTTTTTAAGGTCGTCTTTTTGTTTCGAGGAGCTGACTCTACAGTAGCAGATCCTTCTTCGTTGGTTCTCTCCATTTGTGTCTTTTGTTTTTGATCGGACGTTAACGACATCTTCGAGTAGGTAACGGAAGTGTCCACCCGCCGTTTCGATAGTTTTGATGGTTCCGTTGACTCTCCATCTTCTCGCCGAAGAATTAGAGATTCCGTATTCTTTTCGGAGGACGGCTCCGGACACATAAGGCATCTCTTTTATTGTATACATTTAGGAAATATTATATTTTTCGTGTATCAAACGCGGAATCAATTATTATCAGATTCGAATCATATAGTTGATAACTTTTGGTAAAAGTTGAATCTATTCTAGGTGACCAGTCACAGCCTCTTACCCAGCAACAGAAAAATGCTGCAAGTGTTAAATTGACAAGGGAGATCATGCGGTCTAAATCTCCCCGGCTCATTACACAAGAGGAGGAATTGGATATTTACAACGACATTCAACAAAAGGCAGAGAATGCTCGGTTCTTGAGGAAGATGAATGAGTTTTGTTGTTTCGGAGAGGCTGACAGGACATCTACTAGTGATGGAACCGGTCACGAAAAGTATCGGTACATACTCAAAAAGTTTGTAGACGTCATGGAAATACTGACTCAGACGGCTAGGCAGGATTCTTCTTCAGAGG